>CAZOEW010000026.1:0-27305 GCA_964578935.1 uncultured Desulfobacterales bacterium | reverse complement strand
AAGTGGAGCGGCTATATTGATGAGGCCATTACGCTGTTCGGTGATGCTGAAATTTACTTTGCAAGCCATCACTGGCCGATATGGGGCAATGAGCGGGTGGTAAACTTTTTAAAGAAGCAGCGGGATCTTTATAAATACATCCATGATCAGACTGTTCGGCTTGCCAATGCCGGGTATACCCCGCGTGAAATATCGGAACAGATTAAACTTCCTCCGTCTTTGAGTAACTTTTTTTCAAACCGCGGGTATTATGGAACGCTTTCGCACAATTCAAAAGCAGTGTATCAGGCCTATTTTGGATGGTATGATGGAAATCCCGCCAATCTGAATCCATTGCCCCCGGAAAGTTCGGCGGTTCGATACATCGAGTATATGGGGGGGGCGGATAAGGTGCTTGCGAAAGCCAAAGACTCCTTTGAAAAGGGGGAATATCGATGGGTGGCGGAGGTGCTCAATCACCTGGTGTTCGCGGAACCTGAAAATATAGAGGCGAAAGCGCTTCTCGCAAAAACATATGACCAGCTTGGCTATCAATCCGAATCCGGTGTGTGGCGAAACGTTTATCTTACAGGCGCCAATGAGTTGCGTCACGGGGCTCCGAAGAAAGGCGTCGATATTGCCAAAATGATGGAGGTACTGAAACACACTCCTGTATCCCTTTTTTTTGACAGCATGTCCGTACGTCTGAACGGGCCGGATGCGGAAGGAAAACATATGGTGGTGAACATTGTATTCACGGATATCGATGAAAGCCATGTGTTGACGTTAGAGAATTCGGTACTGCACCACCGTAAAACAGATCCTGATCCAAAAGCCAATGCCACCTTAAAACTGACTCATGATCTTTTCTTGAAAATGGCCATCGGCAAGGCGGGGATTAAGGATACGATTTTTTCTGACGACCTTGAAACCAGCGGAAGCCGGATCGATCTGGTCAAATTTTTCCTTTTATTTGACAAGCCGAGGAGTGACTTTAATATTGTCACTCCTTAGTACTGACAAAGGGCACACTTCTCAAATTGCGGTTCCGGCAAATTATTCCGGGATATCCTGCTCAACAATTTCATTGCCTTTGAGCGGGCCTGCTGCGGGTTTTAGCGAAGTATTCGGTTTCGGCAGGGGTGTTTTCAACGGATCTTCCGTGCTTTTGACTGAAGCCTTCCCGGCAGAGGAAATTTTTTTCTCCAGCTCGATGATTGCCTGCCGAAGCTCTGTCTTGTACTTTTTTTCTTGCAGGTTCAATTCATAAGCAAGCTTTTTCTGGTCGATTCCTGTATCAGACAGCCGGCTGATCTCCTGCTTCAGCCGGTTTACATCCGAGGTCATAGCGGCAAGCGTATCAGAGAGGCCTTTCAGCTCTTTTTCCATTTTGCTGTTCAGGCTTGCATCCAGCGCCTGGATATCAGATGAGACCGTGCTGATATTTTTTTTGAGGCCTTCAATTTTGGCGGAAATTTCCGCAACATGTTTATTCAGGTCGCTTTTGTTCGCTTTTGCATCGACCGACTGTTTAAGAGAATTTTTATTTTTTCCCAAATCCCCGGATACCGCGGAAAGTTTTTTTTCAAACTGTGTCGACTGATTCTCCATCAACTCTTTCAGTTGATCTGTATTTCCGGACAGGGATGCCAGCTTTTCTTCCAGCTCTTTTGAAAGGCTTTGCACCTTGATGGAACCGCTGTCCTGAATGACGGAGATTTTTTTATTGAGGCCGATATAGACGATGATAATGATTACCGCAATCAGGCAGGGTATCAGGATTGAAATGAACGTCAGCCGCTGGTTGAGTTTTTTAAGCGGCAGATCGCTGCTGACTTCCTCTTTTCGAGGCGGCTGTATCGATTCATCATCGTCAAAGCGGATTTTAAAGCTTTTGGAATCATTGTTTTCCATAGGTTGTCATTCCCATTCAATGGTACTGGGTGGTTTTGAGCTGATGTCAAAAACAACCCGGTTGACCCCGTTAACTTCATTAATGATACGATTTGAACATTTTCCGAGAAGTTTATGCGGAAGTCTTGCCCAGTCGGCAGTCATGGCATCTTTGCTGGTCACCGCCCGGATCGCGACAATGTTTTCATATGTCCTTTGATCTCCCATGATGCCCACGCTTTTCAGCGGCAGAAGCACCGCAAAAGACTGCCAGAGTTTTCTGTAATATCCAGCCGCCCTGATTTCATCGAGAAGTATCGCATCTACTTCCTTTAATATCGCAAGGCGTTTTCGTGTAACTTCTCCAATAATTCGAATGGCAAGGCCTGGTCCGGGAAACGGCTGCCGCCATATCATCTCATCATCGAGCTTGAGCGTTTTGCCCAGTTGCCGTACTTCATCTTTGAAAAGATATTTAAGCGGCTCCACCAGTTTTAATTTCATTTTAGCCGGCAGTCCGCCGACATTGTGGTGGGATTTAATAATGGAGGTAGGACCTCCGAACGCGGATTGGGATTCGATAATATCCGGATACAGGGTTCCCTGGGCCAGGAATTCGACATCCTTGATTTTCTTTGCTTCAGCCTCAAAAACATCCATAAAAATTTTGCCAATTATTTTTCTCTTTTTTTCCGGGTCTGAAATTTTTGCAAGCGCCTTTAAAAATTTTTCGCCCGCTTTTACAAAACGGATTTTTATTCTCAAATGCTGCTCGAAAGTTTTTTTGAGTTTTTCCGCCTCATTTTTCCGGAGAAGGCCGTTATCGACAAAAATACAGGTCAGGTTTTCCCCGATCGCCTGATGAATCAGCAGTGCCGTTACAGACGAATCGACTCCGCCGCTCAGACCGAGAATCACTTTTTGGCTGCCGACGTTTTTTTGAATTTCCGAGATCGCGTTTTTAGCGAAATTTTTCATGGTCCATGACCGTTTGCATCTGCAAATGTCAAACAGAAAGTGATGCAGCATGTTTTTTCCCTTTGGCGTGTGATGGACCTCGGGGTGAAACTGAAGGCCGTAAAAACCCGCTGTTTTATTTTCTGTTGCCGCAATCGTGGTGTTTTCGGTGGATGCGGTTACGGAAAAACCTTTTGGAAGTTTTTCAATGGAGTCTCCATGGCTCATCCAGCAGACTGTTTTTTTGTCAATGGTTTTAAAAAGCCCTTCCGGGTTTTTTATCGTAAGTTCAGCAAAGCCGTACTCTCTCTTCTGCGCTTTTTTTACACTGCCTCCCAGGGCATGGATCATGAACTGCATTCCATAGCAGATGCCCAGCACCGGTATTTTTAAGTCAAAAATTTTTTTGTCGACTTTCGGGCTGTTTTTTTCATATATGCTGGAAGGTCCGCCGGAGAGTATGATTCCTTCAGGGTTCAAACTTTTGATCGTCTCCATGGGAGTTCCGGGCGGCACAATCCGGCAGTAGACATGGCTTTCGCGGACACGGCGAGCGATTAGTTGATTAAATTGTGAACCAAAATCAATGATCAGTATCATGCTCATCCCTTGAATTTTTTTTCTGTAGCGTCAAAATGGTGACTTTTTACGAGACGATCAAATTTGAAAAGCGAAATACCTTCAAAACCGCAAAAAATCAAGTTGTTTTCTGTACGCTTGTTATATTTGCCCAGGTTGAAATTGTTGAACATGATTCAGTGATGAGAGAAAATTATCCGCTTTAAACAAATTGCTAATTGAGAGTGAATATGATAGATCCGGCAGGAAATGTCAATATCAACCATATACTGGTTTTTGTTTGGTATTTTCAGGCGGGAATCCGCCGGAGGGTGTTTGGGATCAGCGGAAAACAGACGACCGGGAAATCAGGAGGATGGGCAGAATCATCATACAGATATACGAAGTTCAGGAGCCTTTGGAAGCTGAAAACCTGATTGAAGCGGATGTCGATCATATCGGAAGTGTCCTCATATCGGAAGAGAACTGGAAACAGCCCGGTATCCTTGAAACGATGCGGGTTCTTCGGGATTCTCCTTCAAAAAGCAGCCTGATCCCGCTGTTCAGTAATAAAGAGTCCATTTTCAGGGTACTTGACTATTATCAGCCCGATATTGCACATTTTTGTGAAGATCTGATCGAAGCTGAAGGATTTCCCGGCAGAAATGAAACCCTTGTTTTGCTTCAGCAGCAGATTAAAGAGCGATTTCCTGAGATTGGAATCATGCGGTCGATTCCGATTCCCGAGACCGGGAAAGCGGCTGGATTCTCCGTCATGAAGATGGCGGGGATGTTTGAACCCGTGAGTGATTTTTTTTTAACCGATACGTTTCTCGGGGTTGCATCGGGACCTGTTACCGAAAAACAGCCGGTAAGCGGATTTGTTGGAATTACAGGCAGAACCTGTGACTGGGAAAAGGCAAAGGAACTGGTTCAAAAAAGCCGGATACCGGTTATACTTGCCGGTGGGCTGACACCGGACAATGTCTCTCAGGGAATACTCCGGGCTGCACCCGCGGGGGTTGACAGCTGTACGGGCACCAATGAAATCGATTCAAGCGGTAAGCCGGTTCGCTTTAAAAAGGATTTTAATCGTGTCAGGCGTTTTGTCAAAGAGGTTCGCAGAATGGAGTCTGAAAACCGGATGCGGCAACGGCAATCCACTGCCGCAACACCCACTTGAGAGTGTTAAGATCAGTTCTACACGGCTTTAGATCAATATCGTTATGGGTTTTGTTTAAAAAAAACAGTTACAATATCATGGAGGATAGAACAACCAATGTATGAGAGCGGAGACCTCAAAAAAGGATTGAAAATTGAAATTGACGGGGAGCCTTATATCGTTTCACAATTTCAGTTTGTCAAGCCGGGAAAGGGACAAGCCCTTTATAAATGCAGGCTGAAAAACATGGTGACCGGTGCACAGTTTGACAGGACCTTCCGGTCCGGAGAAAAATTCAATGAAGCCAATATGGAACAGCATGAAATGGAGTACCTGTACCATGATGGTGAGAATTATTGTTTCATGAATACATCAACTTACGGTCAGGAGTTCCTTACTTCGGATCAGGTCGGCGAAGCCAAGGATCTTTTAAAGGAAAATACAAAATGTCAGGTCCTTTTTTTCGATGGTAAACCCATCGGACTTTCGCTGCCGAATTTCATCGATCTGAAAGTGATTAAAGCCGATCCATGGGTTAAGGGAGATACGGCATCGGGAAGTACAAAGCCTGCAACACTTGAAACCGGAATCGTGCTGCAGGTTCCTCCATTTGTGGAAGAAGGGGAGATCGTCCGAATAGACACACGAACCGGTCAGTATACAGAACGCGTAAAATAAGGATTCATGTCCGGATCTGTCGATCCGGGCATGAATCCGGTCTTTGCGTTTATAATCAACCGGCAGAGCCGGAAAAACGGAAGCGGTCCGGTCTCAGGCGGAAGCAGCTATGGATGACGCGATAATTAAATCTATTTTGATTGTTGATGACGAGGAACTTTTTCTTGAGAGTCTTGAAAGTTACCTGCAGTTGAAGAACTATCGCTGCCGGAAGGCCGCAAGTTCCATTACCGCGCTCGAGATGATTCGAAAAGGGGCTTTTGACCTTGTGATCGCCGATGTTTTTATGCCGGACATGAATGGAATTGAACTGATGAAAAGTGCCAGAAAATTGTTTCCCGGCCTTGAATTCATACTCATGACCGGATATTCAACCGAGCACTCCTATCATGAGATCATCAGTGCGGGTGCCTCGGATTACATGACCAAACCATTTGATCTGGCCGAGCTCTTAGCCAGAATTGAGCGGATTGATCGTGAAAAAGGTGTTATGAAAGAGCTTATCGAGGTTAATAAACAGCTCAAATCCGCCATTGACCACGCAAATAAAATGGCTAAGAAGGCGGAACAGGCTTCTGCCGCAAAAACCCATTTCCTTGCAAGCGTGAGCCATGAAATCCGCACACCGTTAAACGGGATAATCGGTTTTACCGACATCCTTCTTGAGACCCGCCTGGATGATGAACAGCGCGGTTATACCCGAACCATCAAGATGAGCAGTGAGGCACTTCTTGCCCTGATAAACGATATACTCGATGCTTCAAAAATAGAAGCCGGCAAGATGACACTGGAGAACATTGATTTTGACCCTGAAGTGTTGTGCCATGATATCTGCGAACTGGTCCGGCCGAGAGTTCGGGAAAAACCGGTTGAAATGCTTTGCAGGATCGGAAACCGTGTCCCGTCAAAGCTGAATGGAGACCCCTTCAGGCTGCGGCAGGTTCTGCTGAATCTGATGAGCAATGCCGTCAAATTTACGCAGGCCGGAAAGATAGAGCTTTTATTTGATATTGAAAGCGAAGAGAACAGCCATGTAAAAATCCTTGCAGCCGTGAGTGACACCGGAATCGGCATCTCAAAACAAAAAACAGATCTCATTTTTGATCCGTTTCAGCAGGCAGAGGGATCAATGGCAAGGGAATATGGGGGAACCGGTCTGGGCCTGTCGATATGCAAAAAAATTGCCGAACTGATGAGCGGCGATATCCGTGTGGAAAGCGTTCCAGGTAAAGGGAGCTGTTTTTATTTTACGGCCATGATGAAAAGGGTGAGCGAAAGCGGAATCGAAAAAACCGCTCCCGCAGAGCTGGCCGGGAAACGGGCTTTGATTGCCGGAACAGATTATGAAAATGAAGGGATTCTAGTTCAGGCGCTGACATTGAAGGAGATGACCGTCAATTCGTTTGAACAATGCAACGATGTCGTCCCCGAAATTTTAATGGCGGAGAAGGGGGGCCGTCCTTATGATATTTGCATAATCGATATCGAAAAAGATGTTTCGGTAGGGTTCAGCCTGGTCAGAGAAATCAGAGCGAATGCAGGATCTTTTTCACAGATGCCCCTGCTCGCCCTTTCCGTTCCATTGCCGGGATACGCAAAAAAATGTGAGGAAGCCGGGTTTGACGGATTTCTCGCCAAGCCGGTCAGAAGGGACAGGCTTTTCCAGATGGTAAGGCGGTTACTCGGTATTCATAAAAAGACGCTCAAAACGGATGAATCTTCCGAACGGCACATCTTAACTCAGTATTCTGTTCGAGAAGAGATGAAACGGTCTGTCAATATCCTTGTCGTGGAAGACAATCCGATTAATCAGAAACTGGTAAAGATATTGCTGGAAAAAGCGGGGTACTCTCTTCGAATTGCCGAGAATGGTCGTGAGGCTCTGGAGTTTTACACCAAATCTCCCGATGATTATGATATCATCTTCATGGATATTCAAATGCCGGAAATGAATGGGATCGATGCCACCAAAGCCATACGAGAGTGGGAAGCGAAAATGGTTGCCAAAACCGATTCATCCGCCGAAAGCGGCAAGGCGGCTGGCAGAAACATGCCGGAAGGAATTCCAATCGTGGCTGTAACGGCCAACGCAATGAGAAAAGATCGGGAGACATGCATCGAGGCGGGCATGAATGATTATCTTGCCAAGCCGATAAAAAGAGAACTCGTCTATGAAGTAATTGAAAAATGGGTGTTGAATAAAGGGAGATCTGATGGTTAGGAGTTTCTGGGATTTCTGGCAGCATATACCTGAAAAGCTGGATCCGGTTCTTTTTGAAATCGGTGGTTTCAAAATTCAGTATTATGGACTGATGTATATCGTAGCGTTTGCACTCACCTATGGGATGGCATTCTACAGGCTGAAAACCGAAGACCGGTTTGATATTTCGAGAGAACAGTTGGAGAACCTTTTGATGAACATGATTCTGGGCCTCCTCATTGGTGCGCGTCTGGGATATGTTCTTTTTTATAATCTGCCGTATTACATCAATCATCCTGCCGAAATCATTCTGCCTTTTGAATTCTCAAACGGCTTCCGCTTTACCGGTATTACCGGCATGTCATATCATGGGGGGGTGATTGGCGTTTTGCTGGCCAGTTGGTTGTATATTCGAAGAGCCGGGCTTGATTTTTCTGAAATGGCGGACCTGCTGATTCCGGTAATTCCACTGGGGTATACGTTTGGCAGGATTGGAAATTTTATTAACGGAGAACTGTACGGGCGTGTAACAACTTCCCCGATTGGGATGTACTTCCCGGCTGCTTATGGTGCGGAGATGCGTCATCCCTCACAGCTTTATGAAGCGTTTTTTGAAGGGGTTTTCCTTTTTGGAATCCTGTGGATGCTGCGCAAGAGAGTCCGGGTAAAGGGAAGCATGCTTGCGTTTTATCTGCTTGGTTACGGCCTGATCCGATTTGTAATCGAATTTTTCCGTGAACCGGATGCACATCTTGGTTTTGTCTTTATGTCTTTGTCTGCGGGTCAGCTTTTATGCGGCGCCATGGTTCTTTCCGGAATACTGATTTACGCTTTTTTACGAAGCCGTCAGGTATGATCTTTAAGGAATTCAACATATTCTCCACGTATCCCCATTTTCGAACCGGTTGGAATTGTTGTTTGTAAGTTTTTGTTTTCTATGATAGAAAGCCTGCATGGCTATGACGGTTCTGTCTGTCATTTTATGCGGGCTCTTCTCAGCATGATTGTAGTTTGAACGCTGGATTTGAAATACAGGACTTTGAATCCGGCAATTTTAAAGACACCGGATTTGAGTATCAGGCACCATGTATCTTTCCCATTATAATCTTAACTTAAAACCGTTTCAGATAAGCACGGATCCGAGATTCCTATGGCTTGGCGAGAACCACAAGGAAGCCTTTGCGACGCTGAAATATGGGATCATGGACAATAAGGGATTTCTGCTTCTTACCGGGGATGTGGGAACCGGGAAAACAACCCTGATTAACGCATTGATAAACAGCCTGGGAGATAATGTCATTGCCGCTACTGTCCCGGATCCCAATCTGGAAAAACTCGATTTTCTAAATTATATCGCAACAGCCTTTCGAATTGACAAGAATTTCAGCACCAAGGGAGAGTTTCTTTCCTATTTTGAACGATTCCTGAAAGCAGCCTATGCCAAAAATAAAAAAGTGCTGCTGATCATCGATGAATCTCAGCGTCTGAATCATATTCTTCTTGAAGAGATAAGACTTCTTTCCAATATTGAAAAACAGACCACAAAACTGCTGAACATCTTTTTTGTCGGTCAGAATGAATTTAACGACCTTTTGTGGGAGCCCCGAAACCGGGCACTCCGGCAGCGGATCACCATCAACTACAATGTATATGCCTTGAGTGAAAAAGAAACCGGCGAGTATATCCGGCATCGCCTCAAGGTAGCCGGAACGGAAAAAGAAATTTTTACACCCGATGCGATCAGGGAGATCGCCCATTTTTCAGCCGGTTTTCCCCGGACGATCAATATCATTAGTGACCACGCGCTGTTAACCGGATATGTCAGAGGGATTCAGCGTATTACTGCGGAGATAGTCAGAGATTGCGCGGAAGATCTGCGAATACCGCAAAAATCAAATGTCCGGAAAGAAAAGCCTGTTGAGCTGAAAGCGGTTAAGGAAAAACCGGAACAAGCAGCAGCGGTCATTCCAGTAGAACCGGTTCAACATCAGAGGGGAAAGCCATTTCTGAAAGCCGCGGTCATTGCGATGTTTTTTCTTGTCGCCGGATATTTTTATTATTTTGATGAAGCAAATGCCCTGCTTGACCGGGTGTATCAGGGATGGAGAGAGCAAAAAAAATTTGCCGGCCATTTTTCAGTCAAAACACCCGGGAAACAAAATGGGATCGCAGTTTCAAATGATCCGGACAGCCATTTGCTGCCTGCTGAATCAGGTGGTATCCCCCTTGACGAAAATGAAGCGTTCTCGAAAAAAAATGCAAAAAAAGGCGGGATGGAAAGTTCCGATGACAATAAGAACATCGGGAAGGCATTGGTCCGAGCTGCAAACAGCCCGGAAACGGCTGAAGGATACCTGACAAAGGAGACTTTCAGAAAGAGTGAAGACAGCCGCAGGAAGAGCGCGCAACAGCTCAGTGAGAGCATCAGGCAGAAGGGCGAAAAGGTCGCTGAGCTTACCTCGATATTAGAAAAAAAACTGGTTGTAAATTTTCAAAACAATTCAAATGATTTATCAAGCGATGATGTGGAGAGGCTGAGTAAAATAGCTGCGGTTCTGACGCATTATCCGGATTTATCCATCAATATCGTCGGGTATACCGACTCTTCCGGCGTATTCAGTTATAATAAAAGTCTTTCCCGGTTCAGGGCGAACATCGTAAAAAGTTTTCTGGTGGGAAAAGGTGTGCGCCAGGAGCAGATCACGGCGATTGGAATGGGATCGATCAATCCGGTGGACAGCAATGAAACGCTTAGCGGAAGGAGTTCGAATCGTCGGGTGGAGATTGAATTTGACTACGATAGAGGCAGATAAAAAAATGCCCGGGTTTCCGCAATCTTGTGCAGTGGATTGGAAATGTTCCACAAGCTTCAGTCAGATTGCAAAAAGGCTTTCCACACGTTGGGCCTGGGTGCAAAAATTAAAATGGTATGTTAAGAAAATGTCGTAGCCTGTTATCATTACTCGTTTTATTTTCGATTTCCGTTTTTGGTTTGTATGGAGCTGGTTGGGGAAAAGTAACGATTTCACAGCCAGAACGGTATAAATGATTTGACAAAATTCGGCATCTGCGTATATTTGTAATTAATTCCAGCAAAATAGGTTGATTTTAAAAGCTCCGTTATCGAGCGGTAAACCATAAAACAGCCCAAGAGTTCTTTTCCATGGTTTTTCCAGACAACAGCTCACTAATTTCTTGCAAAGGATGTTTGATATGTCGACTTCTGATAATGAACCGAGTGTCTTTGATCAACTTGTGGGACTTATAAAAAACACTTCCAGGGAGAAACAGCTCAGACTGCTGGAGCTTCTGAAACAGTGGAATGAAAATGGAGCAAGGGCCCATCCCCGCAAACCATGCGTGATTACCGTTGACTATTCATCACAGGATCGTTTTTTCAGAGATTTTATTCAAAATATCAGCGCGGGCGGCATTTTTATAGAAACCAGAGAACTGTTTGGCGAGGGCGCGGATATTGGATTGACCTTTTCCATCCCGAACTCTCAGATCCCCTTCAGGATTGAAGGCGAAGTCGTCAGGGCAACATCAAGAGGAGTCGCGGTGAAATTCAAAAACGTGACAACCTATCAGCAGGAGATTTTAACCTCTCTTGTAAAAAAAATGTAGTCCATTTTATCCTTTCAGAACATCGATCATTGTAAAAACTTTTCCGACCGCACCTTCCCTGCGCTTTTTTTCAAGGTATGAAATTGCGTCAAACGTGCCTTTTGAATAGTTATCGCGTCCGTTTACATTGTGTTTGAATACAAATTTCACGGTCTGATCTTCCGAGACCAGGGAATAGGTATGCCAGGCGTGCCCGGATAGATATTTTTCCGGTATTTTCCATTCGGTTTTTTGCCTGTCCGGATTCCGCTCCTGTATGATATCCTCTGTGGAAAAAGGAATGCCCAGCCTGTTGAAGATTTCCACCATCGCTTTCGCGGTCCCGCTTGTGTCTGCCTTGCCTTTCTGATGGCTCTCCCTGATTTCAAGAGAATATCCTTTAAAGATGCCCGGAAAGGTATCCGCGGCATATTCCATCATTGCCTGAAAGCCGACAATCTGTTTGGTCATGTTTGGCGCGATGACAGCCGGTATGTTTGATTTTTCCACCGTATCACAAAGGCGTTTCCTGTCTCCTCCGGTTGTTCCCATGACAAAAGGAAGTCCCTTTCTGCAGTAAAAGTCCGCGTTGTCATTCACAGCGAAGGGATGCGTGTAGTCAATCGAGATAAAGGGCTCATTCTCCTTGATGATATCCTGGATCGCATGATCGCGCTCATCCGGGTGGATCAGGCGGATCTTCATGGAATCCAAATGGAAAACCGTTTCATTGATTTCAGGTCCGGTAAGAGAGAAGGGAAGAACCTCAAACCGGTCATCGGAAAGCGCATTGCCGGCAATATTGGCTGCCACTTTTCCGGGAATTCCGTTGATCATGATTTTGATTCTGTTCATCAGGGCGCCTCTTGTTGAATAATGGTTTCTGCAATTGATTTTAAAACAGGCAGTTCTTTGTTTTCAAGGTTTTTCAGGTAAGTGTCAAGGGATCTTATCGCACAGGGAATGTACTGTTCAAACCATTTTTTTCCTTTTACCCGGCTCAGAAATCCGAATGCGCCCAGAATCTGGAGGTTTCTCGTGAGAGCGCAATAACAATAGCCTTTCAGAAATTTCTCTTTGTCGATCGGCGTTGTTTTTTGCAGCTTTTGAAAGCAGAAGTCCGCAAGCTCCATCTGATCCTCGAAAGGAAGTTCTGCATAGGGATCGATCAGGAGGGATGCCAGATCGTATTGCAGCGGCCCCACGCGGCCGCCCTGAAAATCGATGAAATAGAAACGGCCTTTCTTCACCATGATATTTCTGGATTGAAAGTCCCGGTGCATAAACCCCGTTACAGCGTGCGCAAGAGCCATATCCGCAAGGTAAAAAAAGTCATCCGCCATGGTTTCAAAGGAGATCTTCTTTTCAAGATATCCATTTAAAAAGGCGGTTTGAAAATATCGACACTCTTTTTCAAGGATAAGCGCTCTGTCGTAAGCGGGTGTTTGAAATGCCAGAGAGGGATCGAAGTCCTGTTTACCGTTTTGAGACATCTGGACAAGGAGTTCGATTATCTTTCGATAGATGTGGATGCGCTCATTTCGGCCAGGGGTCTTGTTTACCAGGTCCTGCAGGTGGACATCTCCCAGATCTTCCAGGAAAACCATCCCGGAAAAGGCGTCATAAAGATGGATTGCAGGAACAGGTATGTTTTTTTCCTTCAGATGCCGGCCGATTGCAATGAACGAGTCAACCTCGCAGATACCGGTATGTTCCCGGATGCCGTGGTCTGCAAGAATCAGGGTCTGCTCTCCGGAACGCAACCGGTACCATTTTCGATCAGACCCGTCTCCCTTGAGTTTCGTGATGGTTATATGCCCGGAAGCGGATTCGGGAAATGCGTTTTTAAATGCTTCTGGTGCGGATTTTTCATAAACCGCATCATGGTATGCTTCAGGTGTCCCGATATCTCTCCAGAAAGGATCGGTTAAAATAAGCGCCTTTACTTTCCGGTTCGCGGAGATCAGGTTTTTGTACAGATCGATAACGCTGTAAAAACAGTGATCCGGTATCCGATTCAGAAGATCGCTGTCGATAACCTGAATCCCTGTAAACGCCAGTTTTCGAGGGGCCTTCGAATCAGGGGCCGCGTCTGACTTGTCAAATCCGGTTATGAAGCCTTCCCCGGTTACGGAGACCGTGTTGAACGTTTGAAAGTCGTGAAGGACAAGTGTCGCCGGATGAGCATGGCCAAGATGGTATTCATATACCTCTTTCAGGTCGATGTCGGTCAGGATATCGCTGTTGATCACCATAAAGGGCTGTTCGTCCCAGAAGTCGGATGTGTTTTTAATCGCTCCGCCTGTGCCCAGGATTTCAGGTTCGTATCGCGTGGTCACCGGGATTCCGTAATTCTGTTTTCGGAGAAATTCGTCAATCTGCAGGTGGAGGTGATGGGTGTTGACAATGATTCCCGTGCAGCCGGCCTTTATGAGATCCTGGATCGTCCTGTCAAGCAGCGGCTGCCCGGAAACCGGAAACAGCGGTTTGGGAGTATGGTTTGTAAAAGGCAGGAGTCTGGTTCCAAAACCTGCCGCAAGTATTAACGCCTTCATTTAATCCTGTAAGAGGTTCAGGTATTTTTGGATTCGCTCCAGATAGAACTCAATTTTTTTCTGATTTTCGATACTGTTTTTTTTGTCGGAAACAAAGTAAGAAACCGCATTGCTGAAACTTATTTTCGAAAGGGATTCAATCCGTTCGATTTCTCTGTTTTTATGCATCCGGCTGCCCATGGACTGGATTTTTTTCAGCCTGTCCTTGGTATCGATGGAGTCTTTCGGATACCGGGTGAAAAAGGTTAAGACAACCAGATACGACTCCAGAAAAGTTCCCAGAAACCCCGCAAAAAATTTTAATTTTCGGAATCCGGCCGAGGTGAGATTGTAGGTATCCGGCAGGGTGTGATGGGGAAGTATCATACCGTCATCAATAAATTGAAAAGAATCGGTTTCCAGGATGGAAAGAGCGGTATAGGCTGCCGGTATAAAAAAGATAATGCAGTTGTTTTTGTAATAATCCATGCTCGGCCTTTTGCTCTCATTGATTTTAAACAAAGCGTTTTCATCTTTGAGCTCATCCGGTTTGTTTGTCGCGGTGCCTTCAATGAATTTCCTGTCAATAAAATTCTCCATAACCTGATCAAAGGCGTTTTTCGGATCTTTTTTAAGTGTATCCGCAAGCATGGCCCCCGTAGCCTCAAGGTGGGCCATGTATGAGTCAAGGCAGGCATTGAGAAGTTCCTTTGCAAACCGTTTTCTTGAAAGATTTAGAAGCGCGGCGGCCATAACTCCGTGGGGGGTGACAACAGAGATATTGTTGATGGAGTTCAGGAACTGCAGACCGAGCCTGTCGCACAAGGCTTTCAATTTGTCTTTTGAAAGTTTTTGAGCGCTGATCTGGTTTTCATCCAGATAGTCTTTCAGAGAAATCGGATCGCCGAAATTTACATATACCTTGCCGTTACGGGCTTTGAGGGCTTTTCTCGCTTTGATGACCTGCTTCAGGCTTTCCGGTTCCTTTTGGCCGCCTTCAATTTCATGGATGTAGGCCTTCTCTTCCAGAACACGATCATACCCGATATAAATGGGCACAAAGATCGCATCGTCGCATATCCTGTTAATATGCGCGTCAAGGATTATGGAAAGCATTCCCAGTTTGGGCATCAAAAGCTTTCCGGTTCTGCTTCTTCCGCCTTCAATGAAGACTTCGATATTGAACCCCTCCTCAAGTATTTTATAAATATATTCCGAAAAAACTTTTGAATAGAGCTGATCTCCCTTGAACGTTCGTCGCAGGAAGAAGGCGCCCCCTCCCCGTAAAATCGTTCCAAGAGGCCAGAATGAAAGATTTTTGCCTGCTGCGATATGAGGGCAGATCATGTTGTTGATATGAAAAATATAGGAGATTATCAGATAATCCAGATGGCTTTTGTGGCACGGCACCAGAATGAGAGGACCTTTTTGAGACATCTTTTTTACTTTCTGAAGCCCCTCCATGTCGACAATCGTGTCTTCGAACATAATTTTCAGGATTGTTTTCACGACAAAGGCTAATATTTTGATCCAGTTCTGGCTGTAATTGGCGGCAATCTCTTCAAGATATTCATTTGCTTTTTTCTGAACCTGTCGAATCGGCTGTTCCGTAGCTTCTGCATTGTCGATAATGAACTTCTGGAGTCTGTCGTTGGTGAGAATATTTTCTTTGAGTTCGACCCTTGATTTCAGGACCGGTCCGATAATGCTTTGCCGATGACGGTTGATCCTTCTCACCAGGTATCGCCTTAAATTAAAAGCCTGATGTTCAATCGTCATGCTTTTAATGCTCTCCCGGTTCAGAAAGTCGTTTAAATTGACCGGATCGCAGATCTCCACAAAAACTTTTTTGGGATTTTTCAGCAGGGTAAAAAGACGTCTGATTCTTCCGGGTTTTTCCTCTGAGCCAAATATGATGTCGACAAGGGTGGGTTCCGAACGTCGTGGATTGTTGCTATAGAATATCAGCTGCGGAACAATATAAACCGGTTTGTCGATTTCATTTTGCAGATCAATGAGAAACCTCATGGGGTCTGTTTTGGCTTTTACAAATCTTCGATAAAACCCTTTTCTATCGATCAGTGCCACAAAACCGGATTTGCCGTTTATGAGCTGATGTTTAAAATAGCCGTTTGTAAACGGATTCGGCAGAGAGAAATGTTTAAAAAAATAGTTGAGGTTTAAATAAAGAACCCGGAGGAGCCTGCTGATGCGCTGCCAGGAGATGATTCTATAATAAAATCCGATTTCCGGATAGGGGAGATTGAGCTGTTTGTAGCGGGTATAATAAAATAGAAAATCAAAATTGTTTTTGTATTTGTTCGCAAAAACGATGACTCCCGTTTCCTGAAGTTTTTTCAGCGTGGATATCTGGGCATCATTGATCTGTATTCTTGTCAGAAATAATTTGAGCAGCGCCCTGGAGAAGAAGCCGATTTTCTCCGGAAAATGGCTGAGATAGATGTTTGTTTTGTCTATTGTTTCCGGCATAGAATCTTCCTTTATTTCCTCCGGAGTGGTTTTGATTCGATCAAGCATGGTTTAAAATCCGTACCTACTAGTCCGGCCGATAATCAAACTGTTCAAACGCTGGTCAGTTGGTCGGATTGTGACAGGCCCTGTTGTCTGACAGATTCTGGAAAGGGTTAAACGCTAACAGATATGGAGGTGGTTTGCAATATGAGATTGATCTGCCGGATGGAAAACGTCGGATCGGCAGCCGGATGAAGCCGGATGCGGGTTTTGCGGCAGGCAGGGTTTAAATATTATCCGTAATGATACCAAAATGGTATTATATGCTTGCCAAAACCGGTGGGTTGTGATAACAGTGCTACCTTCTATTTAGCTGTCTCGTGGAGATGAGATCAAGGGTTGTCTTTCGAGATGAAAACATCGGTCGCATGTTTGTCCGCGAATTCAAACGGTAAAAAAAGTCATTAGAACGATTTTCTGAAAATAAATTTCTACGTTAAGCAAGGGGAGGTTTTTTATGAAAACACTAATCGGTGGAGCAATTGGAGCGGTTCTTGGAATTATCGGTCTTGCAATATGGTTCAATGCATTTCTGCAGTTATTGGCAGGCATTCTTCCTTCAATGCTGCTTCTTGGCGGATGCCTGGCACTTTATCTCGGCTTTGATGAGCTCAAGGACACCTGGAAGAAAGAAGGCGCGGAAGAAATTTCGGTCTCGGATTCAGACCAGTAAGCTTTTCGCGGTTTTAAAAATATGAGCGTTACACGCTCTTTTCTCTAACGGAACAGGCCCTGTATCTATCCAGGATACGGGGCTTTTTTCTTTGCCATCAACCTGTTGACTTTTTTACGGTTTCCTCATTTTTCATGGTTTTTTATTGCTGAAGTTGCCAGAAAATCTGCGCGCTCATTTCCCTCATTTCCGTCATGTCCTTTCACCTTGATGAATTTTAAATCGCGAAAATCCGCGGCAAGGGTTTTTATGGACTTTACCAGTTCCTGGTTCGCCTTTGCTTTCCAGCCAAGGACAAGAAGACCGTACGCATAGCCGCTGTCCGTGAAAACCCGTACCGGGAGATGGCGGTTTTTCACTTCGGAAAGTCCTGTCCGGATCGCTTCCAGTTCAGCAATGTTGTTGGTTGCTTCGCCGATATATCTGGAAATGGATTTTTCATGTTCTTCATAAGTAAGCCATACACCAATGCCGGCCGGTCCCGGATTTCCGGACGCGGCGCCGTCTGTATACATGCAGATCGTGTTTTCCGGAAGATTTTTTTCCCCTGATTTGACGGGAGATTTTGTTTTTTTTGCCCGCTTTTTTGGAGGCGGCGCAGGATGCTCCGGGTTCCGGTGATCGCTGGAATCAAGTTCTTCCAGATTATCCGGTAATACTCTGTATTCCTGATCCTGATCAATCTGGTATTTAATCAGCGCTCTGTTGTCTTTTATTGCGGGCTTTCCGGTTGCGTCCAACAGCACCCATACCTTGTTTCCCTTGAAGCGCATTCGTTTCCAGTCCGGATGATCGTTTTTCAATCGAAAATATCCTTTTCAACATCAATCGATGCACGGGGTTGATCGTGTAAATTTATGAATAGAGATAGAATTTTTTACTGATTGTTCTAAAGGCTTCCAGATCCTTCTGCCACGATTTTTCAATATCTTCAAGGCGTTCATTGTTACTGATTTTTTTTCGTATTTCTTTGTCCCCCAGAATCAGATCAATGGGCATTTTTTCGGATTCGTATTCATATGGGGGAGATTTCCACTCAAAGCTTTCTGGATGGTGGTTGATGACCGCCTGCAGTAATTGAAGGGAAAGCCTGTAAGATCCGTATGATTCGGGATTCGTTACATGGAGCTGAAATCCGTGGCACAGCTTGCCCGACCATTTGTTCGATGTGGGCTCAAACGCCGCGGGTCTTAAAACAACTCCGGATAAAACACTTTCCGGAAGAGATTTTCTGATTTTTTCCAGATTCCAGTAAGGGGCGCCGAAAAGTTCAAACGGCTGTGTCGTCCCCCGGCCTTCTGAAACATTCGTGCCTTCCCAGATGACCTGTCCGGGATACACCATGGCGGAATCCGGAGTCGGAAGATTGGGGGAAGGGGGAACCCAGGGCAGTCCGGTGTCCCGGAAGAGCATGCTCCGGTTCCAGTTTTTCATCCGGATCACCTGGAGGTCGCAGCCGATGTTATAGACCTCGTTGAAAAATTTCGCGAGCTCTCCGATAGTCATGCCATGCTGCATGGGGATGGGAAAACGCCCCACAAAAGAGTTGCAGTCCGGCTTCAGAATATTTCCCTCCACCTTGTTGCCCCCAATCGGATTCGGTCTGTCCAGAACGACAACCTTTTTATTAAAACGTCCGGCGGATTCAAGGCAGTAGGACATGGTATAAATAAACGTATATACCCGTGTACCGGCATCCTGAAGGTCTATGATGATCGTGTCGATGGGATCAAACATTTCACGGGTGGGAATCCGGGTTTTTCCGTAAAGGCTGAAAATGGGGATCTGCAGTTCCGGATTGATCATGTCATTCGATTCGATCATGTTGTCCTGTTTTTCCGCAAAATATCCATGCTGAGGTGCATACAGGGCAGCCAGCTGCCCTGGAAATGTTTTTTGAATCAGGTTTACGGCATGGACCAGGTTGCCGGAAACCGAAGCCGGATTGCATAACAGCCCGATCCGCTGGTTTGACATCTGATCCGAAGGGGATTCAATGAGGTTTTCAAGACCTGTTTTGACCTTTGGCATTTTTTTCCCTGCCTCCTAAGAGTTGGTTTGATTCGATCCGGTTACCATACCAGACAAACATTTTCAGGAAAACAAAAGATTTGAAAAAAATTCTCAAAAGGTTTATATAGCCCGGGCGCCTGAATGCTGAAATGGTTCACGTTTCAGGGACCGTATAAACTCGTTTTCACGGATAATTGTATGTAGTATCGTGTAAACGCATGCAACAGGGCTCGATACGAAAAAACAGGATATGGCTCTACAATGAACGGTTTACATGAGATGGAATTGTTTGGAAAATATGGAAAAGGAAAATGCAGATGAAGCTGTCCATCCCTGAATATATACAGGCGATCCAGCCTTACACTCCCGGCAAACCCATGGAAGCGCTCGAGCGGGAATATGGAATCCGGGATTCCATTAAACTGGCTTCCAACGAGAATCCGCTCGGACCTTCGCCGATGGCGGTCAAAGCCGCGGCAGGCGCGCTTCAAAACGCAAACCGATATCCGGAAGGCAGCGGGTATTATCTGACCCGAAAGTTATCGGAAATCCTGAATCTGTCTCCTGGAAACATCGTTCTCGGAAATGGTTCGGACGACGTTATCGGGATGCTGACCAAAGCATTTTTGAGGTCCGGCGACGAAGCGATCATGCCGCAGCCGTCATTTCTGATGTATGAGATTCTGGTTCAAAGCGTAGGGGCTGTTCCGGTCGCTGTTCCGCTGTCCTCTTTGCGGATCGACCTTTCCGCAATGGCGGAAAAGGTTACCCCCAGAACCCGGATGATTTTTTTGACCCATCCCAACAATCCCACGGGAACGATTCTTCTGGAAAAGGAGTTTCAACTTTTTATCAAAAGAATACCGGAAGAGATACTCATTGTGATCGATGAGGCATATATCGAGTTTGTGCGGGAGCCATCCTCCCTGAACAGCATGAAAACCATGGGTCCGGACAGCCGTGTTGTTATCCTCAGAACATTTTCAAAAGCCTATGGTCTTGCGGGATTTCGTGTCGGCTATGGTTTGATGGCGGAAGATATCGGCAGGGTGCTCCAGAAAATCAGGCAGCCCTTTAACGTAAATTCTCTTGCTCAGGCAGCCGCGCTGGCGGCATTGGATGACAGGGAGTTTTTTGCCAGAACGCTGAAGCTGGTTCACGAGGGGCTTGATTTCATGTATGCGGCTCTTGACCGGATGGGTGTTACCTACTTTCCTTCCCAGGCCAATTTTTTTCTGATCCGGGTGGGGGATGCGGATGATGTCTACGAGAGGCTGCTCCGGAAAGGCGTTATTGTAAGATCCATGACATCTTATGGATTCCCGGATACCATACGTCTTACGGTTGGGCTTGAATCGGAAAACAGGAGATTTTTAAAAGCACTGGAGAGCCTGCTGTGAAACGGAAAAAACCCATCGTGGTCACCATAGACGGGCCTGCGGGCGCGGGCAAGACCACCGTCAGCCGGATTGTCGCAGACCGCCTGGGATTCAGATATATAGACACCGGAGCACTTTACAGGGGCATCGCGCTGGCTGCAAAAGAGCGGGGTGTATCCTCGGATGACGACAGCGCCCTGGAAGAAATGTGCCGGAATCTTTCCTTGCGGTTTGAGCTGATTTCAAACCGGTTGAAGCTTTTTTCAGGAGATCGGGATATTACGGAACTCATCCGGACGCCTGAGATTACCATGATGGCTTCGGCGGTTTCCGCCAGACCCGCTGTCAGAAGGTTTCTTCTGGAGCTGCAACGGGGAATCGGCATGGAAAAAAGGGTCGTATTCGAAGGCAGGGATATGGGGACCGTGGTTTTTCCGGACGCGGAGGTGAAGTTTTTTCTGGATGCGTCTCCGCGCACAAGAGCGGTGAGGCGATTCACTGAAATGAAGAACAGCTCCTCCCAAACCCTTGAGGAAGTTGAAAGGGACATTGTTCAGCGGGACAGAAATGACAGTACCCGTGCTGTCGCACCGCTGAAACCCGCTGAGGACGCGATCCGCATCGATACCACGGACCTGTCGCTTGAAGAAGTCGTCACAATCATGTTGAAGGCGATTGAAAAGGCATAATCGTCCTGAAAGGAAACCTTTCAGCCGGTTTCGGAAATGTCTGCCCGCCGGGATTGTCGTTGGTTTCAAAACAGATTGAATCATCCGATATTACAGTTTAATCATCCTGACCTGTCGGTTATCCGTTTAAAACAACCTGCCGGGAATTATAAAAATAACCGTCCAATTATCCTTTTTGCCAAAAAATACATTGTTTTTTTAAAAGTAGTCTGATACATGTACCCACTTATCCTACTTGAAGAAGCAGGATAAAAAATAAAGGCTAAGGGGGATTTTTTATTAATGGAAGAGATTGCAAACAACGAAAATTTGGACAGCAACAATTTGCCGGGAGCACCGGCGCTGTCCGCGGCTGAATCTTCAGACCATGCCGCAGGATCAGATGACGCCAGGGAAGAAACCATGGAGAATCTGATGAGTATGTATGAAGAGAGCTTCAAGCGTTTTGCCGAGGGTGAGGTTGTTAAAGGCAGGATCATTGCGGTAGATAAGGAAAACGTTCTGGTTGATATCGGATACAAGTCGGAAGGACAGATCCGGATTAATGAATTCAAGGATGAATCCGGGGAAATTATCGCCAATATCAATGATGAAGTCGATGTGATGGTTGAATTCTGGGATGAGGAAGAGGAGCGTGTTGTCCTGTCCAAGGAAAAAGCAGCCAAAGTTAAGGTCTGGGAAACGATCCGTGAAACATATGATACAGACGGAACGGTCGAGGGCGTCATCACCAGCCGTGTTAAAGGCGGTTTTTCCGTGGATGTCGGTCTTCAGGCTTTCCTGCCGGGTTCACAGGCTGATTTGAGACCGATTCGCAACCTTGATGAGCTGGTGGGGCAGACACTTTCTTTTAAGATATTGAAATATAATCGAAAACGAAGCAACATCGTCCTTTCCCGAAGGGCAATACTGGAAACGGAACGAGAATCGAAAAGAGCTTCAACGCTTAAATCCATTGCTGAAGGTCAGGTGATGACCGGGGCTGTCAAAAACATTACCGAATATGGTGTGTTTGTGGATCTGGGCGGTGTTGACGGACTGTTGCATATCACCGATATTTCCTGGGGACGGGTAAAACATCCATCCGAACTTTTTTCAATTGGTGACGAGATAGAAGTCAAGATTCTTTCGTTTGATCTTGAAAAAGAACGCGTTTCTCTGGGCATGAAACAGCTGACTCCGGATCCGTGGACAATTGCATCCGCAAAGTATGCGGTGGGTTCCCGGGTAGCTGGAGTGGTTGTAAGCCTTACCGATTACGGGGCATTTATAGAGCTTGAAGAGGGTGTCGAAGGCCTGATTCATGTTTCGGAAATGTCCTGGACCCGAAAAATCAGGCATCCCTCCAAAGTGGTTTCAGTCGGTGATACCATCGAGGCGGTCGTACTGGATCTGAAGCCGGAAAACAGACGGATTTCACTCGGAATGAAACAGGTTGTGCCAAACCCGTGGGAAGTCATCAGTGAAAAGTACCCCATTGGGACGACCATCGAGGGCAAGATCAAGAACATCACCGATTTCGGGCTCTTTATTGGAATTGATAATGATATAGACGGCCTGGTTCATATTTCGGATATTTCATGGACCAAAAGAATCAAACATCCGTCCGAAGTATATAAGAAGGGTGATCTGGTTCAGGCTATCGTTCTCGATATTGACAAGGAGAGTGAACGCTTCTCACTCGGCATCAAGCAGCTTCAGTCTGATCCCTGGAAAACCGTCAAGGAGCGATACGAAGTCGGCCGGGAGATATCCGGAATCATCACCAACATAACGGATTTCGGTATCTTTGTTGAGCTTGAGGAAGGGATTGAAGGCCTGATCCATGTTTCCGAAATCAGCAAGGAAAAAGTCAAGACCCCTGTCGGACAGTATAACGTGGGTGATGAACTGACCGCCAAGGTGATGAATGTCAACACGGAAGAAAGAAGAATCGGCCTTTCAATCAAACGCCTTGAATTTGATGATGAAGAGAGTCTGCTCAAGGATTATGTGACCAATATGAAACCGGCCACTTCTTCTTTTGGTGAGATTTTGAGTGAAAGTCTTCAGGAAAAACTGAACGATAAAAATGGAGGTGCTGGTTCAGCAAATAACAAGAAAACTTCGGGAGAGGAAGATACCGGAGAGTAATTGTTTTGTAAAAAACAGCACTTTTGCTAACTTCATCAAAACGCCGGAAAATTCTTTTCCGGCGTTTTGTTTTGATGCGCCCTCACAGGCGGAGAGCTTATAAGAAGGAGTGAATTCAACATGTTTTCCCGCAGACATCCATACCTTTTTTTTATGATCGCAATGACGGCAACGCTTTGCAGTTTTGTCATTTTGCTGTCCCTTATTTTTAAAGTGAGTGGAACGAGAACCCAATTTGTTTCCGGCGAAAAGGTCGGTGTCGTCGAGGTCACGGGTGTAATCCTGGATTCAAAAGAAATTATCGAGAATATCAAGACATTTCGAGAAGATAAAACTGTCAAGGCGATTGTCCTTCGCATCGACTCTCCTGGCGGGGGCGTAGGCCCTTCACAGGAAATATTTCATGAAGTCAGAAAAACGATTAAAAAGAAAAAGGTGGTTGCCTCCCTGGGGGCGGTTGCGGCATCCGGCGGGTATTATATTGCAGCCGGGGCAAATGGAGTTGTTGCAAACCCCGGAACGATAACCGGAAGTATCGGGGTTATCATGGGGTATACCAATTTCCAGGAAGTTTTTCAGAAAATCGGTCTGACACCGGTTGTCATCAAGAGCGGGGAGTTCAAGGATATTGGTTCACCGGTTCGGGAAATGACGGAAACAGAAAAAAAGATTCTTCAGGATTTTGTGGATCGTGTTCACCGGCAGTTTGTGAATGACGCGTCCAAAGGCAGGGGGGTGGATTTCGAAAAGATGCTGGCCCTCGCGGACGGCCGGATATTTTCAGGTGAAGAAGCAAAGGAGCTGGGGCTGATCGACCGGCTCGGCAACCTGGAAGATGCGGTTGCGTGGGCTGGACATCTCGGGGGAATCAAAGGAAAAATTTCAACCGTCTACCCGGAAGAAAAAGGAATTCCGATGCTGAAAGAGCTGATCTCTTCATCGGTGAAGCACCTGATTGAGAGTGTTTCCAGATCACAGATATCGGCAGGGTATTTATACCAGCCGGGGCAGTAACACCCCTTTCTCGGCTACTCAAACATGCTGACATCACCCTGACCTTTACGAATGACTTCAGGTTCATCATCGATCATTTTGATCACGCTGGATGGCTTGCTTTCAACCGGTCCGCCGTCAATTACAATATCGATCATCCTGGCAAAATAGTCATGGATCAGTGACGGATCATGAAACAGCGTTCCGTCCGGCTTTGTGGCGCTTGTCGAGATGATTGAATTCCCGAGAGTCTCCACGAGCATAATGCAGATTTTATTGTCCGGAACCCGAATACCCGCTGTTTTTCTTTTTGTCAGCATGATTTTCGGAACCAGTCTGGATCCCTCCAGAATGAACGTGTAAGGACCCGGCAGCAGGCGCTTCATGGTTTTATATGCATAATTCGAAACCTTGGCATACCGGCTGATATTTTTCAGGTCTGAACAGATAAAACTGAAGGGTTTGTCCCGGTTCCGCTGTTTCAGCTTGTATATTTTTTCAATCGCCCGTTTATTCATGATGTCGCAGCCGATACCGTAAAAGGTATCGGTGGGATACGCGATGATGCCTCCTCGTTTCAGGCATTCGACAACCTGCAGAACCTGGCGCTCTTGGGGGTTGATGGGGTTGATTTTGATCAGCATACGTTTCTCTGTTTTTTAACTTTTTTTGCCGTGTGTTTTTATAAAACGCGGAAGCGTTTCATTCTTTTCCGGGCGATGCGTGGCTGTCGAAGCTCCGCATTTTGTTGGTCCTGAAATACTACTACAGACGGATATAAATTGAAAGAACGTATTTGTCTGCGGAAGATTAATTATGGGCTGTCATGGGTCTGTCCGTAACCTGTTTCATTCAAATTAAAGATTGCTAAAGCAACCCCCATTTGCTATTCACCACGGATAAACAGTGTCGGCGGAAAATAGAAACCGCCTAGACATATGAATGCTTACCGGAGGAACCCAATGATCAAATTACCACCCGAAGATTCGTTCTCTTTTGATGATGTATTGCTGCTGCCGAATTATTCCGACATTCTGCCAAGGGACGTGAATACAAGCACAAAGCTCACAAAAGACATTATGCTCAATATCCCCATTGTCAGCGCGGCAATGGATACGGTTACAGAGGCAAGAACATCCATCAGCATGGCCCGTGGCGGGGGCATCGGCTTTATTCATCGCAACCTGAGCATCGAGAACCAGGTTCGTGAGGTGGACCAGGTTAAAAAATCGGAAAGCGGAATGATTGTGGACCCGGTTACGGTAGATCCGGATAAAACAATCGGTGACGTACTTTCTTTAATGGAACAATACAGAATTTCAGGCGTTCCCGTAATAAAAGGCAATCGGCTTGTGGGTATTGTCACCAATCGGGACCTTCGTTTTGAAACAAAACTCGATAAAAAAGTTGCGGAGGTGATGACCAAGGAGAATTTGATCACGGTTTCCGAGGGGATTGACCTGGAAGATTCCAAAAAGCTGCTTCACGAACACCGGATTGAAAAGCTGCTTGTGGTTGACACAAAAGGTCGGCTGAAAGGGATGATCACCATCAAGGACATTGAAAAGATTAAGAAGTATCCTAATGCCTGCAAAGACAGTATGGGGCGTCTGCGGGTCGGGGCAGCCGTGGGTGTGGGATCGGATATGCTTCCCAGGGCAGAGGCTCTTTTGAAGGCAGGTGCGGATGTGATTGTGATCGATACCTCCCACGGGCATTCTGAAAATGTTATCCAGGCGGTAAAAAAATTGAAGGGCACTTTCAGCAGCATCCAGCTTGTGGCCGGTAACGTTGCCACTTCGAAAGGTGCCGAGGATTTGATAGAAGCAGGTGTCGACTGTGTGAAAGTCGGTATCGGCCCCGGATCGATCTGTACAACCCGCATCGTTGCCGGTGTCGGTGTTCCCCAGATTACGGCGATCATGAACTGCCGTTCCATTTCAAACAAGACCGGGGTGCCGCTTATCGCCGATGGCGGCATCAAGTTTTCAGGAGATGTTACCAAGGCCATCGGAGCTGGAGCACATTCCGTAATGCTCGGCGGGCTTTTTGCCGGAACCGAGGAGAGCCCCGGCGAAACCATCTTTTTCCAGGGCAGAAGCTACAAGGTATACCGGGGTATGGGTTCCATCGAAGCCATGAAACAGGGAAGCCGGGACAGATATTATCAGAACGAAGAGATCGATGATGAAAAGCTGGTGCCGGAAGGAATTGTGGGACGAGTGCCCTACCGCGGAACGATTACCGCAAATATCCTCCAGCTCGTGGGCGGTCTGAAATCCGGGATGGGATATGTAGGAAGCAGAACCATTGAAGAGCTTCGGGAAAAGGCCCGGTTTGTAAGGATCAGTGCTGCCGGACTGCGCGAAAGCCATGTCCATGATGTGATCATCACCAAAGAAGCCCCGAACTATCGACTTGACTGATATGCCGGACATCCATTCAACGTTCACCCATCTTCATGTTCACACCCAGTACAGTCTTCTGGATGGCGCCATAAGGCTCGATGCTCTTTTTGAGCGTGCAGCCGCCTACGGGATGGATGCCATCGCGATGACCGATCACGGGACCATGTTCGGCGCGCTTGAATTCTATGAAAAGGCGAAAAAAGCGAATATCAAACCCATAATCGGATGTGAATGCTATCTGGCTCCCAGAACCATTTCGGACAAAACGCCTCTGGATAATCGCGGGGTCTGTCACCTGGTATTGCTTGCCGAAAACCAGGAAGGCTATCAAAATCTGTGCAAGCTTGCTACTATAGCACAACTTGAAGGTTTTTATTATAGGCCACGGATAGATAAGGAGATTTTAAAAAAATACTGCAAGGGATTGATCGGTCTGTCCGCTTGTCTTCACGGAGAGATTCCCGGGCTTATCAAGGAAAACAAAATGGACCAGGCAGATCAGGCGGCCCGGTTTTATCTTGAGACGTTTGGGGAGGGTAACTTTTTTCTGGAGGTTCAGCACAACGGGATAGCGGTGCAGGAAAAGGTGAATCAGGCATTGCTGGATATGAGCAGCCGCCTGTCCATTCCCCTGGTGGCCACAAATGACTGCCATTACCTCGACAGGGAGGATGTGGATGCCCACGACGTGCTGCTCTGCATTCAGACCGGAAAGACCGTAAACGAGTCTGATCGGTTTCGTTTCAGCACGGATCAGCTTTATTTTAAATCCGGCCAGGAAATGATTGAAACCCTTGGACATTTTCCCGGCGCAATTGAAAATACATCCAGCATTGCAGACAGATGCCATATCGAGTTTGATTTCAACACCTATCATTTTCCTCAATTTGATGTAAATTCGGAAAGTTCTACGGAAGA
>CAZOEW010000025.1:6167-27664 GCA_964578935.1 uncultured Desulfobacterales bacterium | reverse complement strand
TTTTTTATTAATTTTTTCAAACATACTTTATCATGTAGATTTTGTGTTTACATCCACATTATATCGTGCTACGGACTTTCAAAACCAAAATGAAAACGGGAAGAATTATTCAGGGCGGTTAAATTGTTAATCAGTCCGATAATCAGGCGTGCAGGGAGATCAATCATGAATCGTAAACGGATTACAGCTTTAATCACGGTTTTTATTGTTGGAATCTTTTTTTTATTCCCACGCATGGGCGATGCTGATGAAGTCGTGATCATAACGAATAAAAGCGTTCCCACCGATATGTTAAACAAAGAAGATATTAAAAATATTTTCACCGGAAAGATGACAAGGTGGGAGGATAATCAGAAGATTACATTTGTCACGCTTCCGCAAAGCAAGATCCATCAGGGATTTCTCAAGGAGTTTGTGAAAAGAACTCCGGAACAGTATTCACGACACTGGAAAAAGCAGATTTTTACCGGAAAAGGTACCAAACCGAGATCTTTCAAAACACAGGAAAAACTGATCGATTATGTCGCGAGTACAAAAGGCGCGATCGGCTATATTTCGTCTAAAATCATTACAGACAAGATAAAGGTTCTCAAGGTAAATTAAATGATATTTCTTTACAGATACATTGTTCCTATTATATGTCTTGTTGATGAAGGCACGCCCTTAACGGATGCTTTCTTATATGAAAAGTTCTCGGAAGTCAGAGAGGTGAACGAGGAGGCTATATAATGAATATTATGAAAAAAATATTTCCGGTTCTGATTACCATCCTGTTGGGTTTCATCAACCCGGTACAGGCCATGGACTTTGATAATCTCGGTGGTATCGAGGTACATGCTTTTATCTCTCAGGGCTATCTGAAAAGCAGCGACAATAACTTTTTCGCGGACACAGAGAAAGGGACAACCCAGTTTAATGAGATGGGAATCAACTTTTCCGCAGACGTAATGGAAAAACTTCGCATGGGAGTACAGTTTTTCGCCCGTGATATGGGGGACATCGGCAATAATGAAGTGCGTCTGGACTGGGCGATCGCGGATTACCGACTGCGGGACTGGTTTGGCATCCGTGCCGGAAACATGAAGTGGGTAAACGGCCTGTATAACGAATCCCGGGATGTCGATATGCTCCGAACCAGTATTTTCATGCCGCAGGGTGTATATAACGAAGCGTGGCGGGAGACATCGGCAAACTTGCAGGGCGCCGGCTTGTATGGAAATGTTCCCATGAGCGTTGTCGGGAGCCTTTCCTATGATATCCAGTACGGGTCGATGAACATGGCTCCGGATCAGGGTCCGGCAAAACTCCTGAAAGATCAGGTCAGTGAGGATTTCCCGGGAGAAGTCGATCTGAAAGAGGTGAATGTCGACTATACTTACACAGGCGCCCTGAAATGGAATACCCCGCTGGAAGGGCTTGTTCTCGGCGGGAGTACGTTTGAATATTTTTTTGAAGCCAGTGCATCCACAACAATCAGTCCGACCCTACTCGCACAGTTTGACCCCTCATACGCAGACCTCGCAAATTCGCTTTCCACAGCAGGGGTCACATTTCAATCCTTTCCGACAACATTTGAGGTCAAAGGCAGGAACCTGACCGGCTCGGCCGAGTTTACCTGGAACAATCTGGTGCTTGCTGCCGAGTATTCACAGATAACCTACAACATCAGCATCGCGAATAATCTTCTTGGTTCAGTATATCCGGGTGGAATTTATAAAATACCGGAGTTCGATTCGATCGGATATTATGGAAGCGCCTCCTACCGTTTCACCTACTGGTTTGAGCTCGGGGCATATTACTCGGAGTATTACCGAAATGATGATGATCGCGACGGAAAAAAGCGTGTGCTGAGTTTTCCCTCGGAACCGGAGCATCGGGCATGGCTGAAAGATGCCTGTCTTACAACGCGGTTTGATATCAACGAAAACTGGGTGTTCAAACTGGAAGGCCATATGATGAATGGCACAGCCGTCATACTCGGGGCAGACAATCCCCCTCCTACCGACGGAACACGCCAGTATGAAGAAGACTGGTTTCTGTACGCGGCAAAAGTCACATACAGCTTCTGACGACACATCAGCATTATAGCAAAATATCATGGGGCTGTTTTATCATATGCATGATGAAACAGCCCTTTTTTGTCGGATTGACTTGAAACACGTTTCAATAATTGGTAGAACCGGTTGCGGGACCTTCTTTGGGGATAATAAACGGGGTTAAACCATGATTGAAAAAATAAAAGAAAAATTTCATATTATCGTTGTAATCATTATCACACTTTATCTGATCGCACTGGCGACAAAAACCGCTCATGTCATCTATACCGAGCATCAGAAAGAAAAAACCGCCACCGAGTCGATTCAAAAATAGCCGAGATCTTTTCAAGGAACCAGTTCCTTTTCGAGGAGAGGCGTCTCAGGATAAGATAGCGCAACGCTGCGTGGCATGGGGAAAAAACAGCGACTCCCTGAAGCGCAAGATTTCTTTTAGAAGGCGATTACCCTTCTGTTGTTTTATTTGAGGAGTACACATTCAAAATGGGAGAAAAATATGAAATATGATTTTTATCTGGTTGACAAAAAACCGCCTATTGCATGGATATATCTCAACAGGCCTGAAAAATTAAATGCCATGAATCCACCCGCGTGGGAAGAACTTATTCCGATCTGCCGGGATCTCGATGAGGATGATGAGATCAGAGTGGCTGTTATCGCATCGAAGGCAAAGCTATTCACTGCGGGAATCGATCTCGTCGGGATGATGCCCGAGCTTCCGGAACTGATGGTTAAGGAACAGATGGGGGGATTAAAATTAAAGCTGCTGAGAAAAATTTTTAAACTGCAGGAGGGCCTTTCGTGCCTTGAAAAATGCAGAAAACCAATCATCGCCGCTGTACATGGCAAATGTATAGGAGCCGGTCTTGATCTGATTACTGCCTGTGACATCAGACTGTGCAGCGCGGATGCGATTTTTTCTCTCCGGGAGGCCAAGGTCAGTTTTGTCGCGGACGTAGGGGTTTTGCAGCGGATACCTCATATTGTCGGACAGGGAATTGCAAGAGAACTGGCATATACTGCAAAAGATATCGACGCGAATCGAGCCAGGGAAATCCTGCTTGTGAATCATGTTTTCAAAGATAGGGCTGAACTCATGATTGGAGCTGAAAAAATGGCCATCGAGATTGCAGAGAGTTCTCCTCTTGCTGTAATGGCTTCAAAAGATGTGCTTAATTTTGGTATCGGAAAGTCTGTCGATGACGGTCTCAAATATGTCGCTTCAATGAGCGCGAATATTATGCCTTCCAATGATCTTTTTGAGGCTGTAACGGCATTTAGTCAGAAAAGAAAACCTGAATTCACCGGCACATAGGAATGACCGTTTTGTTCTGAAACCCTTCCCCGATAGAGGAGTATAACGTGTATGAAGATGGAATTTTCATTCACTTCTGCTGTTTTCATGGAAAAAAGGGTGATTCTTGAAGATGTGAAAAGGGAAGAAGAAACTTTTTAAAAGCATGGCCGGCAAGGGTTTATACAGAATGTCAGCTTATTTTTTGATGAAGGTGAATAAAAAATTATTTAATATCTCAATATTATTCGATAATCTCTTGACAAAAATACAACATGCAAATATTATTATCGATAATACAAAAAGTATGAGCTGCACCGCATCACAGATCAACAGATACTCCGGAATTAAGAGTAAAATGTAATTGCCTGAAAAGGGAGATACGCATATGAACAAAATGGAACTAATAAGCAGACTCAAAGAGAAAACCGGAATTTCCAAATCCGAGGCAGGAACAATTGTAAAAATTTTTTTTGATCAAATGTCTGAATCACTTGCGGCAGGCGATCGAGTTGAAATTCGTGGATTATGCTCTTTTTATGTCAAGAACTATAAGGCATATACAGGTAGAAACCCTAAAACAGGTGAAAATGTAACAGTAGCACCCAAAAAACTGCCGTTTTTTAAATGTGGAAAAGAGCTCAAAGACAGAGTTGATTATTAAGAATCAAAAAGGAGGAATCGGTAACCATGAAAAATCTTAAAAAAGGTTTAGAGTCTGTTTCCAGGGAATTGAAAGCACTCGGCACCAAAGCTGAAAAACTTGTAAAAGAGGTTGAGAAAGCCTTAAAGACAACGAAAACTGCGAAACCAAAAGCCATCAAAAAGAAAGCGGCTAAAAAGAAGGTTGTTAAAAAAACAACTGCAAAAAAAGCTCCGGCTAAAAAGAAAGCCGCTAAAAAGGCTCCAGTCAAAAAGACTCCAGCCAAAAAGGCATCCGCTACTGCGATTGAAACGGTTGTCGGAATCATTAAGCGAAGCCAGAAGGGTGTTGATGTAGAAACGTTGATTAAAAAGACCGGCTATGATGCTAAAAAGATATCCAATCTTGTTTACAAGGCAAAAAAGCGGGGAGATATCAAGAGCGGAGCAAAGGGCATTTATGTAAAAAAATGATCCCGGCTAAGCGGTTGTTTTTGTATTCCGGTTTTACAAGCAAAAGAGGGGCGGATGAAGGTTTCACCGCCTCTCTTTTTATTTGGAACGATCACTTTGTGTCGGATAGATCGTTTGACGGTATCCTTTTGAAATGAATAAATGTATATGGCGGGGAAGTACTCATGGTCTTTTCTTCTACAATGGTAAACTCGGACTTTGAAAAATCCGGAAAAAACACATCACCGGCAATTTTTTTCTGTATTATCGTCAAATAAATATCTTCCGCAATCGGGAGAGCTTGCTTGTATATCTGTTCCCCTCCGATAATAAAAACTTTTCTGCCGTTAAATTCCTCTAAGGCGGAAAAGAGATCGCTGAATGTGAGACAACCTGGAATGATATAATTTTTTTTTCTGGTTATGATAATATTTAAACGGAATGGAAGTGGCCTGCCAATGGATTCGTATGTTTTTCTTCCCATGATTATGGGGTGTCCTTCGGTAATTTTTCGAAAGAGTTTCTGTTCGCCGGGAATTTTCCATGGGATCTTGTTAGCTCTTCCGATTACACGATTCGCTGCCATTGCCGCGATGATGCTTACGGACATTTATTCTCCTTCTATTGCCATTAAACATTTTCCGGATTGGAATTGGCGCCTTGCTTGAATACGATTCAATAAAGCCTTGCGTAGAAATTACGGTGAAAAGAATATCATTGTTTACGGTTTATTTCAAAACAATAAAATGCTAAAAAACAAATCGTGGAATTGGTTTTTCATCAAATCAGATTGAAACGTGCGGTGTTTTTAACAAGAACCCTAAATTTGTCTTATGTTCACTTCAAGGTTGAAAACAGGGAAAAAATTATGAAAAATTTAATGTTATCCATCAGAACGGATTACGAGAGAATTTTTTCAAATATCATAAAATGTGCCAGGGGATATCTCCGGACAAATCCAAACCTGAAATCTTTAATTGTCGGTCTTTCAGGTGGGATTGACAGCGCTCTGGCCTGCGCAATCGCGTCAGAAATTTTAAAAAAGCTGCCGGATGTGAAGCTAATAGGACGAAGCATTCCGATTGAAAGCAATACGGACGGTGAAATATCAAGAGCGAAAAAAATCGGCGATGTTTTCTGTGATGATTTTGAACAAAAAGATCTGACACAGGCCTATCGAAATCTCTATCAGGAGATTATCGCCGGAAGCGTTCAGGAAACAATAGATTCGGACGTTGAAAAGATCAGGAGGGGAAACATCAAGGCAAGGGTCAGGATGATTTACCTGTTTAATCTCGCCCATTTTAAAAAAGGAATGGTTTTATCCACGGATAACTATACGGAGCTGCTTCTTGGATTCTGGACACTTCATGGAGATGTCGGCAACTATGGATTGATTCAGTACTTATGGAAAACAGAGGTTTACGGTCTTGCAGGATATCTTGCTGATAAATACAGAGACGAGAATGAGAAATTGAAATCGGATGCTTTGAGACTTTGTATTGACGCGGTTCCTACAGATGGACTTGGCATTACGGGGAGTGATTTTGACCAGATCGGGGTTGCCGATTATGAAGCCGCTGATCGAATCCTTATAGATTATTTAAAAGGATCTGCCGAAAATCCGGATCACCCTGTAATTTTGCGTCATATCAATTCTGAATTTAAGAGAAAAGATCCCCAGAGCATCAGCAGAGAAATTTTAATCGGGGACAGTTAAGGGCCTGACCCTATCTTAACCGTCCCCTTCTTTTTTATGGTAAGAGCACCCCAGGGATATCGGGCACTCTTGTACGGTGGTTTTTTACTCGGCGTCTATTTTCGACATGGTTGTTTGGATCAATACTCATAAAAACCTTTGCCTGTTTTTCGGCCGAGCCACCCGGCCTCTACATATTTACGAAGAAGAGGGCAGGGACGGTATTTGGAATCCTTGAATCCATCATAAAGGGTTTCCATAATGGCAAGACATGTGTCAAGGCCGATCAAATCCGCCAGCGCGAGTGGACCCATCGGGTGGTTCATGCCGAGTTTCATGACGGTATCAATATCCTCCCTGCGGCCGACTCCATGGTAAAGACAGTAGATGGATTCATTGATCATGGGCATAAGAATTCTATTGGCTATGAATCCGGGATAGTCGCTGGCCTCTGCCGGGGTCTTTCCGAATTTTTCACTTAAATCCCATGTGATTCGGAAGGTTTCTTCGGATGTCGCAATCCCCCGGATGACTTCGATCAGCTTCATGACAGGCACCGGATTCATGAAATGCATTCCGATAACCTTTTCGGGCCGCCCTGTCTGAGCCGCGATTCTGCCGATCGGAATCGAAGAGGTATTTGTAGAAAGAATACACTCTTTTTTACATGCACGATCAAGTGCTTTAAAAATACCAAACTTCAGTTTTTCATCCTCGGTGGCAGCTTCAACCACGAAATCCGCTTCAGCGCAATCCGCGATATCAACGCTTTTTTGAATTCGTCCCAATACCGTATTTTTTTCCTCTTTGGTTATCTTCCCCTTATCCAGGCTGCGCTGTAAATTTTTTTCAATGTTCACAAACCCTTTTTCGACAAAATCCGTATTGATGTCGGTCATAATTACAGAAAGCCCGCTGGAAGCCGCAACCTGAGCAATACCATTTCCCATCTGGCCTGATCCAATGACAGCGAATGTTTTAATTTCCATCATAATCTCCTTCTCTCTTTTTGTTATCCATCCTGAATTGTCCGTTTTCGTTCAGGCGTCATTCATCTTTTTACGATCATTGCAACGGCCTCTCCACCTCCGAGGCACAATGAAGCGAGCCCTGTTTTATGGTTTTCTTTGATCATTTCATGAATAAGGGTGACAAGGACACGGCACCCGCTTGCGCCGATCGGATGCCCGAGAGCCACGCTTCCACCATTAACATTCACTTTTTCAGGATCAATGGACAGCTCCTTTAAAACAGCAACTGTAGAGCCGCTGAACGCCTCATTGATCTCATAAAGATCCACATTGTCTTTGGTTATCCCCTCCTTGTTTAAACATTTGGGAATTGCCCATATAGGTGCCACGAGAACATATTTCATATCAATTCCATAGGATGCCTGAGCCCCGATAGAAACAAGAGGAGTGCATCCCAGGCTTTCCGCTTTTTCTTTTGACATGACGACAACAGCCGCAGCACCATCGCTGATAATCGAAGCATTGCCTGCAGTTCCTATCCCGTCTTTTTTAAATGCCCCCTTCATTCTGGAAAGCGTTTCATAACTCGTTTCCACGGGGCATTCATCCTGAGAAAAAAGAATGGGTTCACCTTTTCGTGTGGGGATTTCAACCGGTATGATTTCATTTTTGAATCTGCCTGAATGGATCGCATTCATCGCCCGTCTGTAAGATTCGGCAGCGTATCGATCCTGATCCTCACGACTGACATTGTATTTTTCAGAACAGAGTTCATTTGAAATTCCCATATGAAAATCATTGACAATATCCCAGAGCCCGTCATGGACCATATGATCCTGTATCATGGACGGCCCCATCCTGTATCCAAAACGGGCTTTTTCGAGGTAGTATGGGGCCATGCTCATATTTTCCATGCCGCCGGCAACAACGATATCCGCATCACCGGTTTGAATAGCCTGAGCGGCAAGCATAACGGCTTTCAATGATGAACCACAGACCTTGTTTATCGTAATGCACTCCGCCTCCCAGGGCATTCCGGCCATTACGGCTGCCTGCTTTGCCGGGTTTTGTCCATAACCGCAAGGAAGAACCTGTCCCATGATGACTTCATTAACCAGATTTTTTTGTATACCGGCTCTTTTGATTGCAGCTTCAATGACAACAGCCCCAAGCTTTGTGGCGCCGGTTGCCCCCAATGCGCCGTTAAAACTTCCGAGCGGGGTTCGAACAGCACTTACAATTACAGCCTCTTTCATTTGATTATCCCCTTTTTGTGATATTTAAGTTACTCCTCTGAACCATCAGACAAATCGATAATGGAAGTATTTTTTAAACCACCTGGTCTGCAGAGGTGCAATCCCGTTCATTCGTTCGGGATTTTAATCCCTGTAGCTGAATCCAGTTTGTCTGTTATCATAAAACAATGAAAAGCAAAACAGCATTTCTTTTTTGGTATTCTGATTCCATTGAATTTGATCCAAAAAATGTTGACAAAAATTTAAACAAGGTGATAATTATACTATTTTGACCGAGCGCTCGTTCATATTAGTTGAAAGGTGGTGACCTTTGGGAAAAGGCGAAATAAAAGCAAAGGCTGAAGTGTCTCCGGAAGGAAGGACAAAAGATGTGCCGACACAGATCAAAGATCCTGATCTTGTGAAGGAGCGAAGACAGCAGATTGTTAATGCGTCTGTCCGGCTTTTTATTCAAAACGGGTTTCACAAAACAACGACCAGGCAGATCGCCGGCGCTACAGGCTTTTCAATCGGTTCACTTTATGAATATGTCGCATCAAAAGAAGATGTGCTTTATCTGGTTTGCGATTCGATTCACGCGGAAGTGGAAGAAAGTGTCGGGAAAATTCTTTCAAGGGAGACTCTCGGGCGCAGAGCACTTGCGGAGATAATTCGTGAATTTTTATTGATTTGCGATCGTTTGAGCGATCATGTACTTCTCATGTATCAGGTCACGCAGTTTCTGCCTCCCCAGTGGAAAACGAAGGTTCTTGAAAATGAGATACGGATTACCGGTATTTTTGTTGATGTTCTTAGTCGAATTAATTCCTCGGATGACCTGCCTCAACTTGATAAGAAAACCATAGACCTTGTTGCCCATAACATTTCCGTTCTCGGACAGTCATGGGCTTTTCGTCGGTGGTATTACACCCGCCATTATACAATTAATGAGTTTATTAATTTTCAGACAAAAACCATCTTCGGACTTTTGGGAGAGAAAAAGAAAATATAACTCAAGATCGTAACCGCTGTCCGGGTATCAATTATTTTATGTTGTAGAAAAAGGAGAAAAAAATGGCTTCAGAAGCAGAATGTTATAAGCCTGATAATCATATTCGAGTTGTCACCGCGACATCGCTTTTTGACGGGCATGATGCGTCTATCAATATCATGCGCAGAATACTGCAGGATACCGGAGTTGAAGTTATTCATCTCGGTCACAACAGATCAGCTCAAGAGATTGTGGAGGCGGCGATTGATGAGGGCGCACAGGGAATTGCCGTATCAAGCTATCAGGGCGGACACATGGAATTTTTCAAGTATATGGTTGATCTGTTGAAAGAAAAAGGCGCGCCTCATATAAAAATTTTCGGAGGTGGAGGAGGTGTTATTGTCCCGGACGAGATCAAGGCGTTGGAGGCATACGGGGTTGCAAAAATTTATTCGCCGGAAGAAGGGGCAAGAATGGGTTTGCAGGGGATGATAAACCATATGGTCGAAAAACTGGATTTTTCAACCATGAATGATATCAGCATTAATTTAGAAAAACTTTCTACAGATAACAGGCTTGCGATCGCCAATCTGATTACCGCGGTAGAGCTTGCAAAGAGCGCTGAAAACGGAAATCTTGAAGAAATCATGTCCGGATTGAGGGCAAAGACAGACAGCAGAAAAATACCTGTCATTGGAATTACCGGTACAGGAGGCGCCGGAAAGTCGTCTCTTACGGACGAGTTTCTTCTCCGTCTGCTGCTTGATATCCAGGATATACGTGTCGCCATCCTCTGCGGGGACCCATCACGCCGAAAGACGGGAGGAGCACTGTTGGGTGACCGTATACGTATGAACAGCCTTGGCAGTCCAAGATTGTATATGCGCAGCCTTGCAACCCGCCAGTCCAATACCGAAGTTCCTGCTGCCATGCCTGAAGCAATCGAAGTCACAAAGGCTGCGGGTTTTGATTTGATTATTGCAGAAACCGCCGGTATCGGACAGGGGGATTCCAAAATATATGATCTGGCAGACATCTCAATTTATGTCATGACAAGTGAATTCGGAGCAGCAACTCAACTTGAAAAAATTGATATGCTCGATTATGCGGATATTGTGGCTGTAAATAAATTTGAAAAACAGGGCAGTGAAGATGCTCTTCGGGATGTTCGCAAACAGGTGCAGCGCAATCGGAAGGCATGGGGCACCCCATTGGAAGAGATGCCTGTTTATGGAACAATCGCCTCGAAATTTAATGACGATGGTGTTACAGCATTTTACCACGGTATCCTTGACGCAATCGCCGCAGAGACGGGTGTGAAATTTAAATCCGGTTTGGCCCGGCCTGAAACCAGATTCTCTACCTCAAAAACCATTATCATTCCTCCGAAACGAACCCGTTACCTCTCAGAAATAGCGGATACGGTTCGAGCATATCACCAGCGCACGAAAGAACAGTCGGAAATTCTTCGAAATGAATGGCATTTCGTGGAAGCTGAAAAAATGATCAGAGAAAATTGTTCTGACAATGATCTTTCAGCTCTTTTTGAAAAAGTTCATGAAACCGCTGCAGTATCAAAAGCGAATCTTCATCCGGAAACGATCGCCCTGATCCATGAATGGGCAGGGATAGAATCAGAATATGAAGGAGATGAACTGGTTTATCATGTACGCGGACGTGAAATTCGAGTGCCCCTTTTCACAAAATCCCTTTCAAAGGTTAAGATTCCCAGGATTTCTCTGCCGAAATTTAAAGACCCCGGTGAGATTTATAGATGGATGCGTGAAGAGAATATACCCGGGCGATTCCCATACACATCGGGGGTATTCCCTCTGAAACGAACGGATGAAGATCCAACAAGGATGTTTGCGGGTGAAGGTGACCCTGCTCGAACAAACAGAAGGTTCAAACTGTTGTCAGCCAACCATTCTGCAACCCGGTTGTCTACCGCTTTTGATTCCGTTACATTATACGGATGTGATCCTGAGATACGTCTCGACATTTACGGCAAAATCGGCACTTCGGGCGTGAGTGTCTGCACGATCGATGATATTCGATTGCTTTATGATGGTTTTGAACTTTGCGCCCCGAACACGTCTGTTTCAATGACGATTAACGGCCCCGCACCAATTGTTCTGGCGATGTTCCTGAATGCAGCGATTGACCAGCAGGTAGATAAATACAGAGCGGAAAAAGGAAAGGATCCTTCAAATGAAGAATTGAAGAGTATACGGGAAACCACTCTTTCCAACATTCGCGGTACGGTTCAGGCCGATATACTTAAAGAGGACCAGGGACAGAATACCTGCATATTTTCCATTGAATTTGCTTTAAAGATGATGGGGGATATCCAGGAATTTTTCATCGACAACAAGGTTCGTAATTTCTATTCCGTTTCGATTTCAGGATACCATATAGCGGAAGCCGGAGCCAATCCGATCACCCAGCTTGCTCTTACTCTTGCAAACGGTTTCACATATCTGGAGTACTATCTGTCACGGAACATGCCCCTTGACGGTTTTGCGCCGAACTTTTCTTTCTTTTTTTCAAATGGAATGGATCCTGAATATACGGTTATTGGAAGGGTGGCCAGAAGGATATGGGCAATCGCACTCAAAGAAAGGTATCAAGGTTCAGAGCGGTCACAGATGCTGAAGTACCATATCCAAACCTCAGGCCGCTCTCTGCATAGTCAGGAAATACAGTTTAACGATATTCGAACGACACTTCAGGCCCTTTGTGCAATCTATGATAACTGTAACAGCCTGCACACAAATGCATATGATGAGGCAATCACTACCCCAACCGATGAATCGGTAAGACGGGCCCTTGCCATTCAGCTTATCATAAACCGGGAGTGGGGGCTTTCCAGAAATGAAAATGTCTATCAGGGGAGTTTCATTGTCGAGGAACTGACAAGACTGGTTGAAGAAGCGGTACTCATGGAATTTGATAGACTTACAGCCAGAGGGGGAGTTCTTGGGGCAATGGAAACAGGTTACCAGAGGAGCTGCATTCAGGAAGAGTCTTTGCAATATGAGCATTTAAAACATTCAGGAGACCTCCCTTTAATTGGTGTAAACACCTTCCGTAATCCGGATATCTCTCATGAAGAAGCGTCTTCTTTTATCGAACTTGCCCGTGCAACTGAGTCGGAAAAAAAGTCACAGCTTGCAAGACTTTCGGAGTTCCAGAAAAGAAACGAGAAAGCTTCTCCGGCAGCTCTTGAAGCGCTGCAGCAAGTTGTCCTTGAAGGTGGAAACATATTTGAAGAGCTGATGAATACTGTCAGGGTTTGCTCCATGGGACAGATAACCAAAGCCCTGTATAATGTTGGAGGACAATACAGGCGAAATATGTAATCGATCGCCTTGAAGCGAATCGTTTACATTCAGATTTTCGGTTACCGTTCCGCTAACGAAAAAATATTGCCGCAGACTTTCCATTTCCCATCTTCATTGATTACGGTGACGACCTCGTCGATGGATCGGTATCCTTCCCCGGTAAAAAAGGCTTTCAGAGGCGGTTTAACCTTTGCCGTCAGTCTCAATGTCGCTGATGAATCATCACGACTGATCAGTCGGGTCCTCAGATCAGAAACCCTGTCTTTCATATAAAACATTCCGAATCCTCGATCCGCGGCATCTTTGGATTTTGTTTCAATGTACCGATCCACAACATCCACATCATTAACGGTTTTGCTTTGATCGCAAAGCCTGTCGATCATTGATCTGTCTACGTTAAAATAGGCCTCTGTAAATTCGGTTATCGCTTTTGTCGGCGTATCTCTTCTGTCTGGAAAGATAAAAAGTATCTGCAGGACAACTCCGATAATGATGGGAATTGCCAAAGGCGTGAACCTGTTGTCTCGGGGCATTGGGTATCCATCCTTTCGATTCTAATAACTATATGATATATATAATAAAAATTTAATAAAGGATTAACGCGAAAATCCAGTTCCCCATAACATATAATGGGCGATGAAACAAGTATTTTGGTTAATAATGTTTGGTTGTTAATGAGGGATGGAATGAAAGGGTCAAATCGAAATTTGATTTACAGCGACTGGCTGTCTTTCGTTTCTCAGGTATTCATTAAAAAGACCAGCCTCGCAGTCTCGTTCACTCCATTTGAAGTCATCTGTTGCGATCTGATCAAGTCTGCCGGTTTCGGTTTGAATCTTCTCAAATCCATTTATATTTCTGATAAATATATCGACGATCTCCGGATCAAAACTTCGCTCCCGGTCTTTCACGATGATTCTACTGGCTATCTCGATGGGGTAAGGGTTCTTATAAGGCCGCCTGGAAGTGAGGGCATCAAATGTGTCTGCGAGTGCGACGATTCTTCCGACAAAGGGAATTTGGGCTCCGCCGATTCCGTAAGGATAGCCGGTTCCATCCCATTTTTCATGGTGTGAAATGGCAATTTTTTGACCCATCCGCAAAATTTCCGATTTTGATCCTTCAAGGATTTTGGCCCCGATAATGGTATGGGTTTTCATGATTTCAAACTCCTTAGGGGTTAATTTCCCGGGTTTTATGATAATTTTATCGGGTATTCCGACCTTGCCGATATCATGCATTGGGGTGGCTGATTGGATGTTTTGCACCTCTTCATCAGGCAGACCGAGTTTTTCAGCAATTAATGCGCAGTATTTACACATCCGAACGATGTGATCTCCGGTATCTTCGTCCTTATACTCGGTTGCAAGTACCAGTCGATTAATGGTATCCAGACAAGATTCATGCAGTGCGTCATGGGCTGCCTGCAGTTTCTCATGTGCTTTTTTGCGATCGGATAAAAGCTTGCGCTCCCTCAGAATGCGATTCACCCGGAGAGCAAGTTCTTTCGAACTGATGGGTTTGGTAATAAAATCGCTGGCGCCTGCTTCTATCATTTTTTCATAATTAAAGTCGGACAGATAGCCTGTCATAACAATGATATCGGAATCATATTTGTTTTTTATGATTCGAACCAGATCAATTCCGTTGATCCCCGGCATGTGAATATCGGTAACCACAACATCCACTTTTTTTTTATCCATGATGATTAGTGCCTCTCCTCCGCTTTCTGCAGTGACACACTGAAAATCGGCTCTGCTAAGAAACTGATACAACAGTTTTCGTATTGACGGCTCATCGTCAACAACCAATACATCAATTTTGTCATCGATTGTCATGGAGGTTACCTTTTGCCCCTTAACGTTTTTGAGGATATTCTTTTTCTTTGTAAAAAAAGGTCTTGATTCATACCGAAGATGCTGCTCGATTTCTTTCTACAATTCTTTCTACAAGTCCTGTGCCAGTCTGACAAAAAAATGAGAATTTTTTTTCACAATATTTACAATAGGATATTATTTTTTATCCCGTACGTTGCAGTGCGGTCTTTAAATTACAGGATTTTCTGTCCTGCATTTCAGGACAAATTTCAAAAAATAGGATAATTTCCATAAACGAACAGGCGCCGGATCGAAATCAATCTCTGAAAAGCAGAGATCGGTCAGGATTGCCAAAACATACCTTGCAGCCTGCTGCATGCATAGCCGCCTAACCATCATTTTTTTTCATCACAACGTTTTTTTCAGCAGAACATCAATGGATTGTCCGGTATCCCCTTCATCATGGCTTGACGGATATCCATCCTTCGGTTTATAGATGATAAAAAATTTTCTGAAAAATTTTATAAATGATTCTATCTATTTGAATTTTTAAAATTTAAAACTTACAGGGCGGGATCTCGCTGCGCTCAACTTGCTTGGCTGCGGCAAACTCAACAATCGCTCAATTTCAATCATAGCTTTTTGTTTAAAAGCGCTGCACGACAGAAGGCCAGCAAAAATGATACTATATGCCGTGGCAGATATTCATGGAAAGCCGGAAAAACTGGCTCTTATAAAAAAAAACATACTGGAACATAAACCCGATATGCTTGTGGTGGCAGGAGACATTACCAACTATGTATACCCTGTCAGAACCATCGAATGCCTGAAAGGCATGTCAATTCCTGTTTTGGCTGTTCGCGGTAATTCTGATTTTCCCATTGTTGAAACCTTGATTTCAGAATCGTCCAATATTTCATCTCTTCATTTGCAGAAGTTTTGTTCGGAGGGGATTACATTTACAGGGCTGGGGGGGACAATACCGTTGCCCTTCTGGTCAAAGGTCTCTTTATGGGAAAAACATATTGTCGAAAAGATGGTATCAAGGCTTGAGCAACATTCCGTAATTGTCGTTCACCCACCTCCATTTGGTATGCTTGACAGGGTTTTCGGACGGTTTCATGCTGGAAGCCGAATTCTATCTTCAATGGTCTCTGAACATCAGCCGGCTCTTTGTATCTGCGGTCATATTCATGAGGATGCCGGGAGCGGCTTTATCGGGGAAACCCTTGTCGTGAATTGCTCCATCGGAAAAACAGGCGCTGGTGCTTTAATAAAATTGAACAGTGAAAAAAAACCTTCCGTGTTATTTATAGAGGAGTAGAACTGACGGTTACATTTTTGCCGAAAATTGGCAAAATTTTGCCGCAAAACGGCAATATGCGGGGACAATGCTTGAATTATATGTGTAGGTTACCGGGTTGAAATTTGGGAAAAAATGCACAAATCATTATAAATAAGTTGACAGACAATACGGTTTTTGATTGTTATATATTGAATTTATTCCAAGTTACTTGATTTTGTTAGGTCTCGGCTCTTTATCTTTCTGAAATAATTCAGAAATAGAAAGATTGTGCATTCATTGGTCGTTTGTTGTTTATATGGCATTGGTTTTGCTACACTTTAGCAGTATCGGATCATCAGTCAGGTGAAAAAAAGTTGTCGTTAAGAGATGATTTGATATGAATACCGTAGATTTGAATAGGATAAGGTGTTTTCTTTGGAAAAAACTGGAGTTAAAATCCATACGGGGTCAAGGTGTGAAAACTGCCATGCGTAAAAAAATTACTTTTGTTGTTTTCCGAGACGCTTCTTCCAAGATTAATCAGGTAACATTTTCCAGAACGTCGATAATTTTTGCCGGTTTGTTGGTGACAGCTCTTCTGATTTTTGCCGGTACGATGGTTCTTCGATATGTTACTTACAACCGGACATTGTCAGACAATCGATCGTTGCGGCTGAATATAACAAATCAGCTCAAGGAGATTGAAGCCCAGAAACAACAGATCGAGACGTTTGCAAATGATATCAATGTATTGAAAAGTAGGTTGCTTGATTTAAATCAATTTGAGAAAAAAATAAGAATTATCGCAAACATTGAAAAGCCAGGAGATAATGAGAGCCTTTTTGGTGTCGGAGGATCGATCCCTGAAGATTTGAATCCTTCCATATCTCTGGAGAATAACATGCATCGCACGTTGATACGCGAGATGCATGAGCAGGTGGACAGCCTTGATGTTGCAGCTATCAAACAGCATAACGGGTTTGAATCGATATTGAAAAGCCTTGAAGAGAAGCGCAATATTCTGGCCTCGACACCTTCTATTCTTCCCGCAAACGGTTGGATTTCATCCTGGTTCGGGTACAGAATCTCTCCTTTTACGAACAGGCGTGAGATGCACAAAGGGCTTGATATTGCAGCGGCAAACGGAAGTCCCATCATTGCCACGGCAGATGGTATCGTAACATTTTCAGGCGTGAAAGGTCTTCTCGGAAAAGCCGTGATCATTGATCACGGTCATGGTATTACAACCCGCTATGCCCATTGCTCCAAAATTTTAAAAAAATCCGGCGATAGCGTAAAAAGAGGGGAAATCATTGCCCATATTGGAAGCAGCGGCAGAGCCACAGGCCCTCATCTCCATTATGAGGTGCGCTTAAATGGAGTTCAGATGAATCCTCAGAACTATATTCTGGATTTCTATGCGGAAAGAAATTCAACAAGGAAGGATTCCTGAATTTAACATATTTTTCTTACTGAGAAATAAAACAGTTGATTCCGACAAGGATGATTCCCCGCCATTTCCACATCCGGAGATTTGCCTTCAAACGCTGTGTTTGTGAGCTATGATTCCGGAACCATTCATCTTGTTCTGATCCTTTCAATCGAATTGCGTTCCCCCGTGAGACATAGAATATAAAATTCCAATACGAGATCAGCCCCTCTGATTGAAGCGGCAAGAGGAACCGAATCAGGGTTTATGCCTGAGGTGTGATGCTTTTCACTTGAAGTTTTCAAATGCTTATGTCTTATGTGCCGGAATATAGTTTCAGACGGGCTTCAAGAAGATTGATAAACATGGGGATCGATAATGATGGAATTGTCAGACCAGCAGAAGACCGCTGTTGAGCATACAGGCTCGCCTGCGCTTGTTATTGCGGGTGCCGGAGCCGGAAAAACAAGAACGTTAACCGCAAAAATCGCGCATCTGATTTTAAATGGGTATGATCCGGGACGGATACTTGCGATTACATTTACGAACAAGGCTGCGGGTGAGATGAAAAGCCGTCTTGTCCAATTAACCGGGATGGTTGCGGAGCGTTTTCCATGGGTTCGCACCTATCACAGCGCCTGTTTTGAAATTTTAAAAACACACTGTTTTCTTCTGGGGTATGGTTTGCCGCTCCAGATCTATGCGGGCTACCAGCAACGGAAGTTGCTCGGTGATATCATGGAGGGTTTGAATTTTAAAAAAAAAATTGTTCCGGTAATCCTCGGACAGATCTCAAATGCGAAAAACTCAGGGAACCCGGGACAGTATTTTGATCAACGGCCGAATATGGCCCATATCCGTTTAATCGATGTTTATGCTTTGTATGAAACGGAACTTAAAAAACGGAATGCGGTCGATTTTGATAATATCCTTGTTTTAACGCGAAATCTATTGCGTGATCATGCTGATGTTCGTCAGAAATATCAGAAGTTTTTCCAGTTCATACTGGTTGATGAATACCAGGACTCAAATAATTTACAGGAAGAATTGACGCGTCTCCTGCTATCTGGTCCAAATCTTTTCTGCGTTGGAGATGACTGGCAGGCCATATATGGTTTTCGGGGAAGCAATGTAAAACATTTTTTGACATTTAAGAAACAATATCATGATGCCAGGATATTCAGGCTGGAGAAAAATTACCGTTCGTCAGATGAGATCGTCCAGGTTGCAAACCATCTGATAGGGTATAATGAAGATAAGATGGATAAAAAATGTTATGCTGAAAGGCAGGGCGGCGTTGTCGAGCTTCACGATTTTTTTAATGAGGATGAAGAAGCCGGATGGGTCTGCAAAAAAATCAGGGTCCTGAGAGATATGGGCATTCCATACGATAAAATTGCCGTTTTATACAGAACCAAGTTCTGCTCGCTTGCGTTTGAAAAAGCATTTCGGTATGTTGATATCCCTTATCGCATGTTGGGTGCGAAGGGGTTTTTTGAAAGAAAAGAGATCCTGGATATAAATTCTTATCTGGCGGCATCGGTTTTTCCAAAAGATGATGTTTCTTTTGAAAGAGTCATGAATACTCCAAAGCGGGGAATCGGACCGGCTACCATAAAGAAGATTGGAAGCATGCGGACCGGGAATATGAGCCTGCAGGATGCAGTTCGAAAGGCTCTTGATGAAAGAGTCCTGGCATCGGGGATTCACAAAAAAATGAAAGACTTGATTTCCATTATCGACGAAATCAGAGACCAGGAACCCCAGAAAGCCATTCAGGTTGTTTTATCAAAAAGCAGTTATTTTGATTATCTGAGGAGTTATTCAAAAACAGATGAGGCTTATATCTCACGGGTTGAAAATATTGAAGAACTCATTTATACCGCATCGCAGAAACAGACTTTACTGAATTATCTGGAAGAAGCTTCTCTGGTAAGGGAAGATAGGGAAGATAACCATGAGGATGGCCTTGGAGTAAACCTTTCCACAATTCATGCGAGCAAGGGGCTGGAATATTCGGTTGTTTTTATTGTTGGATGCGTTGAAAATCTTTTTCCGCACTGGAAATCAAAAGAATCGGAATCCGAATTACAGGAAGAAAGAAGGTTAATGTATGTTGCAATCACGAGGGCAGCGTATTATCTTTATATCTGTTATTCCAGCTTCAGGAAAGGACAGCCTGCTGCAAAAAGCAGATTTATTGAAGAGATCGAAAGTGCTGCAGCGGGCTTTTGAAATCGTTTTCTGTAAACTTTCAACTCCTGTGGATCAGGGCGTGCATGGGTAATGGCTCAAAAATTATCTGTTACAAAACGGTGTGATGTACTCCACAAAAACGGAGGTCATAATGTATCAAGTCAGAGCTGATATCGAAAAGAACAGGCTTTATGTGACAATCGGAAGTGTTACGGAAGAAAATGAGGTGACGACCGCTATGCAGGAAATCGAACTTGTGGTTCAGGATCTGAGGAAAGGATTTGACTGTATTACGGATCTCCGTGAATATGAAATCCTGAACGATGAGGATGAAAAATTTATTTATCAGGCTCAGAAAATACTCGTCGACGCCGGCATGTCAAGAGTAGTGCGCGTGATCAAAAAATTTGGTTCACTTGGGCACTTTCAGTTTGACAAACTTTCCAAGGAGGTTGGATATCACGCTAAAAGTGTCAATTCAATAGCCGAGGCCGAGAACCTTCTGGATGGCAATACATTCTAACAATTTTAAAAAGACCTTGAATATGGAAAATTTTACAGAAAAGCTGAAGGGATCTCAAAGAAAATACCTTCGCGGACTTGCTCATGGGATGAAACCGGTTATATACATCGGTCAAAAAGGCATTACGGATTCAGTCACAAACGCTTTGGAAGAGGCTCTGGACGCGCATGAACTTCTCAAATTGAAATTCATCGATTTTAAGGAGAAGGAACAAAAAAAATCGTTTATCGATATTATCGAAAAGAAAAACAGATGCGAGATGGTTGGAATGATCGGTCATACGGCGATTTTCTATCGCAGGCATCGTGACCCTGAAAAACGTAAAATTTTTATACCCGAGACATAAGCACGGTTTATTTGACCGGCATACGCTTCGTTCATGTTATCGGTGACGATTCAGGACTGACTCCGCGTGGAGAATGGTTAGAAACAGCAAGCTGATTTCAGAAAAACTTGAGAGACGTATCGTTCACGGCTTGTACTGTGAATGGAAAACCGCTTTATATATGCTTAAACCGGAATTCAGGACCCGGATGAAGATACCGCTGTTCAGTCTTTCGGATATGAAAAAACGGCTTGGATACTGGTCTACACAGAAAAGGGAGATATCTCTAAGCCGATCTTTTGTTTTGAATCATCCCTGGGATTCCGTCAGGGATGTTCTGCTTCACGAAATGGCTCACCAGTTTGCCAGTGAGGTTCTGAATGCCCATGGTGAGCCGGCCCATGGATCAAAATTTAAAGAAGCCTGCCATTTACTTCGTGCAAACCCAAAAGCTTCCGGAAATTATAAAACCATACGCGATGAAATTTCGGAAGGATCATCTGATGCGGAAGACCGGATTCTGCTTCGAATTCAGAAACTGATGGCTCTCGCGGAAAGTCCAAACGATCATGAAGCCGATGCTGCCATGGCAAAATCAAGGGAACTTATTACAAAATACAACATCGATCTTCTACAAACCAATCAGCAAAGGGATTACAAAACCTTTTTTATCGGGACCCCCTCATTGCGTCATTTCCGGGAAGAGTATCATCTGGCGGATCTTTTGGTAACGTTTTATTTTGTGCGGGGGATTTGGGTATCCGCTTATGTTATCGGCAAGGGGAAAATGGGAAAAGTTCTTGAAATAAGCGGTACCCCGAAAAATTTAAAGATTGCCGAATATGTTTATGAATTTGTAAAACATTTCATCAGCAGCAGATGGAAAGAGTACAATACGGGGAAGGGGTATAACCGGTATCGCAAGACTGATTTCGCAGTTGGAATTATAAGCGGTTTTCGTCAAAAGCTGGAGCACCAGGATAGCGACGGAAAGATTTCCAAAAGGTTCTCCCTGGTGAACGTGAATGACCCGAGCCTTCAATCTTATTTTGATTACAGATATCCCCATACACAAAGACTGACAAGACGGAGTTCCATACCGCATGATGAAATCATGAAAGATGGCATGGCGTTGGGTAGAAAGATGGTGATCTCAAAAGGTATTGCCGAGCCTTCGTCGGACAGGACATTTTTACTGGAAGGTCGGGTTCGCCTTTGAATCTGGATATCAATCATCTT
>CAZOEW010000025.1:0-6067 GCA_964578935.1 uncultured Desulfobacterales bacterium | reverse complement strand
ATTCTCGAACTCTTCCACTTCGTTCGCAAGCAGGCAGATCACCTCTTCTGATTTTGTTTTTGCCAAAAAAATTTTAAATTTAGAAAATAGGGTACCCACGGATGGGTGTGTGAAAAATACGCCACAGTGTTTAAGTAAACAGATTGCTATTTTATTGTGATTTTTGTCACACACGGTCTTCTGCGGCCGCAGGATGGATTGGCTAACATGTTGATATTGTATATCGTAATTCAGTATGGCATTTTTCCAGAATCGTGGCATATGTTTTGCTGATAGCAATATGTAGAAGAGCCGCGTGTTGCTTATTTTTTAATTGCTTTTTTTTTGAATAAGAATTAGAGCAGGTTGAGATCATCTGGATTCAAGTGTTTTCAGCTGGATTTCGATAAAATCAGGAACATGTGTCTGCTCATAATCCAATTTCCAAAATGGGCGCTATAACATATAGATCAAAGAAGAGGTTATGACTGAATTGACCGAACAATTTGAGATTACCGATAATGGTGGACGTCGATCCGAAACAGATCGCCGTCAGTTCTCATACACATCATACATCCCGGAACGAAGAAGTGGTGTTGACAGACGTTCGGGTAAGGATCGCAGGAAATCGGACAGGCCTGAATAGTATTTCCCCCTTCAATTCTTCCCGGGTAACCTTTTAATTCTCAATTTTTCTTTTTCAAATTTATCTTCAATTTAAGTTCAATGATTTGACACCTTGCCGTCTTTCAGCTATGTTTACCCAAATATGATTAGGTAAATAATTGCCGTCCTTTGATAAAAGTTTAATAATGCGGACTTTGCATTTTCTGTCTCTGATAGATATAATCCAGAAGCCGGATCCAAAATGCCCCTTAGGGGTTATAGAATAATTCTTTTGGGGCTGGTCCCAATCGTATTGATTTTTTTTTGAGAAGGTTTATCAAGGTATATTGAACCATTAATATTACATGTGAGAAAAGACATGGGGAAAAAGAATATCGTGAATGGTTTGAATCCTGATCATTTCAATCAAAGCTCTCCTGTTGAAAATCTTGACCAGTTTCTTGAATTTACGGTGGAGAAAGCAACAAAAATCATGCAGGCAAAGGCCGGTTCTCTTCTTTTGCTGGATCAGGAAACCGGTTATCTTTATTTCAAAGTCGCTACGGGAGAAAAAAAAGAAGAGGTTAAGCAATTTAAAGTTAAACTTGGGGAAGGGATTGCCGGCAAGGTGGCTAAGACTGGTGAAGCGCTTTTGATAAACGATGTCAGTCAGGATTCCAGGTGGAGCAGCGACATCAGTGAATCCATAGGCTATCATACCCATTCCATTGCCTGTGCACCGATGAAAGTCGGTGATGAAATTATTGGTGTTGTTGAAATCATCGACAAGTTGGACGGCAGCCCTTTCCGGGAGGAAGATTTAAAAATTTTAACGGAGTTTGGTGAGCTGGCAGCTCATGCAATCGGCAACGCACGCAAGATTGTTCAGGTCAATATAGAAAATCAGGATTTAAAAGAAGAACTCGGCATTAAATATCAGATTGTGGGAAAAAGTAATGCTGTTCGAAAGATAATAACAGAAGCTAAAAAAGTAGCCAACTCGGCTGCCAGTACGTTGATTCTTGGTGAGAGCGGTACGGGTAAAGAGTTGCTTGCGAGGCTCATCCATAGGTCAGGCATTCGGAAAGAAAAGCCTCTGATTGTCCTGAATTGTGCTGCTCTTCCGGAATCATTACTGGAAGATGAGCTGTTTGGACATGAAAAAGGAGCATATACGGGCGCGTCGGGCAGAAAGATCGGCAAATTTGAGCTGGCGGACAGCGGTACGATTTTTCTTGATGAGATTGGAGAGATGAGCCCGGGCATGCAGGCAAAGCTTCTCAGGGTCTTGCAGGAAGGAGTTTTTTACCGTGTTGGCGGGAATACGCCGGTTCATGTAAACGTAAGAGTCATCTCGGCAACGAATCGGGAAATTATCCAGGAACTTGAGGATGGTAAATTTCGTGAGGATCTCTATTATCGTTTGAATGTGGTATCAATAGAGATACCCCCCCTCAGGGAAAGAAGAGAAGACATCCCGATTCTCGCTGAACACTTTATCGATTATTTCAAGCGTGAAAGTGGAATTTCGAAGATGCGCATTTCAGAAGAAGCGATGGAAAAGATGGTAAATTATGATTGGCCGGGTAACGTACGAGAACTTCGAAATGCACTTGAAAGAGCAGTCGTAATGGGCAATGGGAAAGAGGTGCTGTTAGAGGATCTGCCGATTTCAGACTCTAAGATCAAGTACCCGGGTATGCAGATCGGATTGACTTTAAACGAAGCGCTCAACAATTTTAAAAAGGAATTGATCAAAATCAATCTTAATCATACGGGCGGCAACAGAAGTAAGGCAGCAAAAAATCTCGGGATTCAGCGTACTTATCTGTCACGACTGATAACGAAATACAAATTGCAGGATGCTTAGTATCCTGTTTGAAGTGCTAACCAGCCGGCGGAGTTATGCCCAGATCACTGATTTTATATAACAGGGTTTTATAACTGATTTGAAGAATTTTTGAGGCTTTGCTTCGATTCCAGCCTGTTTTTTCTAAAACATAAGAAATCGCTTCCTTCTCAACCCGGTCAAGCGCTTTTCTTTTTATGTCCTTTAGAGAAAAAGATTCCAGATCCGGTTTTTCTCCATCATTAAAGGAAAAATAATTTGAGCCGGAAAGAGGCTGATCAATTCTTGCCTGTTCCGGTTTTGAGAGTTCACACTTATGGGTGATATAGTCCAGTTCATCTATAATTTCATCCCAGTTCTGTAGAACCAGAACTCTTTTTAATACATTTTGAAGCTCTCGTACATTGCCGGGCCAATGATATTCTGTTAATTTATTTAATACGGATTGAGAAGGCTGAAGAATGTTCCGGTTGTTAAATTTGGAAGTGTAAACACCAATATAATAATTGACCAGGTGCGGAATGTCTTCAGATCTTTCTCGGAGAGGCGGAATATTTATTTTTATAATATTCAGCCTGTAATATAAATCTTCCCTGAATTTTTTGTTTTTGATCTCATCTTCAAGATCGTGGTTCGTCGCCGCGATTAACCATGTATCGGTCTTAAATTCTTTTTCCGAACCGAGCGGAGCAAATTCGCCGCTTTGAAGAACGTGAAGCAGCTTTGACTGAAGAAGAATCGGCATATCACCGATTTCATCCAGAAAAAGCACACCTCCGTTCGCCAGTTCAAATTTGCCGCGTCTTTTTTGTTCAGCTCCGGTAAATGCCCCTCTTTCGTAACCGTACAGTTCACTTTCGAGAAGGCCTTCCGGAAGGGCCGCACAATTGACCTTTACAAAGGGTTTCCCGCGCCGCGGGGATTTTTGATAGAGGTTTTGAGCAACCACTTCTTTTCCAACGCCCGTCTCACCGGAAATTATAATATTGAGCCCTGTATCGGCAACGTGATCAACCAGGTCACATATTCTGTTGATTGCGCGGCTGACACCTATTATCGGGGGTCCTGTTTGCATAGTAATCAGTATTGATAAAAGTTGTTATGATGGCAGGTGTTTTATAACACGCCCTGCTGTTATATCGTGTCGCTATATTTTCTTTTTTGATTCCATAAGATTCATAATTAATTTTTCCAACTCTGACAGATCAATCGGTTTGTCCAGCACAAGATCCGCTTCTGCCTCTGATGCAAGCATTTCCGGGTGCTCTCCCCATCCTGTGATTGCAATAATCCGGATGTTCGGAAATTTTTTTTTCACAATCGAAATAATGCCTACACCGCTTATGTTGGGCATCACGATGTCGGTAATCACCAGATCATACTCACATGGATCTGTCTGCAGTATCTTGAGGCCATCCAGGCCGTTTGATGCAGTTGAGACAATATAATTTTTTTTTTTAAAAAATTTTTTATATGTCTTTAGTATTTCTTCACTGTCATCAATTATGAGTACCTTATAGCTTTTTTCCATTTTACAGGTGCCGAAACAATATGAATAAAGTGAATCAGGATAAGGGTCGTTTTTTTCGTTTTAAGAATGAAAACATCTGTTTTGTCTGAAGTTCGATTTTTAAACCAATCTCGAATAATTACAATGCATACTGGTTCTTTTTTTGCCACTGTTTATTCACTCTGGCTGTCATATAGCATTATGAGAGATTGGGCAAGTATATTTTAAGTTTTTTAATAATTTTGAACAAATATCCGTAACACATTAAGATCGCGGTTGAATGGTCTTTAAAAGAGGTTGATTAATCCAGGGAAGAAAGCTATAAAGCGCGAACAGAAGAAAATCGTAACATAAGAATCGGAGTTTCAGTATGAGAAAAATCGCAATTGCAATGGCAAAAGGCGGTGTCGGGAAAACAACTACGGCTGTTAATCTGGCTTACGGCCTTTCCCAGATGGGACACAGGGTCTTACTTGTTGACTGTGACACACAGGGGCAGACTTCAAAATTTCTCGGGGTTTCTCCAAAATACGGGCTTTATGAGTTTATAACCGGAAGGGATAAAAATGGAGAATATATATCCAAAGGGGATGTAATTTATCCGTCCAGAAAAAATCTTTGGCTGCTTGCAGGCGGAATCGGATTGGTGGAACTCAAAAACTGGCTTGGAGAACAACCCGGAGATGTACGGCAAACCGTATTGGGAAAAGCGCTTTTGCCCAAAAAGGGGACCCTGGATTATCTGATATTTGATTGTGCCCCGGGCTGGGATGTTTTAAGCGTTAACATCCTCATGGCTGTCGATGAGGTTTTATGTCCGGTTGCGCTGCAGGGGCCATCTCTTGAGGGGCTGAAAACTTTTTTTGGTTATTTGCTTTCCGCTCAGAAGCTGAACACCGATCTTCAGTTAAAGTATATTCTTCCAACAATGTTTGATCAACGGACCAGACAGAGTTTTGAAATTTTGAAACAGCTTACAAGGATGTTTAAAAAGCAGATTTGCGATCCGATCCCATATAATGTTCGACTGTCAGAGGCGCCGTCCCATGGGAAAACAATTTTTGAATACAGCAATACAGCTGTCGGCGCTGATGGTTATCGAAAATTGATCAGGAGGGTTGATACGGATGACATCTAATGACGATAAGGCACCGGAATTTTATGAAAACCATAAATTTGACCCTGTGCTTTCCGCTATTGGCACCGGAGAAAATCGACAAAAGGAAGAATCGAAGAGTTCTTCTATAGAAGAAAAAGAAGGTGGAGGCCAGGCAGCAAAGAAAAAGGCGGGTTTTTATCTTTCTACTGAGTTACTGGACAGATTTACACGGAAGTTTCACGAATTAAAGCTCGCCGGTTTCACCATAGAAAACAAATCCGCTTTTATTGAGGCGGCACTTTCATTTGCTTTGGATGATATTGATCAAGGGGAGGGAAGCAGGGTATTACAGAAGCTTCAATCATAGATGACGGTACCTGTCTGGAATTCTTTCTTCTGATAGATTTTTATATAACCTTTCGAGATTACATATAAAAAAATAAGCGATCCTGCCTGATTCACATTCTTACAGCGGTTTGCAGAGAACAAAATCATCTGCCGGCATTTTTAGACTTCATTCAATTCATTTCTAGTTGTTTTGGGCCAATCTTCGTCTTTCATTCCAGGTTCTTCTATCCTGATTTACAGGCAGGGAGGTGTAATGAACATATTGATTTGTGATACGTCTGTCTCTTTGAGTCCTTCTGTCTTTAACGAATCCATTTGTCCAGGTATTAATAAAATATTCAAGCTGAAGTTTCTGAAATTTCGTCAGGTCCCGAAACTGAACCCCTCTCTGCCATATTTTTGTGGAATCCAGAAATTCGTTTTTCATAAACTCTGTGATCGTGTTTACCGGTATTTTATCCAGGCCAAAATCTTCGCCAGGCATGGTGATGATGATCGTCGGCAATTTTTTTGACCGTTTCCGGGTTGAAATATACTGTGCCGAGAATCCACCCTTGCTGATATCGACAAGCGTTCCGAATTTGGTTTTATGGGCTCTTCCAAAGTTCAGGAGGAGGGGCTTGTTTAAAACAATATCTGCTCCGCATTTGGCTGTAAAGCGTTGATATTTCCTTCG
>CAZOEW010000024.1:0-28033 GCA_964578935.1 uncultured Desulfobacterales bacterium | reverse complement strand
ACACGAAAGCCTCTTCTCCTCATGATTCGTGCGTTTATATTTTTTATGATGCCGGGAGCATTTCATAAAGAATTGACCGAATGAATTTTTCAAGATATGGGTATCATGTCATAAAAATAGTTTTGGATATTGGCTGCGGAGTAAATTGAAAAATTATGATAATGGTTCACGTTTCTGCCGGATCAGGTTTTTTTCAATTGCCATCGAGTCAGTACCGAAGTCGCAACGCCAGGATTTTTAATCAGCAGGAGGGAAGAGGCCTATGCTAAGTCTGAAAACTTTTCTTCGGAAAGGGTTAGGGTTCATCAATGCAGGGTCGGTTTTTAAACGGAGGGCTCTTTCGAGATCTCGAAGAAATCGAATCTTTTTCATTTTTGAAGGGCAGGAATTCACCTATGGTGATGTTTATCAAAAGGCTCTTCAGTATTCACATTTTTTCCATGACGTACGCAAAGAAAAACAGGAGAGCGGGCAGATCGAGCCGGATGAGAAGCTTGCTGTCGGTCTTTATCAGGAAAATACACCGGAGTATGTTTTTGCGTTGTTTGGCGCCGCATTGAGCGACACGACAATTTTCGGCATTAATACCGGTTTTCGCGGTGAAACGCTTGTCAATGTAATCAATCAGGCAAATATCGCATTATTGTTTTCCGATTCGACAACCATTCGAGAAGTAAAACGCATCCTTCCTGAAACAAAAAACCTTCAGGAAAAGGATCTTTTCCTGGTCGGAGAGACAGCAGAAGAAGATAACGGCGGATTGAAGAAAATCGATGAAGCGGTCTCCAGGTATGAATTCGGCCCCTCCCGTCCGCCCAGGGTAAAGATTGATAATTTCAGCCCGCTGACGGTTATCTATACATCCGGTACAACCGGTGCGCCAAAGGGAGTGCTGTGCTCTCATGTGAAATGCATTGGGGCGGGGTTTATCATCAAGAAGAGAATAGGCCTGACCTTGAACGACAGAGGATATATCTGCATGCCGCTGTTTCATTCCAATGCGATTCTATTGGGGATCATGCCGATGATGGCCGCCGGAGGCAGTTTTCTGCTGAAGCGTCGTTTCAGCGCCAGTGCTTTTGAGGAGGATATTCTGGAACACGGTGTCACCTATATGAATTATGTCGGTCAGCCGATTCATTATATTCTGGTTGCACTTGAAAAGAAGTATGGAAGCGGTGAAAAAGTGGAGTCGGCTCTTCGAAATCATCCCGGAAACCGTTTCAGGATCGCTCATGGAAACGGAGCGCCACCGGCTGATCGAAAAAAATTGATTCGATATCTGGGAATGGAACATATCTATGAACTTTACGGATCAACGGAAGCACCCATCACAACCATGGTTATGCCGGGAGATCCAATTGAAAGCGTCGGCGCGCTGGATTCAAAAAAAATTATGATCCTGAATGAAAGCGATGAACCGTGCCCTCCGGGAATCCTGGACGAAAAAGGGAAGTTACTGAACTACGAAGAGGCTGTCGGCGAGATCGTCCGGAAAATGGACACCGACAATATTTTTTTTGACGGTTATTATAAGAACAATGAGGCTTCGGCAAAAAAATATCGAGGCGGTTTTTATCGTTCCGGAGATTTGGGGCACATTTGTCTGCATAAGCGAAAGAGGTATCTATACTTTGACGGCCGGACAGATGACTGGATCCGGAAAGACGGAGAAAATTTTTCAGCGGAGAATGTCTCCCAGTATGCACTCAATCTTCCGGGAGTTGATGTTGCGGTTGCTTTTGGAGCACCCTGTGAGGTATCGGATGAAAAGGTCATGGTCGCGCTGCAACTCGCAAAAGGAGAAGAATTCGATCCGCAGAAGGCTTTTGACTGGTTTATGCAACAGCAGCGGGGAGCAGGGATGGATCCAAAATGGATGCCGGATTATATCCGCATTATGGATGAGTTCCCGGAAACCAGAACGCATAAAATTTTGATTCGTCCTCTCAAACGGGTACACTTTAATATCGAAAAGAACCCGGATATGAAGATCTACTTTCGCATGCGCGGAGATACATCCTATCGGCTGCTGACCGCCGAAGATTACCGGAAATTAAAAAAGCAGTTCGAAGAGATCGGCCGTCTGCCTTTGCTTGAGGCAGGTTGATAAACCCGATGGTTTCGTAAAAATGGTTTTGAGCGTTTTAAAAATGAATTGCAAGTTTTCAGGTTGACCATGAAGCAGGGCGATCCGGTTTTTTTATCGGGCATGACAATCGATCAAAAATGCCGGGAGGCCCGAAGGGGGCTGTTATCCGAGGAATCGTAGTTGCAGGAACAAACAGCGGATGCGGAAAAACAACCGTTTCGCTTGGACTGATGGCAAGCTTTATAAGACGGGGTATCCGTGTCGCGCCTTTTAAAGTCGGCCCTGACTTTATCGATCCGGGTTATCATTCTCTGATTACCGGCAAGAAGGGGAGAAATCTGGATGGATGGATGCTTTCCAAAGAGTATAACCGATCCACTTACATCCGGAATGCCGCGAAAAACGACATTGCCGTTGTAGAAGGCGTCATGGGACTGTTTGACGGGTATGATGGAAAATCAGAATCAGGATCTACGGCCCAGATTTCAAAGTGGATTGGAGCTCCCGTGGTTCTGGTCGTGAATGCCCGGAGCATGGCAAGGAGTGTCGCTGCGGTTGTCCAGGGTTTTGAAAATTTTGACCCGGATATCCGTTTCAGCGGGGTTATCTTTAATCATGTCGGGAGTGAAAGTCACTTGCGGATCTTGAAAGATGCAATATCCGGATATGCAACAATGCCTTTCCTTGGCGGAATTCCTCGCAACCCGGTAGTTGAAATTCCCGAACGTCACCTTGGACTGGTTACAAGCGATGAATTCCGGATAGAGGACAAGACCGTAAATGTGCTGGCGAACCTGATTGAAGACCATATCGATGTTGATGCCATTTTACAGACAGCGGGCGGTTTGGATGTCACCATTGAAAGAAGCCCGAAAACACATGAAGCACGTGTAAGAGTAGGAATCGCAAGAGACAGCGCTTTCTGTTTTTATTATTCGGAGAACCTTGAACTGCTCTCGGAAAATGGTGCGGAGCTGGTATACTTTTCACCGATTTCAGACAGGGGGCTTCCTGAAAATCTGGATGGAATCTATTTTGGCGGCGGATACCCCGAACTGTTTGCGGAAAATCTTTCCAGAAATTCCGAAATGTTAGGTCAGATTCGCCATGCCAGTAATCTTGGCATGCCTATTTTGGGGGAATGCGGCGGCTTCATGTACCTGTGTGATGAACTGGTGGACAGAGAAGGAAAGGCATGGAGGATGAGCGGCTGTCTGAAAATGAAATCACGCATGCTGAATCATTTAAAAGCGTTAGGGTACAGAGAGGTGACATTTACGGATGATACCATAATCGGAAAAAAGAACCAGACCGTACGCGGCCACGAATTTCATTACTCCGAGATTTCAAGTAATTCCGAGAAGGTTGAAAATGTTTTTCTGGTTACCGCCATAGACGGCCGCGAAACAGAGCTGCAGGGATTTCAGAAAAACCGTACACTGGGAAGCTATTTTCATCTCCATTTCGGAAGCCGGCCGGAAGCGGCAGGCTGTTTCATATCGGAATGCCTTCAGTATCAGAAGGAGAAGCCGGCTGCCTGAGAACGGCAGGGCGTTAAAAAATAAGTTTTCCCATGGGATATGCCGAATCATGGAATTTAAAATTTTCTTGACTTTTTCTGTGTATTTCAATAGACAATTTCATTCTATTCAGGTGTCCCGGTTTTGGGACTTAACAGGGAACCCGGTTTAAATCCGGGACGGGCCCGCCGCTGTGATTGGGGACAAAAGCCGCATTCTGCCACTGCCGGTTAGCAAGCCGATGGGAAGGCGCGGTGATTTGAATGATCCAAAAGTCAGAAGACCTGCCTGAATAAGCGGCGAATTCTCCGTGGCCAAGAGAGCGCCTGAAAGATCTTGAGGATAAAAAAGGGAAACCCTGGATCGATTGATTTTATCGGTCCGGGGTTTTTTTATTTCTTCGGACCCTGAATTTTACTTTTTTTAGGGAAGGGGAAGCAGATGAAAAAAAGATTTTTTATGCTTTTACTGATGATTATCCTGTCGACAGGCATCAGCGCCGCAGAGGAAAATACCAAAAAAAAAACAGATATTACTGAACTGGATGAGGTCGTTGTCACCGCCGGCAGGATAGAGGAAAAAAAGAAAGAACTTGCCGCCAATGTAACGGTTATCGATAAGGAAATGATTCAAGCCTCTTCGGCAAAGGATCTTGGGGAACTGCTCACTGAAAATGGTGTGGGCTATTCCAAGAAATATCCCGGAACAAGCAATGTGATCGGCATTCGGGGATTTCGGACAGATACATTCGGTGATGAGGTTCAGGGGCATGTGCTGATCACCGTAAACGGCCGAAGAGCCGGAACCGGCAATGCAGCCAAAATTATCACCAAAAACATTGAACGCGTTGAGATCATCCGAGGACCTGCATCTGTACAATATGGTTCCGCGGCCATGGGGGGCGTTGTGAATGTTATTACCCGGCGCGGAACAGAAGAGCCGGAGATTTTTATGGAAGGCCTTTCCGGAAGCCACGGGTATGATGAAGCCAGTGCGGGCTTTGCCGGAAAGGTAAAAAAATTTGACTTTTCGGCAGGTTTTACCCAATCGACCATGAATGACTATGTAACCGGAGATGGCGATCTTTATCACAACACCGGCTATGATAAAAAGCAGGATGTGAATTTGAATGCGGGGTTTGAGTTTTTTCCAAAAAACAGAATCGGCCTGATGTACAGCAATTTTGATGCAGACCGCGTTGGTTTGCCGGGATACAAGAGCCAGCAGGATCTGGATGATTTTAAGGAGTCGGGTTTTGATTCCTTTGAAATCGATTATGAGGGGGCTACGTCGAGCGACCGGTTTTCCTGGAAGATGAAATATTTTCAGTCCAGTGATGAGGAAACAAACTTTGATCCAGTGGAAAGCGATCCTGACGGATATGATGATGGTGTTCCGACCTCGAGTGAAACAGACCAGAAAGGGGGGCAGGCCCAGGGATCGATCCATTTGCAGAATACAACCATTACCGCGGGAAGTGACTGGGCGCACTATGACATCAAGGGCGATTACGCTCCTCAACAATCAGAGTACGACAACCTCGCCTTTTTTGCCTTTGGCAAACAAAAATTGTTCAGCCAGCGGATGATTCTTTCCGGCGGGCTCCGGTACGATGATTTTACGGTAAAGGTGATCGAGCCTGCCGGTAACACAGAATCCCTTGACAACGTTTCACCGAGGTTCGGGGCAGCGTATCTGATATCCGACAGTCTCAAAATAAGGGCGAATTACGGAGAGGCATTTTCCGTTCCGTCCGCCAAAGAACTTGCCTATGACTATATGCCGGCTTCGACCCGGTATGTCGGAAATCCGGACTTGAAACCGGAAAAAAGCCAGACATACGATCTTGGTGTTGATTATTCCAAAGGGCCGCTCAATTCATCACTGACCTATTTTTATACCAATTTTAAAGATAAAATCGAAACAACCCCGGGTCCCGGGATCAATGAAATGACATGGGAAAACCTGGGAAGAGCTACTCTTGAAGGCATTGAGGGGGCCTTTTCCTATGATGTCGGATCACGCCTGAACTGGAAATATGAAGTGAAACCGTATGTCAGTATTGTTTATATGCTGCGTTATACGGATGAGGAAACCAATAAAGATCTGCTGGAAACATCCGATATGAATGCGTCTTACGGAATCTCCATTTCAGATTATGACGGGTTTTCGGCAAAATTGAATTTTGCCTATACCGGGGAGATGACGGTAACCGATTACGAAAGCGCATACCCCTATCCGGAAGTAACAAAGGAAAGCTTCACGGTAGCGGATTTGACGATCAACAAGCGGCTTATAAAAGTTGACAGGCTGGGAGGGCTTTCATTGAAAGGAGAGATCCGGAACCTGTTTGATGAAAATTACAGTTATGCAAAAGGGTATCCCATGCCCGGCCGAAGTTTCTTTTTGGGTTTGAGGTATGATTATTGATTTTAATCGATTTTGATTGATCACCATGGTTCCGGCTATATCTATGTGACAACAGCCATAACCCCTGAAGGATTTGCCCATGAATAAAATGATTGTTAACATGCTGAAAATATGTTTTTTTCTGTGGATTATTGTTCCGGCTTCCTGCTTTTCTTTTCCCGTGACATTTACAGATGCAAGGGGCAACCCGGTAACACTCCAGCGAGAACCCAGGCGGGTCGTATCTCTTGTGCCATCCGTAACCGAGGTTCTTTTTAAGATCGGTGCCGGTAATTCCGTAAAAGGGATGACCTGTCACAGTAGTTATCCTTCTGGTGCTTCCGATATGGTTATTGTAGGCGGTTTTTTTGAGCCTTCCCTGTCCGCCATCGAGAAAATTCAGCCGGATTTGATTGTGGTGGATGATATCCATGAAAAGGTAATGGAAAGATTTGCGGAAAAGGAGTGTATTCTGGTAGCGTTTAAAACATCTTCCATTTCCGACAGCTTTGAAAATATTCAGCTGCTTGGAAAAATTTTTAACCGGAAAGAAGCGGCAGCCGGCGTGGTCGGGCAGATTCAGCGTGATCTCGACCTCATATCAAAAAAAACCTCTATCATTCCAAAAGAGAACCGAAAGAGAGTGATCCGTCTGATGGGACGGGAAAAGGTGATGACGCCTGGAATCGATTCTTTCCAGAATGAAATGATTCGGGCGGCCGGCGGAATATCTCATAATTTTGAAAGAAACGGAGAGATCATCGAGGTCACAAAAGAAGAATGGCTCCGGTTTAATCCCCAGGTTATCTATGGATGCGGCGGGGACCAAAAGACGGCTGAAAAATTTTTCAGTCAGCCTGGATGGAAAGATGTGGAGGCTGTAAAAACCGGCAGCATTTATTACTTCCCCTGTGACCTTACCTGCCGGGCATCCACCAATACGGGATATTTTGTTTCATGGCTTGCGGCGCGAACCTATGGGGATGAATTTTCCAAAGCGGAAAATCGTTTTTTCAGGGAAGATGTCTTCAAGACCGAAAACCTTTCCGTCGATCTCGATTTTGTAAAAGATATTCGAATTGTACACAGCCGGATTTTTGATTTTATCAATAAGACGCTGATTATCGACTTCAGAGAATCCATGTCCGTGATCTCAACCCTCGAAGGGCAGCGCCGGAACATCAATACGGTCGGGAACCACTATTCATCTCCCCAATATTGGGCGGTAGGACACCAGGGAGGATTGAAAGGCCATCAAAAACGTGTGTATGATGTTCTTCAAAAATCTGAAAAAGATGCCTGTTTTCTTTTTACCGCCGCCGACATGGATAACCTCGCCATAACGAATGTAACGTTCAAGGAGTTGGTGGTATACGCACTGGTTACCGCAGGTGTGGAATCAAATGCCATGAGGATGGCGAAAGATCAGGGCTCATTTTATGAGCCGGGAACCATCAACATGATTATCATGACAAACATGAAGTTGACCCCGCGTGCCATGGCACGGGCCATTATATCGGCAACCGAGGCCAAGACTTCGGCACTTCTGGATATGGATATCCGGAGCAGTTATCATGAGGGGGCATATCGGGCAACCGGCACGGGTACCGACAATATCATCGTCGTGGAAGGCGCGGGTGTTCAATTGGATAATGCCGGAGGGCATACAAAGCTTGGCGAACTGATCGCGCGCAGTGTTTATGACGGCGTTCAGAAAGCAGTCAGGATGCAGAACGGATTAACTGCTTCAAGGAATATTTTTCAGCGGTTGAAAGAGAGAAACATAACGATATATGGCCTTGTTTCAAATGAAATATGCGACTGCGGGCGTGACAGAAGCGATTTTACCGGAGCGGTTGAAGCCATACTGCTTCATCCCCGATACGCGGGCTTTATCCAGTCTTCGCTCGCGTTGAGTGATGACTATGAAAAGGGACTGGTGGAAGACCTTGGGCAATATCATGAATGGGCTAAAACCGTCGCAGAGGAGATCGCGGAGCAGGAGATCGATGAAATCAGAGAGATTGCGCGGACGGAAAATATGCCGCGTGTAATCGGAATTTCCCTGAATGCAATCTGCAACGGAGTCTATTATCGGGGGAAAAAATAGACAATATTTTTACGGTTTTTACTGGCTCAATTTCATTACCGGATACGAAAACAGAATGTTGAAAATATTTTCCTATTTTTCCAATACGGGTTCAACGGGTCTCAGGGTGTGCGAAAAAACGAGCCGGAATGAGAATTTTCTTGATGATGAACATCCGGTTCAATACAATAATCGGGGTTGTGTGCGGTTATGAAAATATATTTTTTATTCAGAATAAAACAGGTTATCCTGATTTCATTTTTCACGGTTGCTTTTGCCTGTGCTGTCTTGCCGGCTCCTGCTGGAGGCGAGTCTTTTCCGATTCCAGAGAGAATCGTTTCTCTCGGTCCGATCCTTACGGAAACGATCTACCTTCTCGGCGCAGACAAACAGCTTATTGCCGACACAACCTATTGTGTCTTTCCTCCGGATGCCGATCTCAAAGAAAAGATCGGCACGGTCACTCAGATGAATGTCGAGAAGATCATCAGTTTGAACCCCGATCTGGTGCTGGCAAATGCGCTTACGAAACAAAAGCAGATCAATACGTTGGAAAGTCTGGGGATACGGGTTGTCAAATTTGAAAATTCAAAAACTTTTTCTGAAATGTGCCGGATGACCCTGAAGCTCGGGAGGGTTTTGGGTAAGGAGGAGAAAGCGAAACAGATCGTCGCGGACACCCGAAAAGAAGTTGATGCCGTCATCGCGAAAACCCGTAACCTTCCGAAGAAGAGAGTTTTCATTCAGATCGGCATCAAGCCGCTTCATACAGCCGTGAAAGAAACCTTTATCAATGAATATATTGAGCTTGCCGGGGGGGAGAACATTGCATCGAACGAAAGGTCGGGCGTATACAGCCGGGAAAAAGTGCTGCAGGAAAATCCGGATGTGATTTTTATTGCGACCATGGGATCTGCAAGAACCGCCGGAGAAAACGAAAAGGCCGTCTGGATGAAATTTAAATCAATCAATGCTTCCCGGAACAACGAAATTTATATTCTGGATCCGGATATTATATGCAGTCCCACGCCGGTTTCATTTGCCAAGGCGGTAAAGGAAATCGCGAAATTGCTTCACCCGGATATCGGTTTAACGGAATGAAAAACAATAAAATACGATACTGGTTTTTTGTTCTTTTGATACTTATTCTGATACTGCTGTGCATCTGTATTCTTGCCATCTGCACAGGCAGTGCGGGCATACCCGTAAAAAGTATTCCGGACATCCTGTTGTCCGGAAAGAAGACAGCGGAATACAATATACTGTTGGGGATACGCCTGCCAAGGATTTTGCTCGGTATCGCGATCGGAGGTGCGTTGAGCCTTGCCGGCACGCTTCTTCAGGGCATGTTTCGAAATCCTCTGGTGGAGCCGTATACGCTCGGCATATCCGGCGGAGCCTCTCTGGGGGTATGCCTGAATATTATTTTGAAATGGTATGCTGTTCTCGGCGTAATCGCATACCCGCTTTCCGGCTTTCTCGGAGCGATGATCGTGATCGCGCTGGTATACACCCTGAGCATGAGGACAGGAGCCCTGAAAACGAACAGCATGCTGCTGATCGGTGTTATGATCAGTTTTGTTTCTTCATCCCTGGTCATGCTTTTGATGGCGGTCTCCCACAGCGAAGATCTGCAAAGCATTGTTTTCTGGATCATGGGATCTCTTGATGAGCCGAATACTACGCTGATTAAAATCGCCATGGTAGGCTCCTTTTCCGGATTATTTTTTTCCTATTTTTTCTGTCTGGATTTAAATGCCCTTGCGCTGGGCGAAGAAGAGGCGATGCATCTGGGTGTGAATATTGACAGGACAAAACGAATTCTTTTTGTGATTGCCTCGGTTCTAACCGGCTTGAGCGTATCGGTAGCCGGTATTATCATGTTTGTGGGCCTTATCGTTCCCCATTTTATGCGGTTCACAGTCGGATCGGATCACCGCATCCTGCTGATCGGGTCATTTCTGGCAGGCGCATCTTTTTTAACCCTTTGTGATGTTCTTGCCCGAACCGTGATATCCCCCCTTGAACTTCCCGTAGGCGTTATCACCGGCATTATCGGTGGTGTCGTATTTATTTATGTTCTCAGCCGAAAAAGGGTTGCACTATGAAAGAGACGATTCTCCGGATCAATAACCTTTTTTGCGGTTATGATGGAAAGATCATTCTTCGGGATATCGGATTTGAGGCGCTTAAAGGAGAAATCATCAGCATTATCGGGCCGAATGGTTCCGGAAAGACAACACTTCTTCGGGCAATATCGAACATTATCAAACCGGAAAAGGGAGAAATTATTCTTCAGGGGGAAAATCTTGCCAGGATCTCTCATAAAGAGCTTGCCGGAAAGATCGCTGTTGTCGCGCAGGCGGTTGAACCCGCCGTTATGACCGTCGAAGAGTATGTTCTTGTAGGAAGGCTTCCTTACTTTCGAAAATATCAGTTTTTTGAAACCAAAAACGATATGTCCCTGGCACGGAAATATATGGAGCTGACCGATACATTCAAATTGAAAGATTCCCTGATGAGCGCGATCAGCGGGGGGGAGCGGCAACTGGCTTCCATCGCCCGTGCGCTGGTACAGGAGCCGAACCTTCTGTTGCTGGATGAGCCGACATCTCATCTCGATATTACGCATCAGGTGCAGATTCTGGAACTGATCAAACGGTTGAATCGGGAATTGGGGCTGACCGTGCTTATGGTGCTTCATGATTTGAACCTGGCAAGTGAATATTCGGACAGGCTGGTTCTTCTAAACGGCAGCGGCGGCAGTATATACAGAAAAGGAGTTCCGGAAGAGGTCATTACCAGGGTTTCCATTGAAGAGGTTTATCAGACCGAGGTTCTGATCAAGAAAAATCCTCTGTCGGGAAAACCGTATGTGATACTTGTAAGCAAAGTTTAGAATGAAGGAGTACGATTATGATGGAATTTTTTGAAAGCGGAGGGCCGGTCATGTTTCCGCTTCTATTCTGCTCGATCATCGCATTGGCCGTTACCATTGAACGGATCCTTTTCTGGCTGACGGTTCAGCTTCGTTATGACCAGAATCTCGTGGATGAGGTTCTTGAATCGTGCCGCAGGGGAGACTGGATGCAGGTCAGAGACAAAGCAGCCGGATCAAAAAATTATATTATCCGAATACTCATCAGCGGCATCCTTCACCGGGATTATTCTCTGGTAAAAGCAATGGAATCAGCCGCCGCGGAAGAAATCCGCAAGATGCGTCGTTTTATGGGCGTACTGGATACCATGATTACCGTGGCCCCGCTCCTGGGAATTTTCGGTACGGTTGTCGGAATCATTTCGTCCTTTGACATGCTCGGAGCCGGAATCGAGCATCCGGAAGCGGTTACCGGAGGAATTGCCCAGGCGCTTATCACCACCGCGGCCGGGCTTGGGATCGCGATTTTTACGGTTTTCCCGTATAACTATTTTACTGCACGGGTTGAGCGGGCGGCGCTGGCGATTGAAAAATACGCGACCAGCCTTGAAATCGTTTATGAAAAAAATATTACGGCTCAGCATCAAATCCAGGGGGGATCGGCATGAAGCTCTGTCTGGAAACAAAACGAAAGGCCCGGATTGAAATGCTTCCCCTGATCGACATTGTTTTTCTGCTGCTTGTATTTTTTATCTACGCCATGCTTTCCATGGCCGTTCATCATGGTCTTCCCATCGATCTCCCGATATCCTCTTCCGCGGAGATTGATAAAAAACTTGTGCTATCGATAACGGTAAAGGCGGACGGCAGCGTTTATCTCGATAAAAACCCTGTTGGTCTTTCCGATTTGACGCAAAGCCTGAAAACCAAAGCCGAAGGGCATCAGGAACCCGGGGTTCTTCTTTTTGCGGATCGGGATCTGTCATATCAGAAACTTTTCGAGGTTCTGGATAAGATTAAACTGGCCGGCCTCGAGAGAATCTCCCTTCAGGCGGAGAGAATGAAGAATCAATGAAAACGAGATTTCTGTTGGCCGCAGCGCTCTCGCTTGGTATCCACTGGCTGTTTTTCGGGCTGAATTGGAGTTTTTTGAAAGACCGGAGAGTCACGATACCGAAAACCCGAAACGTGACCATCACCATGTCCTATAGAGAACCGGAACTGTCTGCCGGGCACCCCCGAAAAACAAAAAAGAAGACCGGAAAGACTCCAATAAAAGCTGCGAAGGAAATCAGAAAAAAAGAGATCATGAGCCCTTTGGAACCGGAGAAAGCCGAAGTTGCTCCTGATCCTCTGGAATCGGAAGCCAAAGACGCGAAAGATTCGAAAAAAGAATTATCGGACGACACGATACCCGAAACGAAGAGCAGGGCCGATGACGTTTCCGATGCAGCGGTTATCAAAGAGGCAAGCCCCCTGTATCGAAAAAATCCGCCGCCGGTTTATCCCAGGGTGGCCCGGAGAAGAGGGCACCAGGGTACGGTCTCCCTTGAAGTCCTGGTTGATCGAAACGGCAGTGTCAAGGACCTCAGGGTGCTTCAATCCAGTGGATATGCGGCTCTGGATGATGCCGCCCTGGCTTCGGTTAAAGACTGGATTTTTGAACCGGGCACGAGGGGAAACCAGTGTGTTGAGATGTGGGTCAAACTGCCGGTCCGGTTTCAGCTAAAATAGGATCATTATTGTTTGTCGTTGTCATACGCCTCTTTGCTCTGTTCCTGCTGCTTGTCGCGCTGATATCCGCAGGCGAGCGAAATATCCGCAAGAAGCATCCGGGCATGTTCCTTGTCTATTTTATCAAAGACCCTGGTTTCAGGCAGTGACTGCAAATCGACAAGAATCTTTTTCGCCTCTTCGATTTCTTCGGGCTGATTGTATTTCTGGCCATGGCACAGGAGGCTTACAGCCAGTTCCTTATTAATATCGATTGCATTCGGGTCACACGCAATCGCACTCCTTTGGTACTCGATCGATTTTTTCAAGTCTCCGCAGGTGCCTACAATTTGCTTCAACGGGAAATGACAGAGCCATTCCGGAACAACACGGTAGAACATGCCCAGGGCGTAAGAAACGCCGCATTTTGCGTTTGAAGTGCCGTCCTCCGAACGGTAGGTAAGACCCAGAGAATCTGCCTTGACCCATGCGTCCTCCACGTCGGAAGCCATAAAGAGCGATTTGAGAACGCCCTGTGTGGTGCCCCTGCGTCCAATACCGACACCTTTCCACAGCCAGCAATGTCCGTCTTTCTTGTCAAGCTCCGTGCATTTGTCTGCAAAGGTTTCGACTTCCATGTATAGCCTGATCAGTTCTTTTTTTTCCGGTTTTTGATCCCGGTCAAAACTCTCCAGCCTTTCATAAATGTTGCGCCCTTTCCGCCAGTAAGGCTCCGCCAGTTTGGGACAGCTCTTCATGACTTCATCAAGGCGTTTATCCGATTCGTCAAACTGATTATCCGCCCATAGTTTTTCCGACTCGGCTATCAGCTCATCACATGATTTTTCATCTGCCATTGCAATCGAAACCGTAAAAAGCAAACCAATTGAAAGCCACAACAGTATCACTCTAATCTTCATCCGAAATCTCCCTTTTTTCATTTGAAAGCGCAGGCCCGAAATGTGCCGTATATGAAAAACGATCTCGCGGCCTCATCATAGAATCCATCGGCGATTGTAAAACCGGTTCTATACTTTTTGAACCCATACCAATTGCCGGATGGATCAAATTTTCGGCATGAAGCTGCAAGGTGTTCTTTCCCGATTATGCCGAATTTCCGATGGTTCTCATTCAACTTTTTTCAGCGAATCCCGTAATGCTGTTTTTGCTTCTTTCACCATTCTTTCGATCAGTTCAGATACAGACGGAACATCCGTAATCCGTCCGACAGACTGACCGATTGTGAGCATGGCGTCTTCCGAATTTCCATCTTTCCATACCTGTTTTGCCCGTTCTCCGGAAATCAGGGGCAGCAATTCGGACAGATCGCCGCCTCGCTGTTCCACTTCTTCGATTTTTCGGATAATACGGTTCCGGAGCGCACGAACCTGCAGACCAAAATTTCCAAGAAGACTCTGAAGGTTCAGGGAAGTATCATTTTCATTTTTATCGATCAGGGTTTGATAAATATTGGGGTGTACATTGCTTTCTCTGGTCGCAAGGAATCGTGTCGCCATCATGATTCCATCAGCGCCAAGTGCAAGCGCCGCCGCCAGGCTTTTTCCGTCGACCATGCCCCCTGCCGCCAGAACAGGAAGATCCACCGCTTCAACCACTTTTGGGACTAAAATCATTGTGGAAACATTGTCCTTGTGCGGAAACCCTCCCTCTTCAAACCCGGCAATCGTAACGGCATCGTATCCAGCTTTTTGAGCGTGGACAGCATGCTTTACCGTGCCCACTTTGTGAAGTACTTTTACATCGGCCTCTTTGGCCATGGGGATAAATTCAGGGCCTAGAAACTTATCCACCGGAGACCCCGCGATTTCCATTGCGGTCACTTTTTTTTCACAGCAGATCCGAAAGAAATCCTGAAGAAGTTCAATTGGAAGACGGATCGATGGCATGGTGGTAATATTCACGATAAACGGCTTATCCGTCAACTCGCGAGTTCTGTCGATCGCTGCCCGAAGTTCATCTCCGGAGTTGTAGTTTCCGGAAGTAAGATTTCCCATTGCACCTGTGTTGCTGATGGCTGCCGCCAGTTCAGGCGTTGCCAGCCATAACATCCCTCCGCATTGAATGGGGTACTGGATTCCGAAAAGTTCGGTAACTCGTGTTTTCAAATGCAGTGCTCCTTGTTTCTGTTTTAAGGGGGGTTTCAGTAAGATTATCCGTCCTTAACCCATGTTTCGTGAGAATGCAAATTATATTGTCCGGGGATGTTCGGCCTTCAGAATCAGCCCGGGAAAATATGAAAGGGCTTTGCCTGATCAGACGCCGGAATGATTTTCACTTCCGGGTATATAATCGATAAGGTGTCCGGAGGGAAATATTTTATTTTTTTGCTTTGTCTTTATTCCGTTCATCGGTATAATGGTATGAGGACTCGAGTGTTGCCTGCGGATGAGAAAGGCTGAATCCGTGAACGATTGGAGATCAAATCAACATGTTTTAGCGGTATCCGATACCATGAAAAATTCTAAAAAAATCGAAAATTCACAGGGTGTTACAGATATTATTCTTGAGAGCATTTCGGATGGCGTGTTCACGGTTGATCACAACTGGAAAATCATGTCCTTTAATCGGGCTGCTGAGGAAATAACCGGCATTTCCCGGGTTGAGGCGATTGGGAGGTACTGTTGGGAGGTGTTCCGTTCCAATATGTGCGAAGGTGACTGCGCTCTCCGGAATACGATGAAAGAAAGCAAGCCTTTTGTCAATACCTCCACGTATATTGTGGCGGCTGACAAAAGACGCATTCCGATTGCCGTATCCACCTCCCTGCTTTGCGATGAAAAAGGAGAGGTGCTTGGGGGAGTTGAGGTTTTTCGGGACCTCAGTGTTGTGGAAGAGCTTCGAAAGGAACTGGATTCCCGTTTTGAACTCGGCGATATGGTGAGTCGCAGTCCGATTATGCAGAAGATATTCAACATTCTTCCGCAGATCGCTGAAAGCGACAGTACGATTCTGATTCAGGGTGAGACCGGTACGGGCAAAGAACTTCTGGCCAGAGCGATTCATGATCTAAGCCCCCGTAAAAATAATAAATTTTTCGCAATCAACTGTGGAGCTCTTCCGGATACGCTACTGGAATCGGAACTTTTTGGATATAAGGCGGGGGCCTTCACCAATGCGGTAAAGGATAAACAGGGGATGTTGGGTGCGGCTGAAGGCGGCACAATCCTTCTGGATGAAATCGGTGATATCAGTTCCGCGTTTCAGGTGAGACTGTTACGCGTTCTTGAAGAACGAGAGTATCAACCCCTTGGAAGCGTAAAAACGGTTAAAGCGGATATCCGTATTATTGCATCGACCAATAAAGATCTCGCCGCCATGGTGAAGAACGGCACCTTTCGCAAGGATCTGTATTATCGCGTGAACGTGGTGCGGATCGAGCTTCCGCCGCTTCGCGAACGAAGGGAGGACATCCCCCTGCTGTCTGAAAGGTTTATTAAACGGATGAATACCCTCCGGGGAAGATCCGTAACCGGATTGCATCCGGAAACTTTAGGAATCCTGATGTCTCATGATTATCCAGGGAATATCCGTGAACTGGAAAATATCATCGAACATGCCTTTGTGCTTTGTCCCAACGGAGTTATCGAGCCCGCCCATTTGCCCGGAAACCTGCTGTCAGAGCCGCTTCCTTCGGAGCATCATAAAGACCTGGGCGATATCATGAAATCAGCCGAGGCCCGTGTCATTTTAGAAGCGTTGAAACGAAACAGTTTCAACCGGCTGGCCGCGTCCCGGGATCTTGGCCTCCATAAGAGCACCCTGTTTAGAAAAATCAAGAGCCTTAACATTGTGCTGCCTGAGATTGACGGGCGCTCTGAATCCAAGAAGTCTATGTAGCTTTGGAACGATGATGAAGCAGCACGTTATCCAGATAGTCCGCAACCCTGCCGGCTTCATCAGGAGTGTTTTTTTCAGGAGGCTTGAGGCTGAGAAGCGCTTCGACTTTTGAAATCCACCCGCCGTTTTGAAATTCCGGGCTTTCAACGAGAAAGCCGGTCATTTCCCTTTGAATGAAAGCTTCCAGTTTGTGTGATTCGCGAAAAGCGGGCCTGGACACATAGCCGAACGGCACATTCGCATGATAAACCTCCGCGATGGTACTGTATCCGGCTTTTCCGACGACAGCATCGGAAGCATTGACCAGATCCGGATGAAAAAAATCGGAATGGTGGGGCAGCAGGATAACATTTTTATCTCTCTGGAAGGTTTCTCCGCCTCCGGGGATCACAAAACAGATGTCTTGCAAGCGCTTCAGTTTATTTATGAATTTTAGCTGTTCTTTAATACCGCCGGTAGTGATGAGAACCATTTTTGAATCCGGAGGGAGATCGAGTTTTTTTCTGATGTGGTACCGGGGCGTTCTGAATTTTCGGCTGATGGGCATTGCCGTCAGATCGACAGGCCCGCGGGCGCAGACCGGTTCAGTCTGAATATGAAAATCAGCTGTATTGAACACCGCACGCAGATAGCGGATATGTTCAGTCAATCCGGGGTGCGTTTCATTATATTCTTCATAAATCCAGTCCCATGTAAAGTTTTCAATCAAAACGGACGGAATCCCGGCCTGTCTGGCGATGGCGATGCCAAGAGGTGAAATATCACAGACGACAAGAGCGCATCGGGCCGCTGTCAATTTTCTTGCGGATTCCGCTGTAATCTCCGGATGAAATGGAAGAAAACGGTCCAGGTGACGAATTGTCTCCTCAAGATCCGCATGAAAGGGTGTTTTCTGAACAAGACCGATGTCGGTTAACCGGGGGAAATAATCGAATGGTTCTGACAGGGAGTCCTGAAAAAACCATCGGGGGATTGTCGTAAAAATGTTGAAATGGATCCAATTGTTTTTCGATTTCCAGGCCTCCATGACAGCAGATGCCCGTGCAGCATGACCAAAACCATGAGGGGAAATAAAAACGGCAATCTGGTCCGGTATGATATTTTTTTTTATCCTTTTCGTCATTGGCTTCGGGTAGCGTTTCAACAGGAGAAAGTATCGGCGTCAGATCAGGGAATAAAGAAGCGATATACCGGGTAGGAAAGAATAAGAGCAATAATGAGCAGGATCCAGAAGAGAGATCTATAATTTTTTTCAGATGGTTTTTTATCTTTTTCCCGAATCGATTTAAGCTTCATGTCATTTTCTTTGATGATTTTCTGGATATCTCGTTGAGTTCTATTTACCAGTTCCTTTGTTTCAAGGATCATTTCTTTGGTCGGCCTCATCATATCTCCTTTGAATTGATGCCATTGCTGCCAGGAATCAAGGTTCTGATGCGCATGATATTGATATTCTGTTATATTTCAAAAAGAATCGCTGAAATCAAGACCTAAAAACAGAATCATGGTAAAATCGATAAAATTTGGATGAGAACCCAATTCTATTTGTATTGCCTTCTGAAAAGAATCTTGACATGGTGTTCTTTATAGTGATAATTAAACAGTTTTTTTATTTGAGATTATATCTCATTGATCCTTGCTCCGACAGCTTTTTGTGCGGGGCTTTAAATCCATAAGGAGGTTTTTGCATGCGAAGGTATGAAACGATTTTTATTTCAGACCCGGATCTGTTAGCGGACGACCGGGCACAGCTGTTTGAAAAAACAAAAGATCTGATTGCGAAACAGGACGGATTTCTTGTTTTGTTCGATGAGTGGGGTGTGAAGAAACTATCCTATGACATCAAAAAAAAAGGACGCGGGCATTATGTCCGGATCGATTTCTGCGGTGACGGAGCTCTCGTGGCTGAATTGGAACGTTCGTTCAGGATTGACGACCGGGTAATGAAGTTCATGACCATTGTCCTGAAAAAGGACGTTGATCTTGAAAAAGTCAAAGAAGAGATCGCCCGGGAGGCAGAGGCTGAGAAACTGATCGAAGCTCAAGAGGTTGATTTGGATGAGTCTTCGGAACCCTCCGATTTGGATGAGATGGAAACAGAAAACGATATAGAGGAGTAGAACCATGACCCCGCCAAAATTCAGAAAAAAAAGAAATTTTTTTCATCGCCGTAAAGTTTGCAGATTCTGCGCAGATACAAGCATTAAAATAGAATACAAGGAGCCCAAGACCCTCAGATATTTTATTACCGAACGCGGAAAGATCATTCCAAGGCGTATTTCAGGAACGTGCGCGAAGCATCAAAGGGCTCTGACTGTCGCCATAAAGCAGGCAAGAACAATCGCCCTGCTTCCGTATGTCGGCACAATGGACCTTTAGATTTCTCAAGCGGTACTTCAGGAGAATAAGGATTGTGCCTCATAACGACAGCGGAAAATCAGCAGGTGGGATTATCGCGGGTGTTGCAATAACCGGTGCCGCCATTGCTGTTTCAAATTTTCTGCCGTTTACATGTTTTTTTATTCTTCCGTTATCGATCCTCTATTGCCGGATAAAATTCGGAAGGAAAACCGGTACAGCCATTACACTGGCTGCATTGATACTGGTGAGTGTCATATCCCGAGGTGTCCTGCTCGACATATTTTTCTTTTTTGGGCTGATTTTTCTCGGGTATACCATGGGTGAGAGCTTTGAAAGAAAATTTTCGGTAGAAAAAACAGTATTGGTTTCGGCAGGTTCTGTTCTCGGAGCTTTTGGGATGGGCCTGTTTTTTTACAGCATCCAGTCGGGTTCGGGAATTGTTCAGCTCGTGACCGAGCATGTCGGCAGAAATCTGGAGTTCAGCCTGAAGCTCTATGAAAATATGGGAATGTCAGAAGAGAACGCCTTGCTGTTGTCAGAAAATTTTGACAGAATTCTTCACGATATGGTACGGTTGATTCCATCAATCGTAGTCAGTTTGACGCTTTTTGTCGTATGGATGAATCTGCTTTTTTCAAGGTCCCTTTTAGCCGTAAATCGTTTATTGAATCCTGACTTCGGCTTTCTGAACAGGTGGAAGGCGCCTGAGCCATTAGTCTGGATGGCCATTGCATGCGGACTGATGCTGCTTTTACCCGGCGGCGGCTTGAGACTGATCGGTTTGAACGGCCTGATTGCATTAATGCCGATATATTTTTTTCAGGGGATTGCAATCGTAGCCTTCTATTTTGAAAAAAAACGGTTTCCACGGTTGCTCAAGGTTTTTATGTACACGATTATTGTTATCCAGCAGGTGTTGCTTTTTGTTATTATCGGACTTGGATTTTTCGATGTATGGCTGAATTTCAGAAAGCTCGACAGAAAGAAGGTCAATTGAAAGGCATCTGCTCAACAAAAAAAGATTCGTTTCACATAGAAGCGATTATATTTACTCGGAGGTTAGCATGAAACTAATATTGAAAGAAACTATAGAATCCCTGGGGATTATCGGCTCGGAAGTAACGGTGTCTGCCGGCTACGCACGTAACTATCTTCTGCCTCAGGGAAAAGCTGTAATCGATACGCCTCAGAACCGCAAGGTTCTTGAAAAGGAAAAAGCCAAATTCGATCTTCAGATTGCAAAGGAAAAGGAGTTTGCCGAAGAAATGGCAAAAAGGCTTGATGGCCTTACCTGCAAGATCGTTGCAAAGGTTACCGAAGAAGACCGGCTTTACGGCTCTGTTACCATCCATGACATCATCGAAGCACTGGAGGCACAGGATGTGAAGGTTGAAAAACGGATGATTCTTCTATCCGATCCAATCAAAACAACGGGCACTTACAAAGTTCCGATCCGGGTCTACAAGGATGTCGAACCGGAGATTATCGTTGAGGTCGTTCCAGAGTAAAAATACCTCTCTCCAAAAATTGTCGGGGTTAGGGAGAGGGGAAACGCCGCATATTTTTTCCACTCCTTAGCAAAGGGTATTTTTTAAATTGAGATATGGCTGAGAAACGCTTGCAAATTGTCAAAGATCCATCGCTTCATAAGCTTCCACCTCAAAATATTGAAGCGGAAGAATCAATACTGAGCGCTGTTCTGATCGATAGCAGTACCCTGCTTGATATTGTTGAAATTCTGTCTCCCGAAGACTTCTACAGAACTGCCCACCAAAAAATATTCGCCGCCATCACCGAACTGTTCGCAAAGAGTGAACCGATCGATCTCGTGACGGTTGCAAACAACCTGAAGGAAAAAGGCCAGCTTGAAGATATGGGCGGGGCGACTTATCTCGCGCAACTGATCGATACCGTTCCTCTTGCGGTCAATGCCGAACATTACGCGAGGATCATACGCGACAAATCGTCATTGCGAAAGCTGATTGCACAGGCGAATATCATTGTCAATCGGTGTTTTGAAGACCGGGGTGATGTGGATGAGGTGGTCAATTTTGCGGAAAAGTCGATCTTTGAGATTTCGGAAAACAAACTAAAAAAATCATTCTTTCCGGTCAGCGACCTTATCAATGGAAATATTGATACGCTCGAGGAACGCCAGGGAAGCGGATTAATGCTTACGGGCATTCCTTCGGGTTTTACACGCCTGGATCAATTGACTTCCGGATTTCAGAAGTCTGACCTGATCATCGTGGCTGCGCGTCCTGCAATGGGAAAAACATCATTTGCCCTGAATATCGCAAGAAATGCCGCGGTTGAGGCAAACGTTCCTGTGGCCATTTTTTCTCTTGAAATGTCAAAAGAACAGTTATCCATGCGCCTTCTCACATCCGAAGCGCGTATTGATTCAGCCCGCCTTCGAGGAGGCTTTTTTAATGACGATGACTGGGAGCGGCTGACAAATGCGGCAGGCGTTCTGGAGCAGGCTCCCATATATATTGATGATTCCGCGGATGTAACCCCTATGGACATCAGAGCGAAGGCCCGTCGACTCAAAGCAGAAAAGGGCCTTGGCCTGGTCGTTATCGACTATCTTCAACTTATGCGGGGTAGTACTTCCAAAGAGAGGCGTGATCTTGAGATATCAGAAATATCCCGATCATTAAAAATTCTTGCCAAAGAGCTCAACGTACCCGTAATTGCATTGTCACAGCTTAATCGAATGCTGGAGCAGCGGAGTGATAAAAGACCCATGCTTTCCGATCTGCGTGAGTCCGGGGCTCTTGAGCAGGATGCGGACCTCGTTGCGTTTATTTACAGAGATGAGGTCTACAATCAGGACGAAAATAATCCCAACCGGGGAAAAGCGGAGATCATACTCGGCAAGCAGCGAAACGGACCTGTCGGGACCGCTTTTTTGACGTTCCTCAAATCATATACCCGATTTGAGGATCTTGCTCACGGCAGTTACTTTGAATGAAAAAGATTTTTGGGAATTCCGGCGGACTTAAAGCCAGTCAACTCCGCCGGCTTGAAAATTTATATCACCGCCGCACGCCACCTCAATTTATTGTTACCAATGAACTTGCTCGGGATATCAGCCAGCTCTCCCGGGAGATAAGCCGGCAGATCGGATTGTTGATCGATCGATCCGGGAAAATCATGTTTGTGATCGTTGGTGACCGGCAGAAGATCATTATACCGGATACCAGTGACTATCGCTCGGCTCCCGGACGATTGCGGGGGCTTCGATGCATCCACACCCACCTTTCCAATGAATCTTTGAGTCAAGATGATTTGACCGATCTGGCCCTGTTGCGTCTGGATCTGATGGCTTCTGTCCTGGTTGACAATGACGGCCTGCCGTATAAGGTCCATGCAGGCCATATCTCACCGGAAAAGAACGCCGAGACGATTTATCAGACATTTTTTCTGAACGTAAATGAACTGGATATCGGGTGTCTGGATCTGATTCGGGCTCTGGAAACAGAGATCTCCCTTACCAGCATTCAGCCGGATTCAAGGGCTTCAGAAGAAAGGGCGCTTCTGGTAAGTGTTACGACGGAATCCAGACAAAAAGCAGAAGAATCTCTCGACGAGCTGAAGGAACTTGCCGTGTCATCCGGTATACAGGTAGCCGGTACCATACTTCAGCATCGGAAAAAAATTGATTCACGATTTCTTCTAGGACGCGGCAAGCTGAGTGAATTGACTGTTTCAGCACTTTTTAATGGAATAACGGTTGTAATTTTCGACCAGGAATTGAATCCGGCGCAGATTCGTTCGATTACCAATCAGGTTGACCTGAAGGTCATTGACCGGACACAGCTTATTCTTGATATTTTTGCACAACGGGCTCAATCCAGAGAAGGAAAACTTCAGGTTGAACTGGCTCAATTAAAATATCTTCTCCCGAGATTGATTACGAAGAACACAGCCATGTCACGTCTTACCGGAGGCATTGGTGGACGCGGTCCCGGTGAAACCAAGCTGGAGATTAACAGAAGAAGGGTCAGGGACCGCATACAAAGGCTGGAGACATCTCTGAATCAGGTCAGGAAGCAGAGAAAACAGCAGAAGGCAAAGCGCCGGAAGCGAAGCCTGCCTGTTGTTTCCATTATCGGGTATACCAATGCGGGGAAATCCACATTGCTGAATACCCTGACAAAAAGTCAGGTGCTTGCGGAAAGCAGGCTTTTTGCCACACTTGATCCATCGAGCCGTCGTCTCAGATTCCCAAAAGATATGGAAGTAATTATTACCGATACCGTGGGGTTTATCAGAGATCTCCCAAAGGAATTGATGGTAGCATTTCGAGCGACTCTGGAGGAGCTTGAAAGTGCGGATCTGCTTCTTCATGTGATTGATATCAGTAATGCAAGATTTGAAAATCAGATTGATTCTGTTGAAAAGATATTGGAAGATTTAAAACTTCAGCATGTACCGGTCATGTATGTCCTGAATAAAAAAGATCTTGTAACCGAAGAGATGGCGGAGAGGCTCGCGGTAAGATATAATGGAATCCCCATATCTGCGAACAGAACCGAAACCCTGGGAGAAATGATCCAGAGTATCGATACCATGATCCGCCCCTTGTTTGTCTCCGAGGAGGAAAACCAGTCATCAGAATAATCAGCAGGGTATCGAAATTTTGATTATTTTTAATTATTTGTGTTGACTCTACTGCCTATCGATTATAAAGATATTCATATGGATCTCGAGTATGTGCAGAGGATTGGTACCGACGCGGCATTCAAGGGCGCTGATATTCTTCACTCTTTTTTTGGGAAGATTGATCATATCGTCAAAAAAGGAGAGATCGATCTTCTGACCGAAGCGGATACGGCATCTGAAAAGATGATTATTGAGACAATTCGCAAACGGTTTCCGGATCATGCCATACTGGCTGAAGAAAGTGGCCTGACCGCTGGGAATCCGGAATTTCAGTGGATAATCGACCCACTTGACGGTACAACAAACTTTGCTCATCAGCTCGGATTTTTTGCGGTTTCCATTGCCTTCGCGGTGAATGGCGAGCCGGTTATCGGGATTGTGATCAATCCGGTGACAGGTGAATTTTTTTCAGCGCGTAAAGGAAAAGGGGCTGCATTGAACGGGAAGCCGATCCGGGTATCCGGAAGGAGCCATGTATCGGAAAGTCTTCTTGTTACAGGGTTCCCATATGATTTTAAAGCAATTCTCAGACCGCTTTTTCAGCGTTTTGAAAATTGCATGTGCGCGGCAAGAGGGATAAGGAGATTGGGATCTGCCGCTTTAGACCTCTGTTATGTCGCCAGTGGGCGGTTTGATGGATTCTGGGAACAGAATCTGAAACCATGGGATACTGCTGCAGGGGTTGTGATTGCCCGGGAATCCGGAGCTTCGGTAACGGATTTTTCAGACAATCCGTTTGGATTTGAAAAAACTGAGATCTTGGCAACCAACGGTAAAATTCATAAAGAAATGGTTTCTTTGCTGGAGTTAAAAAAAACGATATGAGAATTGATTCAATGAAAATGCTTCCTTCGAAAAATCACCTGGGATGTTTTGGTAATTTTAACATTGAAGATAATATTTGTCGAAAATTTTGTGCGCTGAGCCTGAGATGCGCAATCGAGAACGATCAGAATTCCCGCATGGAGCTTCTGGAAGACCTGCTCTCTGCTGAAAATTTGAACGAAAGAATACAATAGCCGTCCCGGGAGAACCTGAATTTTTAATTCGTTTTAGTATGGAGTTGAAATCACTGTCTGCTAAAAAGGATGAGCGTTCGTTTTTTTTAAATGGGGTTATTCTTTTCTAAAATCAAATATCTTTCCTGGATTTAAAATTCCTTTTGGATCAAAGACTTTTTTGATACTCTTCATTAGCCCAAGTTCCACATCGCCGATCTCTTTTCCGATAAAAGCCGCTTTTGTAATACCGACACCATGCTCGCCGGATATCGTTCCTCCAAGCTCGAGGGTATAGTCAAAAAGGGTTTCAAGAGCAGCCTCGGCTTTTTTTACCTGTTCCGGCTGATTTTTATCGATCATGATATTGACATGGATGTTGCCGTCACCCGCATGCCCGAAGCTTGCAAGGGACAGGCCGGTTTTGGCGCTTAACTCCTCAATTTTTCGGACCATATGAGGAATTTTGTTTTTGGGAACAACAATATCTTCATTTATTTTGTCGGGCGCCAGGCGATAGAGAGCCGGTGATATCGATTTTCGTGCTTTCCAGAGATTTTCTCGTTCTACTTCCGATAAGGCAATTGCTACATCGCTTGCTCCTTGCGATAGGCAAAGCGCCTTCAGTTTTTCAATGTCGGTTACAGCTACATGCTCTTCCCCGTCAACTTCAATAAGAAGCATGGCTCCAGCATCTCTGGGCAGGCCAATTCCAAGATAGCTTTCGGCACAATTTATAGAGGCATGGTCCATGAATTCAACCGTTCTTGGAATGATGGCCTGCCGGATAATCTCTGAAACGGTTTCTGCCGCCGCTTCCATGCTCTTAAAAACGGCTGTCATGGTTCTAACGGATTGCGGAAGCGGAAGGAGACGAAGAGTCATTTGTGTGATTACCCCTAAAGTGCCTTCCGATCCGATAAGGAGACGTGTAAGGTCGTAGCCTACGACACCTTTGGCGGTCTGTACACCGGTTTTGATGATTTCTCCGGAGGGCAGAACGGCTTCAAGGCCGAGGACATAATCACGCGTTACGCCGTATTTCACAGCTCTCGGTCCACCTGCGCATTCTGAAAGGTTGCCCCCCAACGTTGAGAAGTCGGAACTCGCCGGATCCGGAGGATAGAAAAGCCCTTTTTTTTCGACTGCTTTATGGAAATGACCGGTGACAACTCCTGGTTCCGCAAATGCGATAAGGTTATCACAATCGATTTTAAGAATTTTATTCATTCTGGTCATGACAAGCACTACACCGCCTTTGACAGGGAGCGATCCGCCTGTCATTCCGGAACCAGCTCCACGAGGTATGACAAAGAAGTTATTGTCAGAGGCAAGAGAGAGAACAGCGGATACTTCCATGCGGTTTTTGGGAAAGATGACGGCGTCTGGAAGAAAATGCTGTGCAGTAGCGTCATACGAATAGCAGGCAAGCTCTTCACGTTCTGTTGAAAAGTTGTCCCTTCCTGCGATTTGTTGAAGCTTTTTTAGAACTTTCCCGGAAATTGCCATGAATTTATGGTTTAGAATTTGCCATCATCCAGTTTTTTGCAAAGGTATTCCACCTGTTCTTTGATCGGGCCTCTTTTTTTCATTTCCCGCTCTATGATTCCAATCGAATGAATGGCGGTTGCGTGTTGCCTGTTGAAACTTTTTCCGATTGCCTGAAGCGGCTGCTGGGTATATCGGCGTGCCAGATACATGGATATCTGCCTTGGTATGACAACATTTTGTTTTCTGGATCTTGAAATAATATCTTTTTCAGAAATACTGAAATCTTTGCAGACGATTGTTTTGATTATTGAGATCGTGATTTTTTTATTGTGCTGGGCAATATTTTGTACAACACTTTTTGCAAGATTCATGTCTATCGGTGTGCCTAAAAGCGATGATTTGGCCGCAACGCCGATCAACCCGCTTTCAAGCTGTCTTACATTTTCCGATAGTTCATCAGCCAGATAGTCGGTAACATCGTCCGGGATCTGAATCCCCCTTGCTTTTGATTTTTTTCTCAGTATCCTGACCCGGGTAGCAAAACAGGGGGACTCAATATTGGAGATCAGTCCGCTTGTGAGTCTTGAACGTAACTGTTCACTCAGCTTCGGCATGTCTGAAGGGAGACAGCAGCTTGTGAAAATTATTTTTTTATCTGCTTCATACAGGTAGTCAAGCGCTTGAGCCAGTTCAACCTGAGTCCTTTCTTTGCCGGAAAGAAAGTGGATATCCTCCAGCAGCAGAACATCACACTGGTTGCGATATTTTTCTTTAAAACCGCTTATGGAGTCATGCCGGAAAGCATGGATCATTTCATTGGTAAAATCTTCTGCGGTAATATAGTAGACCCGTTCCATTGGTTTGGATGAAAGAATTTGATGGCCTACGGCCTGGGAGAGATGGCTTTTACCCATTCCTGTTTTTGATAATAAAAATAATGAATTCTGGGAAGTTGTTTTATTCGATGCCATGGACAGGGCGGCAGAATATGCAAAATCATTATTGCTGCCCACAACAAAATTGTCAAAGGTGTAATCCTTTCTCAAAAGGCGGCCCAGCGGGGATTGAAAATTTAATTTGGGTAAATATTTTTGATACCCTTCCGATGTATCCAGTTCTTGAGCAGAAGGCTTGCCGGAAGAACCTTTTTTTTTCTTTTTTCTTTCTTTTGTGTCCGGCACTGAAAAATCCAGTTTATAATTTTTACCGGAAACACTTTTTAATTCCAATTCGATCAGAGAACTGTAATTATCCTGAACCCGTTTTTTGGAAAAAAAGTTGGGGCAGGCTAAGCTGATATAATCATTTCCAGCGCTGTTGAATTCCAATGGTTCAATCCACATTTTGAAACTGTGGCTCGGGATGCTGTTTTTTATAACCGTTTTGACTTGATTCCAAATCGCTTCCATAATGGCAACTCATTTCCAAATTGTAGGGTCAAGGACAGCTCAATATGAATAGATAAAACGAAACTTATTCTGAATGATTCGGTACTTGCAGGGATTATTTCAAGTTTTAGATCCCACCTGAAAAACAGTTGGGCAAGGAATAGCTTAGGTGAACTTTAGAGTCAAATTGAATGAACAGTGTTTAGTGACTATTTGGGAATCCACAGGATGTTTTGTATAACAATTTGAAAAAGCTATATAAAGTTAAAAAAAGCTGGCCAACTAATTTGAAATACAATCATTTCAAATCCCAATTTTTTTTTAAGAATTTTAAGTATATAAAAAATTATTCAATAATTTTGAATAATTTACTTATCTCTTAAAATCGTTATATTTCTTCGATTTTCTTTTATTTTTAAAAAAAATAAAAACTTTTTTGCAGCCTGTTTTTGAAAAAAATGGATTTCGGATTTGGGCTCTACAAGCAGGGCATTTTTTTATCTATTTGATAATAATAGTAAAAAAGATTCAGAGGCGTAGAAACTCGAAACATGCAGATCCATTT
>CAZOEW010000023.1:0-28334 GCA_964578935.1 uncultured Desulfobacterales bacterium | reverse complement strand
ACATGTGGGCATGTTTTATAAATTATCCTATACAATTTGGCATTGCCAGTATCATATTGCCCGGGCACCCAAATACTTTTTTATCAAGCGCAACTGCCGATAATGATAATGCCTATTTTTATTTTTTGGGAAAGCATGTTTAAAAAAAACAAACCTTTGTAAAAGGCTTTATTCCTTTTTCGCGCCTTTGGATTGAATCGGAATATAATGATGACATTCACTATAATGTAAAAAGTGGATTTAAAGCCAATGGGATTTGCCAATCTGAAATTGTATTCAGTGTTCATCAGGGAATGCTAAAGTAAAGCTTTCTATGAGGTGGAATCACATGAAGACAATGATCACCTTCGGGCTTGCCGTGTTGTTGATGTTCATTAATTCTTCATCGTATTCCGAGGAAACCAGGGAGGACATCGGCGACAGGGCATCTGTTTTTCAGATGTCCATTGATGAACTGCTTGAGTTGAAGGTTACCTCGGTAGCCAGGAAGCCTCAGAAATTGTTTGAAGCTCCGGCAGCCGTATTCGTCATCACCCAGGAAGATATCCGGCGTTCCGGGGCTACCAGCATACCGGAGGCGCTCCGGCTGGCGCCTGGTGTGCATGTTTCCCGTATAGACGGTAATAAATGGGCGATCACGATCCGCGGGTTCAATGGAAGGTTCGCCAATAAATTGCTGGTTCTGATGGATGGCAGAAGCGTTTACACGCCACTTTTCGCAGGTGTCTACTGGGATGTGCAGGACACCCTGCTGGAAGACATTGATCGAATTGAAGTTATCCGCGGGCCCGGGGCGACCCAGTGGGGAGCCAACGCAGTAAACGGGGTTATCAATATCATCACAAAAAGCAGCAAGGATACGCAGGGTGGACTAGTTACACTGGGCGGCGGAAATGAGGAACGCGGGTTTGGCGGGGCTCGTTATGGAAGCAAAATCGATGATAATGCCTATTTTCGAGTCTATGCTAAATATTTTAACAGGGATGATCAAGTTGACGGATCCGGTGAGGATGCATCGGACGACTGGGAGGTCCTGCGGGGGGGATTCCGGATGGATTGGGAATTGTCAACGGATAACGCTGTGACAGTCCAGGGAGATTATTATAACGGTGATGCCGGACGGCGGATAGGCGATCCCATCAGACCCGACAAAACGGATATTTCCGGAGGAAACGTATTGGGAAGATGGAAGCGAATTTTTTCCAGAACGGCCGACATGGCCTTCCAATTCTATTATGATCGGACAGAACGAAAAAACGTCAGCATCGGTGAGATTCGGGACACCCTGGATGTTGATTTTCAGAACAGATTTTCCCCCTTTTCACGTCATGATTTTTTATGGGGGCTTGGATACCATAATACGACGGATGATACGGATACCCCCGGGTCTTTATCCTTTGATCCTGAAAGCCGCAGCGATGATCGCTTCAGCGCGTTTATTCAGGATGAAATAACACTGATTCAGCAAAAACTCTATTTGACGCCGGGATCAAAATTCGAGAACAATGACTATTCAGGATTTGAATACCAGCCAAGCATCAAACTGTCATGGACGCCGACGCAAAAGCACACGCTTTGGACGGCGGTCTCGCGCGCAGTCAGAACACCCTCACGAACCGAGCAAGACCAAAAGATTGAAATTACGATTCCGTCCGTTGGGCCGCGCACCGTTTTGAAAGGAAATCCGGATAATGATTCAGAGAAGCTTGTCGCATATGAACTCGGATACCGAATCCGTCCGGCAGAACGACTCTCCATTGACATCGTGACCTTTTATAATGTCTACGACAAACTCGGAACCGTTGAGACTGACTCTGCCGGTACGGCTACATTCGAAAATAAACTGGATGCAGACACCTATGGAATAGAAGGGACCGTCAATTGGCGTGTAACCGATTTTTGGAATTTGGTGGCAGGATATTCTTTTTTTGAGGCGAGTTATGATTATGATGAATCAAGTGATGCTTCTCCTTCGAAACAAGCGCTGGAAAAAATTGACCCTCAGCATAAAGCAACACTTTTATCCCATGTAAATCTTCCCCACAACATTGAATTTGATACGGCCTTTTATTACGTTGAAAGCTTTTCCGTTCCCTCGGCAGAAATTCCCGCTTATTTCCGTTTTGACGCGCGTTTGGGATGGCGCCCAACAAAGGCTGTCGATCTGAGCATTGTTTTGCAGAATGCATTTGATGATGAGCATCCAGAGTACAGTGAAGGTGTGATAGAGAGCAGCGAAATACAAAGAAGCATATTCGGTAAAATAACGTGGCAATTCTAAAAAACCTTTTTAGAAAAAAAGTTCATTATTTAATGGCATTGCTCGCCCTTTTTCTTTTTGCGGCTAGTTTCCCGCAACAATCCTACGGCGATATCTCCGACAGCCAGGAATACCAGATAAAAGCCGGATTTCTTTATAAATTTCTTTTCTTTGTTGAATGGCCCGAAGAGGTGACCTCAAAATTGGAGGACCCAATTATAATCGGTATCCTGGGACAGGATCCCTTTGGCGATGCCTTTGAGCCGGTTGAAGGCAGTATCATCCAAAAACGAAAACTGGTTATACAGCATTTTGAGAAAGATACGCCTGTGAATGTATTGAAACATTGCCATATTCTGTTCATCAGTTCTTCTGCCGAAAAGGATATGAAAAAAATTATTCAATCGATGAAGCAATCTCCTGTTTTAATTGTTAGCGAGGTGGAGGGCTTTTTGGAATTCGGCGGTATGTTGAATTTCATCGTAACAGAAGACAGGGTGAGGTTTGAAATTAATAGAAGAGCTGCTGAGGCTGTGGGGATAACATTCCGTTCAAAACTGCTACGGCTGGCCGAACGAATTGTGGAGACCGTGCATGTTAACTAATGAAAACACCGGAAAAAGAAAGAAAAAATGGGGTATGGATTTTTTCCGAAGATCCTCGATCAAGACGAAACTGGTGTTTATTAGCATGCTGGTTAGTTCACTATCAATACTGCTGTCAAGCGGAGCCTTTATGACCTATGAGTGGTTCACCTTTCACCATCGATTGGTATACCATCTCTCCACGCAGGCATATATACTTGCAAGTAACTGCGTGGGGGCGATATCATTTAATGATCCCCAGGATGCCGAAGAAGTTTTGAATTCACTTTCATCTAATCCTTCCATAGCGTTTGCATGCATATACAGAAATAATGGAACGGTATTTGCTTCCTATGAGCGGGGAGACTTATCCGCTTTCAGGCCACCTGTACCACAAAAAGAAAGCCACCGTTTCGACAAGCAGTGGCTGTATATGTTCAAGCCGATTATCCGTGAGGATGGCCGGCCCATCGGAACGATTTATCTTCAATCCGATCTGAATGAAATCCGGTTTTTTCTCAGGCAGGGTTTTATCGTTTCGGGATTTGTGATTCTGCTGGCCACTTTCTTTGCTCTTTTTCTGTCATCCAAACTCCAAAAAATGGTTTCCATTCCGATTTTTCAATTAGCAGAGATAGCCAAAGATGTCTCCCTGAACCAGAATTACGCGATACGTGCGAGCAAGCAAGCTGATGACGAATTGGGTCTCCTTACAGATGCTTTTAACAAAATGCTGGATCAGGTGCAGAAAAGAGATACCGCTCTCAGAGAGAGTGAAGAAAAATTTCGAACCCTGTTCGAGCAGTCTCTTGATGCAATTGTGATCACTTACCACGATGGAAAATTTATTGATTTCAACAGGTCTTTTTTGAAGCTGTTAGGCTATGAAAAAGAGGAATTGCTTCGGATGAATGCAAGAGCTTTATGGGAAAACCCGGATGATCGATCCTTGTGGCAGCAGGAAATGGCGGATAAAGGATTTGTAGTGGACTATGAGTGGAAGCTCAGAAGAAAAGACGGAATATTAAAAGACTGCATCCTTAATGCCGTCAGCAACCAGTCAAAAGATGGAAACATTATTTACTATACAACCTGTCGAGACATTACCGATAAAAAACTGATGGATGAGGAACTTGCGAAATATCGCCAGCATCTTGAAGAGCTTGTCAGGGAAAGAACCCGTGAGCTTGAAGAAGCCCATGAGCAGTTGATTCGCAAGGAGCGTCTGGCGGCTTTAGGCCAACTGACAGCCACGGTTGCCCATGAAATCCGAAATCCATTGGGGACAGTAAAAACGTCGATTTTTTCCATTGGCGATGCCCTCGAACGTAACGAACCGGATCGGATTGACCGGGCCCTTACACTTGCTGAACGAAATATTCAGCGCTGCGATGGAATCATTACTGAATTGTTGGACTATACACGGAAGTGGGTGATGAAACCGGATTCGGTGACCATCGACCGTTGGCTGAACGACCTGCTGGACGAACAGGAAATACCTGAAGGCATCGAATGCAGGCGAGAACTCCATGCGGATCTTGTTTTGCCAATCTCCCGTGAGCATCTTCGCCGAGCAGTGGTCAATGTCATCACAAACGCTTTACAGGCGATGCAGGAGGAAGAAACAACAGGGAATAGCCTTACCATTGAATCGGCTGTCGCTGATGGACGACTTGAGATCCGTATCATCGATACCGGCCCGGGCATCGTGAAAGAGTATCTGGATAAAGTGTTTGAACCCCTTTTCAGCACCAAAGGATTCGGCATCGGCCTGGGATTGCCGATTGTCAGAGATATTATGGAGAAGCACGGCGGGGGGATTGAAATCCGTAGCGAGCTGGGAAAAGGGACCACTGTCATTTTGTGGCTTCCGATGAAAGCCGGTACGTCGTAATATGGGTTTTTACAATTGCTTAGAAGCAGATCCGGATGAATATCGTGGCTGATGAGAAGGATTTCGCGGTGAGCATCATGACTGCTCTGGGGAGGAAGGATAAACAGTAAGTCTTTGGTCTCGGGAAAAGGTTTGAATCCATTGAATGTTTTTGGGTGGTAGAGGAGGGGCGAGGTAATGATTGAAGAACGTTTTACAGCACTGGAAAACGATGATGCGCGTCGGGTCCTCATTGTGGATGATGAGAAGGATTTCGCGGCGAGCCTTGAGGATATTTTCGAATCTCGCGGTTACTGGGTGGAGAAAGCACACAGTTCAAAAGAAGCTCTGGAGAAGATCGAAAAATTTGATGCACAGGTATTGCTGCTGGACATTCGTTTGGGACGATCCAGCGGAATTGACCTGATTCGCAGGCTGAGTGCGGTGCGCTCCGGTATTCTTACCGTGATGATGACGGCATACGCGTCAACAGACACGGCGATAGAAGCGCTTCAGCGAGGTGCCTATGATTATCTGCGAAAACCCCTGGATGCCAATGAGCTTCTGCTGACGATAGACCGGTGTTTTGAGAAGTTGAACCTGGAAAAAAAGAAAGCAACAGCGGAAGCTTTATTGAGAAAAAAGAACAAGGAGTTGGAAGAAATCAATGCCCGGCTTCGAAAAATCGTTGAGTCAACCAGAGATCTTGCAGCCTGTTCAAAAATTCAGGATTTGGCTCCTTTGCTTCTGGAAGAGTTCGCTCACAACATGGCAGCGCTGGGCGGAAGTCTGTATCTGCGAGAGGGGGATGTTCTCATTCTTAAACATTCACTCGATTCCCAGCATATGCCTCCTGCTATTGAATTTCCTTTGAAAAAAGGATCTATATTCGAGCGGGTGATATCAAGCGCGGAGCCAATATTGATACAGGATATTGAAAAGAAAAAGATTATCGATCCAAGCGGCTGGAAAGGATACAAAAATGGTTCTCTTCTTGTTTTTCCGTTGCCGGATGAAACAGGTGAAATTATAGGAGTCATCTCCCTTCAAAATAAAGTTGAGCCGCCTTTCACCATTCAGGATAAGGAACTTGGTACCATATTGGCCTCATATAGCTGTGAAACACTGCGCGCCGCGAAGGCTTTGGAGGAGTTGAGAGAAAGCGAAAGACGGTATCGCCTGATTACGGAAAATACCATCGATTGTATCTGGACCACCGATCTGGATACTCGATTTACCTATATCAGTCCGTCTGCCAAGCCCCTGTTTGGGTATATCCCTGATGAGCTTGTCGGTCAACACGTCAGTAAACTCGTTGCTCCGGAGTCTCTCGCTGCTGCACTGGATATCTTAAAGGAAGAGTTGGCAAAAGAGCATAGCTCTGAAGAGCAGCCGTTGTCCAGGATACTGGATATGAAAGTCATTAGCAATGACGGTTCAATTGTCTGGACCGAAAATCAGATGAATTTTCTGCGCGACGAAGCACACAATATCGTCGGATTCGTGGGCGTTACACGCAGCATCGATGAACGAAGAGCGCTTGAGATGCAGCTCCGAAATGCCCAAAAGATGGAAGCCATCGGAACGCTTGCCGGCGGGATTGCCCATGATTTTAACAATATTTTGTCTCCCCTGATCGGTTATGCGGAGCTTTTAAAAGAAGACCTTCCGGCCGACCATCCTCTTTTTGCCAATGCAAACGTGATGCTTCATGCCGCGTTGAGAGCTAGAGACCTGGTACGGCAGATTCTTACATTCAGCAGAAAGTCAGAAGCGAAAACAAAACCAATAAAACTTCAGCCGATACTCAAAGAAGCCCTTGATCTCCTGAGGTCCTCGATTCCAAAAACCATTGACATGCAGCAGCGTATTGATTCGGAATGTGGCATCATCAATGCCGATCCCACGCAGATCCATCAGATCATCATGAACCTCGCCACGAACGCATATCATGCAATGGAAAATACCGGAGGCAAGCTCACCGTAACGCTTAAAAAGGTTCTCATCGAACGGGAATATTCTGAATACCCGGATCTGCTTCCCGGAAACTATGCACGGCTCATTGTTTCAGACACCGGTATCGGTATTGAAAAAGAGATGCTCGAAAAGGTATTTGATCCCTATTTTACAACAAAAGGGGAGGGAAAGGGCACTGGATTGGGGCTTTCCGTAGTTCACGGGATTGTTAAAGAATGCGGCGGAGATATCCGCATATACAGTGAACCGGGAAAAGGAACGGAAATTCATGTCTATTTCCCGGTTATCGAAACCGTCGCTGAAAATTTCATTGAGCAAGCAGAGGCGATTCCAGGCGGTACGGAGAGCATCCTTTTGGGTGATGATGAAGAGATGATCGCCAGCATGGGGCAGCAGTTGCTGGAGCGGTTGGGTTATAAGGTGACGGTTCGGACCGGAAGCATTGAAGCGCTGGAAGCCTTTAAAGCGAATACCGGCAGGTTTGACCTGATCATCACGGATATGACCATGCCGAATATGACAGGCATCCAATTTGCCCAGGAGGTGAAAAAAATCAGGGCTACAATTCCCATCATTATTTGTACCGGGTTCAGCACCCACTTGTCTGATGAGAAATGCCGGAAACTGGGCATTCAGGGATATGTAATGAAGCCGATTATGATAAGAGAACTTGCCGCAATAATACGCAAAGTTCTTGAACCATCTTTGGAAGTTTAAATTCAGGAGTTCATCGCTCTGATCCGGCTCAGGACAGGGGGGTGGGAATAGTTTAAAAAAACATAAAGCGGATGGGGAGTCAGGTTTGAAAGATTGCCTATGGTCAGTTTTTTCAGGGAATCGGAAAGAGATTTTTGATCACGGGTCGTTTCCACTGCAAAGCGATCCGCTTCATATTCGTTTTTTCTGGAGTAGAACTGCATGAAGATTCCGGTAACAAAATCGATGGGCGAATACAGCAGGCCAAAGAAAATGAGACCGGCATAGACAGATTTCTGTTCCATGTAAAAAGCATCAAAAAGGGTTTGGTTGTCAATAAACAGAGACAGCAGGTAAAAAACAACACCCATCTGGGCGATTCCGATGATTATGGTTTTTAGGATGTGTTTTTTTTTATAATGCCCCATCTCATGGGCCAGGACGGCAACCAGTTCGGGTACGGTGTGCTGTGAGATCAGGGTATCAAAAAGGACAATGCGCCTGCGATTGCCAAATCCGGTAAAAAAAGCGTTTGCTTTACTGGAACGTTTTGAGCCATCCATTACATAAACATTGTCGAGCGGAAAATGGATCGATTTGGCATAGGAAAGGATTCCTTCTTTGAGCTCCCCCTCTTCGATGGGCGTAAACTTATTAAAAAGCGGCATAATCCAGGTTGGCGCAACAAACTGAACAATGAGCATGAAAAGGGTGACCGCTATCCAGCAGTACCACCAGGCATTGACTCCGGCATATTGAAAAAAAAGTAGAATTCCCGAAAGAAGAGGTCCTCCGAGCAGAAGGGCAAGGATCAGTCCTTTGAGTAGATCTTTAACAAATGTGGCTGGTGATGTTTTATTAAAGCCGAAGCGCTCCTCGATAACAAACGTTTTATAGACACTGAACGGCAGTGAAAGTATCGCTCTGCAAAATATCAGGATCCCCATGTAGATGAGTCCGCTCCAGATGGTATTCAATCCAAACGCCCGAACCCAGTCATCCAGAAGCGGGAACCCTTTTCCAAACCAGAATACCAGGATAAGAATCAGGCCGGCAGTAGATGCGATCCACCCAAAACGAGTGTTAACATAAAGATATTCTTGAGATTTTCGATAGCGATCTGAGTCATACAGCCCTTTGAATTCTTCAGGAAGATCGGGCTGAAGCGTTGCAAGGTTCAGATAATCTGCCAGAAGATTGAGCGCGTAGGTGATGATAATCGTAAACAGAATAATTGTTGCGATACCATTCATCATTCATGCAGCAGGATAAGAGGTTAACATGGATTTTTTAAAAAAAGGAACCCGCCGGTGTCCAGACAGGATCCGTTGCCGGCGAGTTTAAAAAGGCTGTGTCCGCATTCGCTGAAATGGTCTAAGTCCTTAACGGGTATTATTTGTTGATTTTTTCTCTAAGTTTTCCGGAACAGGTAAATGTGACCACTTTTCTGGGCTCGAGCATCATATCTTCACCGGTTGCAGGATTTCTTCCACGGCGTTGCTTTTTTTCCTTTACGCAAAACTTGCCGAAACCGCTGATCATGATGTCTTCACCCCCTTCAAGGGTTTTTTTGATGATTTCCAGCAGGGTCTCAGTTAATTCAACCGATTTGTTTCTGGGATAGCCAATCGAATTTTGAACGGAATCAATAATATGATTTTTCGTAAGCGCCATGAATTGATGATCTCCTGTTTACTCTAAATAAGTTATCAATTTTAAATCAATCAATACTTCGGATTTCTACTTGTGCCGATTTCGTTTGTCAAGGAATTAGTTAATTTTTCAACACATTATTTTGGAACTTCTATATTTCTTCCCAGGTAAATTCTGTTACGGAGTCCACGGTCGTTGTGGCGTCATTGTCATTGTCCTCTTCAATCCTGGACAGGTTTCCGTTTCCATCATAGAAATAATTGGAAACTTCATCAACAGTACCGTCTCCATTTAGATCACGCATCTCTTTTATCCGGTTTCCGCTGCTGTCATATTGGTATGTAATGATTTCATCCGGCACTCCGGAATCATCTTCACCGGTGTAATGCTTTTTTGTAATCAGATTGCCTTGTAAATCATAGGAATAGGTATAGATACTGTCTGTTACATCATCAAAATTGCTGTCAATTTTTTCCATGGTCTTTTGATAGGAAACCGGTGTGGGATCATCGGTTGAGGATTCATCATCATCATCTCCACCGGTTGCCATGATTGTCATCAGGCCGAACAGGATGACGGAAAAGAGACAAAGGTGTCTTATGATTAACGGCAGTTTTTTTTTAAATGGCGTCATGAAATCTGTTCCCTTTCATTGTTTTAATCAATACGAAATAAGCACATACAGAACCTGCTCCAATAGCTGCCATGTCAAGCCAGTCAAATGTTCCGTTTTTAAAATAAACGGATGTGTTGTCCAGGTACGGAATGGATTCAAACCATATCGGTGTCAGATCTGCGGCAGCAGAGCCGAATTTTTGGCCGAATTCAAACAGGATGTCCGTGAGAAACCAGAAGAATGTCATTACCATGGTTCCTGTTTTCCCGGCTGAAAGGATGCCGGAGGTGATGAGTATAAAGGCAAAAACATGAGAAAATTCCGGAAGTACATTGCCGATCGCACCGAACAGATTCGGAATCGTTTTGTAAAGACTGATATCCAATCCGCTTTCATATACAAAATAGGTCTGCCCGGGCGGTCTGTCCACGATGTACACGAGCGCTCCGATGATCAGCGCAAGAAGACCGATACCGATCTGGAGCCAGTTTGTCTCCTGCTGGAAGAATTTCGTTTTCTGCCGCTCCCCGGAGAAGAGAACGGTGCTGCATCTGTATCTGTTCATGGTTGAAAAGATCATTTTACAGGATCGTTGTTTTACGAAGCCCTCTTTTTCGGGATTTGATTTTTTTGCTGTAGCTTGGCTTCATTTTTTATATAAGGTATTAAATTAAAAAAAGTATGTCAATTCCAAACCGGTGCAAACCAGAATTTCAATACGGTTTGATGAGATACAAGATCCTTTTCCAGGCAAAGCAAGCTGAAACCGTTGAATTTTATTGTTTCGGGATGAATTGTATCCCGACACCGTCGGAGGTCACACGGACGACTTCGCCATGAGCCCTGACATTCATTTTTCCATCCCTTGAGGAGATGATCAGCGTTATGGGGCGGCCTACCGCAAAGGGCGTCACCGTTTTTAAAAATACGCCTCCAACGCTGATGTCCCGGAGAAAATCTTCGCCAAAACTTTCAAGGCTCGTGTATCTTGCACTGGAATGATAGGCAACCCGGTTATGTTTTCTTTTTTCTATCGGATAGCGTTTTTCAAGTGTCTTATAGAGGTTATAGCGCTCCTTTTTTGGCATATTTTGAATAATTTCAATTAGTTTTTCAGTGATATCTTCCATGTTTCCACCTTTCCTGGCTGTCCGGATCTTTTGCCCAATCCACCCATTCCGATCTCCGGATGGAATCGGATTAGATTGCCCGGGCAAGCGTGAGGACATCCACTCGTTTTGCGCCCCCTTTAAGCAGTACGCCCGCGCATTCATTGACGGTGGAACCGGTTGTATAAACGTCATCGACAAGCAGGATGTTTTTTCCAATAACAGCGGAGGGATCTCGAAGCGTAAAAGCGTTTTTCAGATTTGACGTTCTTTCCTTCCTGCTCAGTCCAGCCTGAGGTTTTGTCTGCCTGCACCTTTCCAGTACACGGTTACAGACTTGAAAGGGATCTGTACAATGGCTGTTTAAAACCTTTTCCGTCCAGTTCACGATCAGGAGAAATGACTGATTGAAGCCTCTTTGCCTGAATCTCTTGATATAGAGCGGCACCGGAATAACAACGTCGATTTTATGGTGATGAAAATTGGCAACAAATGCAGCAAAAAGAATGTTTTCAAGCGGTTTTGCCAGCCCGGTTTTACCCCTGTATTTGAAATCAAGTATCGCCGCCCTGATAAAATCGTCATAGACAGCGGCGGCTCTTGCCCGGGTATACTGTTTCGGGGTTTTACAGCATTCTCCGCAAAGATGGTCTTCACCTTCACGGCTTTTAAACAGTATACCGCACATCTCGCAGACCGGAGATTCAATCGGTGTAAAGCGGGGTGTGCAGGAGTGGCAGACAAATTGTGCGGTCAGGTCCAGAAAGGCTCCGTGCCGGTCATTCGGAGCCCTCTCTTCAGAACAGGTCGAACGATTGTACGGAAGATAAAACAGGCACCCGCATATCATACATCGGTTTGGGAAAAAGACGGATTTTAAAATATGGATCAGATGAATCAGCCGTCTATTCATGGGCAGTCTCCACAGATACCCTGAGTTTGAATGCCGGGTTTCGTCCCCAATCCGTCCGGCAGACAATTTGTTGAACAACTGCGGGAAGAAAATCCGGTTTTGTTTTCATTTGATTCTTTCAGCAATTGCCTTGGCAAACTCGGAACATTTTACTTCTGTTGCGCCCTTGATCTGACGCGCAAGATCATATGTCACAATTCCGGCTTTTATCGTCTCCTGCAGTGCTTTTCGTAACCGTTCCGACGCGGCCTCCCAACCCATGTAATCCAGCATCATGGCGCCGGAAAGTATCAGGGAACTCGGGTTTACCTTGTCCTGACCCGCGTACTTGGGCGCGGTCCCGTGTGTGGCTTCAAAACAGGCGCAGCGATCGCCTATATTGGCCCCCGGAGCCATTCCAAGGCCTCCTACCTGTGCTGCCAGCGCATCTGAGATATAGTCGCCGTTCAGGTTCGGGGTCGCGATGACTGAAAATTCATCCGGCCTTAAAAGTACCTGTTGAAACAGCATGTCGGCGATGCGGTCCTGAATGATTATTTTTTTCGCGGGCGCTTTTCCGCCGTGTTTTTCATAGAGCTCCTTCTCCGTGATGGTTATATCCCCGAATTTTTCCCGCGCAACCTCATAGCCCCAGTTGCTGAAGGCGCCTTCGGTGAATTTCATAATATTGCCTTTATGCATCAGGGTGACACTTGGAAGGTTGTTTTCGGCTGCATAGGATATCGCGCTTGCCACCAGACGCTTTGTGTTTTTTTCGCTGATTGGTTTTATCCCGATCCCCGCATGTTCCGGTATCGCGGCATTCATGGTATCCTTTAAAAAGGCGATCACCTGCTCTGCCTCCCGGGTTCCGGACTGCCATTCTATTCCAGCGTAAAGATCTTCGGTGTTTTCTCTGAAGACAACCATGTTGATTTTTTCAGGATGTTTCATCGGACTCGGGACCGATTCGATATAGCGCACAGGGCGGACACAGGCATAAAGATCAAGCTTCTGGCGAATGGCAACGTTAAGGCTCCGGAAACCTTTGCCGATCGGAGTGGTCAACGGGCCTTTGATCGCGACGACATGATCCTGGATACTCTGAAGAGCTTGATCCGATAGATATTCACCGGTTTTTTGATACCCTTTTTCCCCTACATCGAGTTCGAGCCATTCGATCTTTTTCTCTCCGCCAAAGGCGACCTGAACCGCTTTGTCTAAAACCAGACAGGCGGCACTCCATATATCCGGTCCGATGCCGTCCCCTTCAATAAAGGGGATTACAGGACGGTCCGGTACATGCAAGGTCCCGTTTGCATCCTTTTTTATTTTTTTCTGACCATTCATTTTTATTTTTCCTTTCATATTGGGCGATTCCCGTGAATCTGAATGTGCTTGCCGAGCAAAACGGCTTTCATACCATATGGTGGAAAGAAAATCCAGATCAGAGGTTCTTCCTGCTTATACGGTGCTGCCTGAATACTTCATACAGGATAACGGCTCCCGCGGCCGAAGCGTTGAGGGAACTGACAGGGCCGCATTGAGGTATGGAAACCAGAAGGTCACAGTTTTTTTTAACAAGCGGGCGGATTCCTTTTCCTTCGCTGCCGATCACAACTGCCGCTGGAAAAGCCAGATCAATTGAAAAGATTGATTCCCGGGCGTTCATGTCGGTTCCGACAATCCAGAACCCATATTGTTTCAGGGTCTGAATGGTGCTGACAATGTTGGTTACGATGCTGATATGCGCATGTTCCAGAGCGCCTGCCGATGCTTTGGACGCGGCCGGCGTCGGCGAAGCCGCCCGGTTTTTCGGAATAATGATTCCACTGGTTCCGGCGCAGAGAGCGGTTCGGATCAGCGCACCCAGATTTTGGGGATCTTCCACACTGTCCAGGATTAAAAAATATGTATTCTGCATCGTCTCTCTGGGACCGGACAGGATATCGGACAATTCGACAAGCGGATATTGGCTGACGGATGCCCCGATTCCCTGATGCAGATCGGTTCCACTCATCGCATCGAGCCTGGACCTCGAAACCATTTTAACGGGAATTCCCAGTTTCGTCGCAAGTTCCATAACCGGTTCAAGGCGCGGAGGTATTTTTTCTTTGGCGATATAAATTTCACGGAAACGGCGTCTCCCTGCTTTCATCGCCTCAAAAACAGGATGGATTCCATAAAGGTTTTCTGTCTGCAGATTCTGTTTCACAATAAAATTGTCTGTTGCCACTTAATTTTTTCGGCTGAGGTGGTTGTTTATGATGTTGAAGAGCTCTTCTCTGGCATTGGTCAGCACGTCATTGATAATAATATACTGGTACAGATTTTTTTTTTTAATTTCCTGTTTTGCATTCATGAGGCGCTTTTCGATCACCTCGTCCGATTCCGTTCCTCTGTAGTGGAGGCGGCTTTTTAAAACTTCAATGGATGGAGGCATGATGAATATGGTTACCGCATCGGGGTATGTTTTTAAAATCTGCATGGTACCCTGAAAATCAATATCCAGAAGGACACTGCTCCCGGAAGAGAGGGCATCATCCAGAAATTCTTTTGACGTTCCGTAATAGTTGCCGTGAACATCCGCCCATTCGGCCCAGGCATTGTTTTTAATCCCTTTAAGAAATTCTTTTTCGGAAGTAAAGAAATAATCGATGCCTTCTGCTTCTTCCGGCCTTGGCTGCCTGGTGGTATGGGAGATTGAAAACCGGATCTCCTTGAAATGTTTCAGCAGCTCCTTGCAGAGCGTTGTTTTCCCAGCTCCTGACGGAGCGGATATGATAAACAGCTTTCCCTTTTTCCCGGATGCTGGGCCGAAGCTGCCCTCTGTTTTCTGATGGTTCCCACTGCTCATGAATTTTCTGTTTCCTTGAGTGTTTCATAACGCTGCGATATTGTCTCGGCCTGGATGGCGGACAGGATTACATGATTGCTGTCCATGATGATAATCGAGCGCGTCTTTCTGCCGTGCGTGGCATCAACAAGTCTTTTTTCCTCTTTTGCCTCATCCTTGAGCCGTTTCATCGGAGCAGAGTTGGGAGATACGATGGTTACCACCCGTTCAGCCACCACGCTGCTTCCGAATCCGATATTTAAAAGGGTATAGTCCATGATTCCTCACTGGTTTACCATGTCAGCGCGACACAGAAACCGGAAAAATTAACGGTTTTCGTTCGGGAAACAGGGCATTATTCCACATTCTGTACCTGTTCCCGTATTTTTTCAAGTTCTGATTTTACAGAAACGATTGTGTGTGAAACCGTTGTGTTCCCGGCTTTAGCCCCCATCGTGTTGAATTCACGATTGAATTCCTGCAACAGAAAATTGAGTTTTCTTCCGGATGATTCTTCTTCCGCGAGGATCTCACGGAACTGCGTTATATGGCTTCTGGCTCTTACAATTTCTTCGGAGATATCGCTGCGGTCCGCGAGAAAAGCAGCTTCCTGGGCGATCCTTCCGGGTTCGATTTCGGTTATTCCTTTTGTGAGGATACGAATACGTTCCTCAAGACGCTGCATATAATAAGTCGGGAGATCACTGGATTCCTGCTCAATTCTGTTTAAGGACGTCTCGATAACCTCCAGCCTTTTCTGGAAATCCTTTTCCAGAAACATGCCTTCCTTTTGGCGCATTTTTTTTAGGGTTTCAATTGCTTCATGAAAACAGTCCTGTATAACCGGCCACTGAACATCCAGATTTTTTTCGGTTTCAGCCGGTCTGATAATCCCCCCCGCGCCTGCAATAAATTCCAATGGGGCATCTTTTTCCATGTTCAGAAGATGTTTCAGGTCCAAAAGAGCCTTGTGATAGGCAACCGCTTTTTGTTTATCAATTTCAAAAGCAACCGCCTTTTCCGACTCATCTTTTATGTGCAATTGTATTTCAAGTCTTCCGCGCGCGATCCTGTCGGATATCATCTCTTTTGTTTTGCTCTCAAGAGAGTCGTATCCATGCGGAAATCGAAGGGAAATATCCAGAAATTTACTGTTATAGGAGCGAATTTCGACAAGGATTGTCAACTCGTTCACTTTTTTTTCGGCCCTTGCATACGCGGTCATGCTGCTGATCATTTTTTTATCCTTTTCAAGTCAATCCGGAGTTTGTTCCGCACTTTTCCGAGAAAATCAATCAGATCCCTGTCAGCATAATCCGGATAGGTCCACGGAAGCGGTTGAAAATCACCTTTTTGAAAAATGAGTGTTAAATCCGCATAGATTTTTTTGCCGATATAGATTCTGTGAGCGTAATTTTTCCCTGTCGCAAGCACGAAACGTTCAAGCAGCAAATATCCGGGATCGATGTTTATTTGGCGCTTGTTGTCCTTTGAATATTTTTCTTCAAGGCGGTTTGTGACGGTTTTAATTTCCGGAAGGGTTGTCTGCTCAACCAGGTGTTGGAACGCAAGTACCCTTCTGAACAGCGGGACACCCATCTCCGATTCATAATAATCCGTATAGTCAAACGGGAGCCATGCGCTGACCATTTCGGCCTGGCCAAAATTTTTTGACAGATCACCGGCAGCTTCTTTAAACAACCTTTTTTCTTTTGTGATAAGTCCAATGACCAGTTTTGCAGGACCAGGCGGTCGTGGCAGGCTCATTCTTTTTTACCGGATAAAAAACAGTTAACTGGAGCTCTTTTGTATCATACAATTTTTGTACTGATGAGGTGTTTAACAGGGAGTATCAGGTTTCGATCGGTTTTGCCTCTTCTATCAGCATGATCGGAATATCCTCTTTAATCTCATACAAGAGCTTGCACGTATCACAGATCAAGCCGTTCTCCGATTCGTTGAGACGGATATCCCCCTTGCATTTCGGGCATGCAATGATGTCGAGCAGTTCTTTACTGATAGCCATATCCTGTTCTCCTCTATTGATGAACCGCCCCCGGATAATCTTGAAGCTGAACAATGGATCGGATTCTCGATCCATGCGACAAGTTTTCAAGTGGCGGTTTTGAATTTCACTTAATTTTTATTGTTGATTTTTTCTTTCAACCCTTGTGAACATTTGAATGTTACCACTCTTCTCGGAGGAAGCATCAAATCGTCACCGGTGGCTGGATTTCTTCCTTTGCGTTCTTTTTTTTCATTTACACAGAATTTGCCGAACCCGCTGATCATGACATCTTCACCCGTTGTCAGGGGCTTCTTGATCTCTTCCAGCATGATTTCAATTAGTTCAATGCATTTTTTTCTGGGGAAACCGAATTTGTCCTGAATCGCGTCAACGACCTGGGCTTTTGTAAGTGTCATCGGAAATCTCTCCTGTGAAATTATATGATTGATGATTTTTATCGGTTATCACTCTGAAAAACTAATTTTTACCGTCGTTTTTGTCAAGAAAATAGAACGGTATCATTGTTTTTTTATGTTTTTTCCGGCAGATAAGACTTTATTCGCAATGCCCGTGGTGCTGTATCCCGCAAGCAGCTGGACCAGGCGTACTTCTCCACCGTAGGATTCCACAAATTGTCGTCCGACAACCTCTTCGAGTTTATAATCCGCCCCTTTAACCAGGACATCCGGTCTGAGGTTTTTGATCAATTCAAGCGGTGTGTCCTCGTCAAAGAGTACCACCAGATCCACGCAGTCAAGTGCATTCAGAATCGCGGCCCGATCCTGTTCCGAGAGTATCGGGCGCAGATCTCCTTTAAGGCGCTTAATGGAGGAATCCGTGTTCAGCCCGATAATCAGACGGTCGCCGAAGGATCGTGCCTGGTGCAGCAGGTTGATATGGCCAGGGTGAAGAAGATCAAAACATCCGTTGGTAAAAACAACTTTTTTTCCGGAGCTTCGCCATGATTTTACCATGATTTGAGCCCCTTCTATGGAGGTGGTGTGAATCCCTTCCAAAGACTGGCGTTTTTTTTCGTCAAACTGGAGGGCAACGTCAAGTTCCGCCGCGGTTACGGGCTGGGTGCCGAGTTTCCCGACGACAATTCCGGCAGCGCTGTTTGCAATTTCCGCGGCTTCCGGAAAAGAAAAACCCGTGGCAAGAGCAGCGGTAACCGTTGCGATGACCGTATCTCCGGCTCCTGAAACATCAAACACCTCGCGAGCCACAGCCTGTATTTTCTTGAATGTGCCGTCCGTGCCGAAAAGACACATTCCCTTTGCTCCGCGGGTTACGAGAAGCCAGTCAAGATCAAAGCGTTTTTTGATTAATTTGGCTATCCTTTTCAACTCCGTTTCAGGGATGTTTGTCGTGATACCGGCGACAGATTTCAATTCAGATGTGTTCGGTGTTACCGCTGTGGCATTTCGGTACCGTTCCCAGTCGGTTCCCTTGGGGTCGACAAGTACCGGCAGATTCTGCTTCCTGCAAAGATCGATGATTCGCCTGCACAAGCCAGGAGACTGGAAGATCCCTTTGCCATAATCCGACAGAATGACGGCCTGACAATCCATGAGTTTTGTTTCAATCTCCGAAAAAAGCCGGTCGGAGAGCTTGGGACCGATCGGTTCCGGATTTTCTTCATCCAGCCGGATCAACTGCTGACCCTGGGCCATAATTCTGGTTTTGGTGATCGTGGCCTTAGACTTGTCCGAAACAAGGCAGCCCTGTATGTTTCTATCATCCAGCATTTTTTGAATATGCTTGCCTGCCGTGTCTTTTCCGATAAGACCGATCACCGTTGTCCTGCAGCCCAGGCCGGCAAGATTGGCAGCGACATTCCCGGCTCCGCCAAGAACTTCCGACTTCTCAAGAACATGCATAACCGGTACAGGGCCTTCCGGCGAGATGCGCCGGACTTCTCCCCAGTGATATTGATCAAGCATGATGTCACCCACCACAAGAATGTGAATGCTGGCAAACGTATCGGAATTAAATAGCATGTTTATTTCATCCTTGATAAACGCTACAGACTGTTTTCGATTAATGCAGCCCAGTAGTGAAGAATAAAAATATGAGCTTCCTGGATTCTTGCCGTTACCTTCTGCCTGACGGTAACTGAAAGATCCGCCTTTCCCTTCAAAAGGCCGCCTTCCTTTCCGAGAAGACCGATTGTTGTCACGCCTTTTTCCCGTGCTGTTTCGGCCGCCAGAAGCAGATTCTCCGAGTTTCCGGAGGTGGAGATGCAGATCAGAATATCGCCTGGAAGCCCGAGACCTTCCACCTGCCTTGCAAAGACGCGGTCATAGCCGTAATCATTGCCGATGGCTGTCAGGTTGGAAGTGTCCGTCGTAAGGGCTATGGCGGGAAAGGCTTGCCGTTCCTTCTCAAATCTGCCGACAAGCTCCGCGGCAAAATGTTGTGCATCGGCCGCAGATCCTCCATTGCCGCAGATCAGAATTTTATTGCCTTTTTTCAATGATGCCGCAAGTCGTTCACCTGCTTTTTCAATGTCTGACTCAATTTCCGCGAGGGATTCGAGGCAGCGTATATGGTCTTTTAAAAGTTTTGAAAACATGTTGTTATTCATTCCCCTGTCCGGATGAACCGGAATGAGTTGCCGCTGAAATTCAAACTGTCAGAAGGGCGGACATTAAAATCGTATGGTCGCCCGCGGCCGGTTGATGGTTTTTATCTTGTGCCGGCGGCTCAACATCTATAAAACAGCCGCTGTTTCCTGTATCGCCGCGGCCAGAAGCGGAATCATGATTTCGTGATGTCCCGTAATGGAATACCCGTTTCCCCCCATTAGAACAGGGCGGTTCACGACATTGATATTCGGACGATAATGCTGAATCATGTCGAAGTTTGCGGTGGTGAAATCCGAGATGTTTTTTTTCAGGTTTCGGGCAACCGCAAGGGCCTTCAGGAAAACTTCAGGCATCACGACAGCACTTCCGAAATTCAAGACAACCCCTCCTTCTCCCAGTTTTGAGACTGCTGCCGCGAAGATTCGGAAATCCCGCATGGAAGCCTCTCCAATTGCAGCGCCGCTGGCTGTAGGATGCTGATGCACAATATCCGTCCCGATGGCTACATGGAGGGTATAGGGGATGTTGAGCCTTGCACAGCAGGCCAGCAGGGCCCGGTTTAAAAATGGCGCGTTTTCTTCGACAAGCGCATGGCCGATCGCCTCCCCGAAACCTCTTCCGGATGAAACCGCTTTTCGGGAAGCCTCATTGACAAATCCCGCTGTATCAGCGGCCATTCCAAAAGAACCGTCTTCCAGCTGGGATGCCACATCTTCCGAAGTATGGCCGAAACGGGCCAGTTCGGTATCATGAATTGCAGCAGCGCCGTTTGAAGCAAAATGGGTTGCAAAGCCTTTTTCAGCGAGGTCGATAAGGATCGGACTGCATCCGGTTTTGATCACATGCCCGCCCAGCATAACGATGACCGGTTTCTCTTTTTCGCGTGCATTTACAACTGCCCGTGCTACAGCCATGAGGTCTTTGGCTTTCAGGATGGAAGGAAGGCCGTCCAGAAATTCACGAACGGTCATCCCCGCCTTCGGCGGAACGGCCTCCTCATCTGTTTTTACCTTTGAAACACGTTGTTTTGCCGAATAGGTTTTCAGGCCGGTCAGGTCGATCTCTTCAAAGGGGGTCATCTGATTTTCTCTTTTCTAAGTATGGTTAAAAAAGTTCAGAATTGCGTCGCACAGACCCGTCACCGTATATTCTTCCGCCGTGATTTGTACGTTAAAACCGAGTTGCTCGGCAGTATCCGTTGTAACCGGGCCGATGCTTGCGAAAGCGACGTCCTTTGTCAGCTCTTCAAACTTTTCTTCCGGTAAAAGGGATTTGAAATTTTTTACCGTTGAAGAACTCGTAAACGTGATCAGATCAATGGATCTGTTTTCAAGATTTTCCAATAACGCATCCACATTGTCCGAAACCGGGCTTGCATGGTAGACGATAATTTCATCCACGTGTGCTCCCATTTTTGTCAGTTCAACCGGGAGCAACGGCCTTGCATCCCTTGCCTTCGGCAGAAGGATTCTTTTCCCGTCAACCCGCTCTTCCCGGAAGGCTTCGATGATCGATTCCGCACGATAGCTCTCAGGAACGATGTCGCTGTTCACCCCAAAGTTTCTAAGCCGTTCCGATGTCGCCGATCCGACGGTAGCGGTACGGACATGCCCCAGACACCTGGCGTCCTTTCCTTTTTCAAACAGTCTTTCAAAAAAGAACTCTACCCCGTTCACGCTGGTAAAAACAAGGTAATTATAGGATGCAATATTCTCGATGGCCCTGTCAAGGGGGCTGAAATCATCTGCCGGAACAATTTTGATCATCGGGTATTCCAGGCAGTCGGCACCCTGATCGGAAAGGAGTTTCACCAGTTCACTAGCCTGCGCTCCGGCCCGTGTGACGACAATTTTTTTTCCCATAAGCGGCCGGTTTTCAAACCATTTTATGGAGTCTCGAAGCGAGATCACATCCCCCACGACAATAACGGCCGGAGGTTTCAATCCAGCGGTGTTTACCTTTTCCACAATTGTATCAAGGGTTCCGGTTACGGTTATCTGGTTTGCGGTTGTGCCCCATCGGACAAGAGCAACCGGTGTTTCCGGCGGTTTGCCATGGTCGATCAGTTCCTTTACAATATGGGAAAGGTTTTTCACTCCCATCAGAAACACAATGGTTCCGATTCCTTTGGCCAGGGCGTCCCAGTTGATGTTGGACTTTTCTTTGTCGGGAGCTTCATGTCCGGTGACAAATGCGAGTGTCGCCGTGAACTTCCGATGCGTGAGCGGTATTCCCGCATAGGCAGGCGCGGCAATTGCCGAGGTTACGCCGGAGACGATTTCAAACGGAATGCCCGCGTTGACCAGGACCTCCGCCTCCTCACCGCCTCTTCCAAAAATAAAGGGGTCGCCGCCTTTCAGACGCACCACAAGTTTTTCTTTTCCGGCTTCTTCAACAATCATCGCGTTTATCTTTTCCTGCGCCAGGATATGATGGCCTCCTTTTTTCCCCACATAGATGATTTTAGCGGTTTTTTTGGCATGGTCGAGAAGCCTTGGTGATGCAAGATGGTCGTATATGATTACATCCGCCGCAGCGATGCATTCTTTTCCTTTGATCGTAAGAAGGCCGGGGTCTCCGGGGCCTGCTCCTACCAGATAGACTTTACCTTTCATGGTTTTCTTTTTCATTCCTTCGCAGTTTTTCAAGTATTTCTCCGGCACCCATCTCCAGTATTTTTTCTGCAAGATCGACACCGATTTGTTCAGCCATGAGGCAGGATGCGGTCAGCGATTTCCGTATAACGGCTTTTCCTTCAATATCCGCGACAAGTCCCGTCAGTATCAGTTTTTCTTCTTCCATTTGTCCGAATGCGGCAATGGGTACCTGGCAACCGCCCTCAAGGCGGCTCAGGAATGCACGTTCAGCCAAAACAACCATCCGGGTTTCGGCGTGGTTCATGGTGTCGACGATCGGCAAGACATTCGGATCATCTTTCCTTGTTTCAATACAAAGTGCGCCCTGTCCGACGGCCGGAAGCATGACTTCGAGCGGCAGATACTGTGAAATCCGGTCGCTATAATTGAGGCGTCTTAAGCCTGCTGCTGCCAGAACGATGGCATCCAGCTTTTCCTCTTCGATCTTTCGAATTCGGGTATCCAGATTGCCCCGCAAGGGAAGGATCACTAGATCCGGCCTGATATGTTTCAGCTGGGATGAGCGCCGCAGGCTGCTGGTGCCGATTCCGGCTCCTTTCGGCAGATCGGAAAGAGGGAGGTCATTTTTTGAAATCAATACATCATGGGGATTTTCACGTTCCGGTATCGCGCCGATGCATAATCCTTCCGGCAGTTGAGCGGGCATGTCTTTCATGCTGTGAACGGCGATATCAATTCGTCCATCCAGGAGAGCCTCTTCGATCTCTTTGACAAAAAGTCCTTTGCCGCCGACTTTTGCAAGGGGGACATCCAGTATTTTATCACCGGTTGTTTTTATGATTTCAAGGGTAACCGAAATGTCTTTTTGATATACCTGTATCGCGGATTTGACCCAGTTTGCCTGCCAGAGGGCCAGCTGACTGCCCCTTGTTCCGATCTTGATCTGCATGTTTGCTAACTCCCGCAGCCTGAACAGCTGGAGGCGGAGCAGCCCCCGCATGATGAACCGGCTGACGAACTCACGGTTTCTCCGCCTCTTCCCTTTGTCTTAAATCCACAGGCAGACATCAGCCGCGTAACCTTTTTACCCCCGCAGGAGGGGCAGGCCTTTGGCTCATCCGAACCAAGGACCAGGGTTTCAAAATTTTTGTCGCATTTATTGCAATGGTATTCATATATCGGCATAATTTGGTTCTCCTATCCGTTAAAACAAAACACTGTCCGAAAACTATCAGGCAGTTTTACGCGAGGATTATATATGGACGAAAAACCATTCATATTCAAGAAATTTATTTGCGGGGCTTTTAAAGGATACCGGTGACCGCATCGCATATGATGGAAAATTCATCATCCAGAACCGTTCGAAGGTCGATTAGAAACAGATCCTCTTCGATTCTGCCGATAATCGGCGGATCATTTGCCCGCATGGCTTTTTCAATTCTGCTGGCGGTCATGCCTTTTATTTGAATCTCCAGGCATTTACTTGGAAGATTGAGGAGCGGAAGGGCGCCTCCGCCGGTTTTTGAAGAGCTGTTTTTTGTGCTGACCGTGAGGCGGGGCTCTTCGAGTTTTTCCAGGGATCTCAACAATCGATCCGCTTTTTGTTCAATATGTTCGAAGGGTTCTGTCAGCATGCGGAGGGTAGGAATTGTTTTTACCGCATGGTCGGGGTCCCGGTAAAGCCTGAGCGTTCGTTCCAGTGCGGACAGGGTAAGCTTGTCAATGCGGAGCGCTCTTGTCAGGGGATTTTTTCTAATTTTTTCAATAACTTCTTTTTTTCCGACAATGATCCCGGCCTGAGGGCCGCCCAGGAGCTTATCTCCGCTGAAGGTAACGACATCTGCTCCAGTACTCACGGATTCCTGAACCGTGGGTTCTTTTGCGAGGCCATATCTTGAAAAATCATAAAGGTGCCGCTGCCCAGATCTTCCATAACCGGAAGATGATGCTCCGCGCCGATTTTCACCAGTTCTTTCAGCGACACCTCGGCCGTAAATCCCATGACACTGTAATTGCTGGTATGGACTTTTAACAGAAGGCCGGTGTTTTGTGTTACAGCATCCTCGTAATCCCTGGTATGGGTTCTGTTGGTGGTTCCCACCTCTTTCAGGATGCCGCCGCTTTTTGCCATGACATCCGGTATCCTGAAGGAACCCCCGATTTCAACAAGCTCGCCTCTTGAAACAATTACTTCCCTGTCTTTAGCCATGGTTTCAAGGCACAGGAGTACGGCGGCGGCATTGTTGTTAACAACCATGCCCGCTTCTGCTCCGCTGATTTGGCACAGGAGTTCCTCGACGGCGGTGTAACGGAGTCCTCTTTTTCCCTTTGATATGTCGAATTCAAGATTGGAATAGGCGGAGGCAACTTCATGGATGCCTGCAACCGCCTCTTTCGCAAGCAGCGATCTCCCCAGGTTTGTATGAACCACAACACCGGTTCCATTCACCATTCGTCGAAGATTCGGCTGCATGTCTTTATAAACCTTTTGTCTGACCCGGTCCAGGATGTTTTGATTCTCGATGGAAATGGAAGTTTCATTTTGAATGATACGTGTACGGAGTTCCTCAATTACAAACCGTATGGCGTTCACAAGGACAGACTTCGGGATATCGTTGTATTGGCCATTTGGCTTTGTAAGTTCAAGAATTCGGTCGACACCGGGAAGTTTTCGCAGCAGATTTTCCTTGTTCTCGATCGGTTCCATGTCTTTTATGAGATCGCTTTTATTGTTGTTTGAGTTTTTTGCCGGTTTTGATTTTTCGCAACGACAGCAGCTTTTCCTTGAGCTCATTGATCTCCTCGATGGCAGCCACATTCGCGCTTATGCTGAAACCTGAATCGGCGAGATCAGCGGAAGCCGCTTTCAGTGTCCGGTAGCATTCACTCCCTTCGCAGAACAGGCATATGGCAAGGTCGTCTCTGTCCGTATGGATAAAATCATCATCTTTAACCGGGAAACTCGGCTGGCTTCCCATGGGGTCACTTTGCCTTATCATCAAGAGGTATTCATAGTTTGATCGTTCCCTAATCTGATCCTCATGATTTGGGAAGAGTTCCCGGATTAAAAATTCAACAGACCAGGGGGATTTTTTTTGTTTGTAATCGGAGATCCAATCCCCGGCACAAGAAGGATTCCGTTCGATATACTGCATTTCAAGCCGTAGTTTCATGAGAGCGGTAAGCAAAACAGCGGCATCTCGGGCAAGTCCCTTTGAGATCAGCAGCTCGATGGAGATCATGCATTCTTTTAGTCGGAAGAGGATTTTTAGCGATACAAAATTGGATTGTGTAAGCGGGGTTGAGGATGCCTGTTTACCAATCGTATTGATCAGGTTTGTGACCTCTGTTCGCATTTTTTGAACAATCAGTCCAAAAGAATAAACAGTCTGGTCCTGTGTGTTTTTCAGGTTTTTCCATTGAACATAGCTGTAATCTTCTTTTGATATTGACATGTTATAATTCCCAGGGATCTGACTTGTATTTTTGTTGCCGAATCCGTATGCTTTTTCGCAACCAGATTTCTATATCATATTATCGAACATCTGGCATCATTAAACTGCCTGAAAGTTATATTTGTCAGATTTGAAACCGTCTGGTTTCAAATCTGTTTTTTTACAATAGCATCAAGACCACTTAAAAAAAAGACTTTATGGCGAATTGAATGTGGGCTATGGTAACACCATAAAAACAATCATGAAAATACGAAAGCAGCAGGAGGCAATTCAAATGAAACCGGCAAAGGACTGTATTATTTTTCCCCTGGATGTGCCCTCCCTTGAAAAAGCCCGACCTTTTGTCGATCTTCTTGCCGGTCATGTCGGCATGTTCAAGGTGGGATTGGAGCTTTTTATTAAAGAGGGGCCGGAGGTCGTCCGGATGATCAAAGACGCGGGAGATGCGGGTATTTTTTTAGATCTCAAGCTTCACGACATACCGGAGACGGTTCGAAGGGCAATGGCGGTGGTTGCCGGTCTTGATGTCGATTTTGCAACGGTTCATTGCGGAGAGTCTCAAAAAATGCTTGAGGCCGCGGTGGAGGGATCTGGGGGAAAGCTCGGTGTCCTGGGTGTCACGGTTTTAACCAGTGTAAGCAGCGAAGAGATTCGTTCAGCCGGTTTTCAGGAACAATTTTCACAGGATATGCAAACGCTGGTTTTAAAGCGAGCGGCCATGGCAAAAAATGCCGGCTGCAGAGGTGTTGTCTGTTCCGGCCATGAAGCAAGGATCATCAAAAATGAACTCGGCCGGGAGTTTCTCGCGGTAACGCCCGGAATCAGACCGATCTGGGAATCTTGCGGCAGGGATGATCAAAAACGTGTCATGACACCGGCGCAGGCGATACAAAACGGTTCCGATTATCTGGTTATCGGCAGGCCGATCCGGGATGCCGCAGATCCTGTCGGGGCTGCTGAAAAAATTGCCTTGGAGATCGAGGAAGCATTTTAGCAAGAGATCCGGGAAGCGGTGTATTCTTTTCCGTACAGGTGAACATGAAAAAAAAGCTCATTTTCGTTGTGGATGACCAGCCCAGTTCAAGAAAACTGATTTCCTGCTGGATGGGTGGTGATGATTACGAGATCCGGGAATTTTCAGACGGGTATACCCTGCTTGAAGCACTGAAAGATGGTCCTGACGCTGTCTGCCTGGATATCATGATGCCGGGAATGGATGGCGTTGAAGTTCTGAAACAGGTCCGCGCCAAGGTTCCCGACCTTCCGGTTATCATGGTAACGGCGGCAGAGTCCCTTGATATCGCAGTGGAAGCCATGAAGCAGGGAGCATATGACTATATAACCAAACCCATTGATCGACACCGCCTTCTCGCATCATTGGAAAAGGCGGTTGAAAAATATTCCATGACCAAAGAGATTTGCAAGCTCCGAAAAGCGCTGGGGCAGACCTGTTCTTTTGACAAGATTATCGGCAAAAGTGACTCCATGAAAAAGGTCTACCGAAAGATCGAAAATGTTCTGGAAACGAACATCAACGTATTTATATCCGGTGAAAGCGGAACCGGAAAGGAGATTGTGTCCCGCGCCATACATTTTCAGGGGATTCGAAGGGATGGGCCTTTTGAGGCGGTAAACTGCGGCGGCATACCGGAAAACCTTCAGGAAAGTGAATTCTTCGGGCACGAGAAAGGCGCTTTTACCGGGGCAGTTTCAACCAGGATCGGGAAAATTGAGCAATCAAGGGGGGGGACTTTGTTTCTCGATGAAATCGGCGAGATGTCTCCGTCTCTGCAGATTAAACTCCTGAGGTTTTTACAGGACAAAACCTTTGAGCGGGTTGGGGGAAGCTCGAAAATAGCCGCTGATGTGCGTATCATATCCGCTACCAATAAGGACTTGGAGAAGGAGGTTAAGGCCGGCAATTTCAGAGAAGATCTTTATTACAGGCTGGTTGTGTATCACATCTACCTCCCGCCGCTGCGAGAGAGAAAAGAGGATATCCCGGCACTTGCAGGTCATTTCTTCGAAAAATATCGAAAAGAAACCGGTAAAGCGGTTTCCGGGTTAGACCCATTTGTCATGGAAGCCCTTTTGGATTATAACTGGCCTGGAAATGTCCGGGAACTTGAAAATGTGATATACCGATCCGTAGTAGCAGCAGAAGGTGATAAACTGATGCTGCTGAATCTGCCTGCCGCTATTCGAAGGAATCACGGGGAGAGGAAGGGGCATTCCGATTCGATGCCGACCCCAAATGTGGATGATGCCGGCGAAGATGTGATTTTTCCGTTGAAAATCATACCCATGGCGGAACTGGAAAGAAAGGCAATGCAGCATGCACTCCAGATTACCAACGGAAATCTGACGCTCGCGGCAAAAAAACTGGGTATCGGGCGCGCAACCTTTTATCGAAAGCTTGAAAAATATAATATATGATGTTTTTTTCTCGACGCTGTTAAAAATTCAATTTGATTGTTCGGGGAGAGATTTTTCATCATGATAAAAACAAGGAAACCCCACGGTCGGGATGAAGTCGTGACCGCTCTGATTCGGGCGGCGGCGGAGCTTTTTTCTGAAAAGGGTGTTGAAGCGGTTTCGCTTCGTAAAATTGCTGACAGGGCGGGTGTGAATCACGGCCTTATTCACCGTCATTTCGGTTCCAAAGAAGCCCTTCGAAGGCAAACCCAGGAAGCCCTCGCAGCGGGTATCCGCGAAGAGATCGGTGATCCGGATGATTTTTTAAGTGCTGTATTGCGCTCATCAAAAGCGATACGCGAAAATGACATGTTCTGGCGCGTAATGGCCCGCACGTTTCTTGACGGGAATGACAAAGGAGAAATCCAGAGCAATTTCCCGTTTGTCAGAAAACTCGTGGATCTGGTACGCCGGGAGCAGGAAGAAAAATCGATCACTTCCAAAATAGATCCGCGAAATATTGTTGCAGCAATCCTTGCCTACGGCCTTGGCATGATGGTGTTTGAACGGTATATCCTCCCGGCCGCGGGTCTTGATGCCGATCCTCCCCGGGAAGTACTCGAGCGGCTCGACCGCGAGCTTTTTTCACTTTTTGAGAAATGACGTTTCCATGCCGACGGTCCGCATTTGTCGTCTGAACAACCCCATATGAAATTTTATTTTAATCTTGCGGAAACACGATCCCAGTCAATGAGGTGTTTGAGTACGTTCGCGA
>CAZOEW010000022.1:0-28489 GCA_964578935.1 uncultured Desulfobacterales bacterium | reverse complement strand
TCTGCCCAGCAATCCCTGACAAATGCTGTTTCAGATGCCTATGATCTCTCAAATAAACGCTATCAGAAAGGGATTGACAGCTACCTGGGCGTTCTCGATGCCCAGCGATCCCTCTATGCCGCGCAGCAGGGGCTCATCTCGCTCCGCCTGGTCAAACTCGTCAACCAGGTGCAGCTTTACGCGGTATTGGGCGGGGGGACTGAGTAGTTACAGGCAGAATGTTTCTGATCATGGTGACAATAACGATTGATCCATTCCAAGCATAGGTGAAGGGATATGACCATTCAAAAAAAAATACTGGTATTGGTTGATGGTTCCGAACGATCCAACCGAACGGTGAACTATGTAAAAGACTTTTTGCCTGTTGATGAGAATCTGGGGGTTGTGCTGTTTCATGTATTCAAAGGACTGCCGGAAGAATACCCCGAAGTCGAGAAGAATCAGCGTTCTGCGAACAGCGTCCGGAAATTAAAAGACTGGGAAACGAGGCAGGAGAAAAGGATTCATACCTATCTGGAACAGATGAAAAACAATTTGATCCTTGCCGGATTTTCAGATCGGCAAGTTGAAATAAAATTTCATCCCCTGGAAGAAGGGGTCGCCCGAGACATCATCCATGAAGCGAGAAAAGGTTACAGCGCGATCGTTATGAGCCGGCGGGGGACCGCCATGGCGCTTCAAAACATTATCCTTGGCAGCGTGGCTGTCAAGCTGCTGCAATCGATATCATTTATTCCGACCATTTTTGTAGGGCCGGCCCCTCCGGTCAAGAAAATTTTACTGGCCGTGGATGCTTCGTTGTCTTCGATGAAAGCGGTTGAATTTGTTGCCTCATTTTTAGGCGGAAACCGATATGAGGTCCGTATTATCCATGTCATTTTAGGCCTGGGGGGAGTCAATTTTGAAGGGTCTGAAAGTGACCCGACGGAGCTGCCTGGTGACATGCCGGATAACGGCATTGAATCATTTAAATCAGAAGTCCTGCGACTGTTTCAGAATATAAAAGAGAAGCTTGTGGCATCCGGGTTTGACCCTGAAAAAATATCAGAAAAAATCGTTTCCGGTGCATACAGCCGATCCGATACCATTGTCAGGGAAGCTGAAGACGGCGGCTACAGCACCATTGTCGTTGGGCGAAGGGGCCTTTCAAAAGTGGAAGCATTTTTCATGGGCCGGGTCGGCCACAAGGTTGTCTATGGCGGAAAACATTTTTCAGTCTGGGTTGTCTGATGACAGGCTGCGGGTTTCGGGAGCTTTCCGGAAGTTTCCCGGTTCCGGTGCGATCGACTGCTGAAATATATCTTTCTTGTAGTCGACAACCGGGAATGTTATACTCTACCCATTTAAACCTTCAAATTCAGATATTAAAACGCATCCCTTTATAACCATTCATAATTTCCGGAGCTGCCATGTTTTCCATTGTGCCTGAAAATGATCCAATGCAAGCGTTTCGAATCAAGCGATTGCTGATGGCTAATGTCTTTTTCCTGGTTTGCGCGATCGTTGTTTTTATCGCCATGCAGTCGGGTCTGGTCGCCATGTCAACAGGTCATCGCGTCATATTCTTTGTATCACTCATTTTCACCCAGTCACTTTTCTACGTCATAATTCGGAGCGGAATCAACAAGGGCTTTAAAGATCCCAGCCTCACACTGTATCAGATATCTGCCGGCATCATATACATCACTTATTTTATGTACTTTGTTCAAAATCTCCGCGGTGCCGTCATGAGCTTTTACTTTTTAACCATCCTGTTCGGTTCCTTTCAACTCACCATGGCCGGCTTTATTATCGTGTCCCTCATCGCGTTGACGGGATATGGGCTGATAATTGTACTGAACGTACTATCTCCGCCACCGGATTTCAATCTGACCCAAAACATGGTTCAATGGGTAATCTGCGCTCTGGGGCTGGGCTGGCTCACTTATATCGGCACTTACATGAATACGATACGCAAAAAGTTGAAGGGCCGAGAGGCTGAACTTACGAAAAACAAATCAAAACTGGAAGAGACGATCCTTGAAATACGAAAAAACGCTGAAACACTGAATAATTCATCAAAAGAGCTGTCCGACCTTTCCGATCAGATGTCGGATGGAGCGGGTGAGATGTCCTCTATCTCCGATAATGTTACCAATGCGTATGAACAATTCAGCGATAATACAAAAACGGTTGCAGCCTCCTTGGAGCAGTTGTCGGATAACGCACATATGGTCGCCTCAGCGGTTGAACAGATGACCAGTACCATCAGCGAAATAGCGCAAAGTACAAACCGGACTCAGGAGGTTGCCCTCAATACCGTAAACCAGTCCAAAATTATTTCCGACCTGGTCCACAAATTGGGTCTGACCGCCAAGGAGGTGGGGAAAGTAACGGAAACAATCAAAGAAATCTCCGAGCAGACAAATCTGCTGGCCCTCAATGCAACGATAGAGGCTGCCCGCGCCGGAGATTCCGGAAAGGGTTTCTCCGTGGTGGCAAACGAAATCAAGGAACTGGCAAAACAGACATCGGAAGCCACACAACAGATAAAAAGGCAGATCGAAGACATTCAGAGCGCCACGGCGGAAACCGTAAAAGAAATTACCGAAATATCTCAAGTTATTAATGAACTGAATCATTTTGTGATGATTATCTCCTCCTCTGTGGAAGAGCAGTCTTCAACCACCAGAGAGATCGCCGGGAATGTGGCCCAGTCCTCCCAGGGAATTTCGGAAATCAACAAGAGCATGATTCAGAATCTGATGGTAGCCGAAGAGATATCAAAAGATATTTTAAAAGCTAACAAGGCTGCCGGAAGTATGGCGGACAGAAGTTCGAAGGTCAATGCCAGTGTCAAAGAACTGATGCAGCTTGCCGATCAGCTGAACGACATGGTCTGGTGATTCAGCTCCATATGATTTCAGGACAGGTGGCAGCGATATTTTCGTATGCGCCATTTCGACTGCGGTTTACGGTTGGATAACAATCGTCGGGTACAGGCCTTTCAACCTTCCCCGGGGATAGGGTTGAATGGTGTTGAATGAAATGTTCTGATTTCGCTGAGCATGTCCCTTGTTTTGGGCGCCATTAAAAAAAGCGCCGTTGGCTTCCAGGATATGGTGAATTCGATCTTGGAAAGCGTTGACAAAACGCCTTCCGGAACCTTCAAAAACCATATTCCCCTTGGAAAGCCCGATTTCAATTTCCGAAAACTCATTAATCGGCAGGCTGTTCTCTTCCAGATCGTTCTGGTTGGTTATCATTCCCCAAACCAGATGCCCGTCAGGGATGCTGAGCGGTTCCTGAATATCAATAATGGTATGAGGCATGATGATGCTTTCCTTGCCGATGCGCAACCGGCAATCCGTTCGCCCCCGCAGAAAACTGTTAAAACCGACAAAAACATTTTTACCCAGATCCGCTTCGATGATTTTTGCCCCGTGTGCCGTAACGTTGTAACCTTCCAGGCGTGAGTTTATGATATAACAGTTTTCCTGAGCGTTGGCCCCCTTGCCGAGCCATGCATTCTGGAGATAGGCACGCTGACAAACCAGGACATTATCGCTGATATGGGTAACGGGCTTGGTGACGGCATAACGATCCAGTGAAGCGCTGCCGGGAACCGACACCGACGATTCGAAATTCACGAACTCAAAAACCTCCTGAAAGTCTTCCTTGCGATCGTTCACAAAATCCATAAAAATCCCCTGTGGCTGATCGCCTGCAGTAAAATAAATATATTTTTTCAATTGATCGTCTGGATACCGGTATAAAAAATTGAAGCTTCCCGGACTGCGAACCCAGATGGTTCCCGGTTCGATTTTCAGATGGCTTATCTCTCCGGCCTGCACGTATGAGAATGTTCCGATTACACAATCCCGCACGGTGGTTAAATCAACGGTTGAAAACGGCCCCAGAAAACAGCCGTCGGAGGGCGAACCGTGAATATTCGCATAATGGGTGGACACGGTATCCTTGATAAAAAATTTCTCCAGGGTTTCCGGGTCATGGGAAAAATTGTGGACCAGTGTTTTGATCAGAGCGCTGTCTTCAATAACAATCTCTTCATCCTTGGAAATCTGAATTTCAAAATCCTTGAACCGAAACAACTTTCCCTTTTTTTTGAGTTCATCACCCCGTATATCACTTTTATACAACAAGGAGTTGGTTACATTGCACCGGCCGAGAAAATAGCTGCCCGCCAGTCCCGAATGCCTGAATTGGAAATTCAATGGATGATCCGGAGTGATGCCGTAAAATGCATAAAATTTTGTCATCTGACCGGGTGGAATCAGATTCCAGACACTGGGTTTCACATCATATCCAAGCTCCCGCAGGTTGATTGTGGTTCGTTGAATAATTCTAACAAAAAGCTTTTCCAGTTCTTTCATTATCTGTCCTTGTCAAATGATTGTTCATAAAAATCCAAATTATTCCTACGGTTTGATCTCACTTTTTTTCATGGCATGGAAAACCGCCGCAAACACATCGGACATCCGTAGAATACCGATGATTTCCTCACCCCGGGTCACCAGAAGCGACAGGTGCGTTCCCATGACCAGTTGATGAATGGCTGTATCCAGTGACGTGTTTTCTTCAACAATCTCTCCTTCCGACGGGGCCTGCATGAAATCTTCCACTTTAATCTTCATTGCGACCTCGCGGATATTCTCCATAAAGACACCTTGACGCCGATTTTGATCCCTTATGGAATGGATAAATTTTTCACTGAAACCAAAACGACCGATGTCATCGATCTTTTCCGCCTGCTCATTTCGGGGTTCAATGGCCCGGAGTACATCCAGTTGACTCAGTTTTCCAATAACCCGATTTTCTTTATTCAGAATCAATATGGCACGATGATGATATTTGGTATGATCAAACCGCTCCTGTGCTTTTTCGAGAGCCAGCACAGCATCAAAGAGCGTTGACCCTTCCAGAACCGATGCATATTCTGAAATTGGAACCATCAAATCCTTTATCGTATAGTTTTTCACAAAAAGACTCCATCTGGGATTTAAAAAACCTGTTCAATATCCGTCGCGGAGTAAAAAACCAACCTTTACCCCCGAACCATCCATGATAGGCCGGCAACCCGGGGTATAATCCCCGTTAAGGGCCGAGCCTGATGGTATACCTGTCCCGGTGTAAAATCCGGCCGAAACCCTCATCACCTGAAATCAATGTTTTTTATCATGTACAGGGCACAATATCAAGGTATTACCATTATATGCCATGCTCCGGGATTATCTTGTATCCTTATTGACAGTTACCTTTTTTTACGATAGTTTTTCATCCTTAACAGTGTTTATCGGTTCAAGGATACGGAAACAATCCTGAATCTTTCACGTTGCGGCTATTCCAGGATACCCGATTGCAAAACAGGTTGCCCGCAGGCAGAGACAGGCTGTTGTGATCGAAATCTGCGCCGGGCCGGCAGATTGAATTCGGGAAAAAGTAAAATTTTCAGACGGATAAATAATTAAAAATTCTGATGGATTTAAAAATTGAATCCCCTGTCCCCAAAACGCTGGATCCGACAGAATCAGAACATAAAGGAACGAGGATAAAAAAACGTAAACGATTTTAACTGCTTTTGATACTATCGGTTCTGTTTTCTTATTCTGTGTTCCAGACTGGGAAAAGATCATGATCATAGGACTTGACGTGGGCGGCACGCATACGGATGTCGTCCTGCTGGACAACCAGGGGCTGGTCAAAGAAATCAAAGTTTACACCAATTCGACAGATCTTTTCAGTACCGTGCTGGACGGCCTCCGAAAAATTACACAGGACGTTGATCTGAAAGCCATTAAAAGGGTCGTTCTAAGCACGACACTCACAACCAATTCCATTGTTCAGGGAACCCTTCCCGAAGTCGGAATGATCGTTTCAGGCGGCCCGGGAATTGATCCCATGCTTTTCAAAACCAACAGCCACTACTACCCGGTTTCCGGCTCTATTGACCATAGAGGACGGCGGGTTGAGGCAATTGATCATGAAGAGATCAAAAGCGTTGGTGACAAACTGAAGGCCGACGGAGTCCGACAACTGGGAATTGTTGGAAAATTTTCAGCAAGAAACCCGAGCCACGAACTGGAAATCAGACGTGTCCTGAGAGGCCAGTTTGACGATTTTTTTCTTGGGCACCGTGTGTCGGGGAACCTGAACTTTCCTCGCAGGATAGCAACAACATATTTAAATGCCGCGGTTTATCCGATACATAAACATTTTTTTCAGGCGGTAAAAAGATCTCTTGCTCAGCAAGGGCTTAAAGTTCCCATACATATTCTGAAAGCCGATGGCGGAACCATGAATTTTGAATCCTCAATTCACTTTCCCGGGCAGACCATCCTTTCCGGCCCTGCTGCAAGCGTCATGGGAGCCACGGCATTTGCTCCTGCGGAAGAGGATATACTTGTCTTTGACATCGGCGGCACGACCACGGACATGGCAATCCTGATTAACCGCGCTCCGCTGCTGGATCCGGCCGGAATTGAGATCGGAAAATACAAAACACTGATTCGCTCCCTGAAAACCCGGTCCATTGGGATCGGTGGGGACAGTGTCGTCCGATTCAAAGAAGGCGAGATCGAAATCGGACCTGATCGCGCAGGATATGCCATGGCATACGGCGGAACCAGGCCCACGCCGACAGACGCTTTAGCCGTCATGGGAAAATTAACGGATTGTGACAGAGATAAGGCAATAAAAGGATTGGAACCTGTCGCATCTGAAATGGGTATCCCCGTAGAAGAGGCGGCACAGAAAATTTTTGACCGGGCATGCCGTTTGATTTTAAAAGAAGCGAGCGAAATGGTCGACCAGATTAACAGCAAACCGGTATACACAGTTCACGAACTTCAGGAAGGGTATCAGGTCAAACCGAAAAAAATACTGATTTTAGGCGGTCCTGCTCCTTATTTTGCAGAGCATCTGAAAAAAATTTCGGAATACGCGGTAACCGTGATTCCAAGTTGGGGGGTGGCGAATGCAATCGGCGCCGCCCTCGCAAGGACAACGTGTGAAGTCACCTTGTTCGCCGATACGGAAAGAGGCATTCTTACCGCACCGGAAGAAAAATTCAAAAAAAATATCAGCCGCGACTTTACAAAAGATCAGGCAGTTCAGCAGGCGTATGAGCTTCTCAAACAGAAGGCACTTCAAATAGGAGCGACTTCCGAAGATCTCGAAATGGAACTTCTGGAAGATCAGGTTTTCAACATGGTTCGCGGTTTCCAAACAACCGGCAGGAACATCCGTATAAAAGCGCAGGTGAAGCCAGGCCTGATTCAACGATATGAGAATGTTGTGGAAAAACTTTCCTTGCAGCGTGATGGCTGTAAGTGAAACCTTAAAACAGCGGAGCTGAAAATGCTACACGCAAAAAGAAAAACAGGACTTGTATTCTTCCCTGCATTTGACTGGGCGATTGATCCGACACATCCGGAAAGAGAGGAACGTCTTCTCTACACGCAGGACCAGGTTTTTGAGGAAGGTCTCTTCGATATAGAAGGTCTTTGGGAATTCAAGCCGGATCTGGTTACGATCAATGATGTCAACAGGGTCCACTTCTGCGTACCGGATGCCTGGAAGGTAATGACCGAATCCCATTTTATCAGTGCCGGAGGAGCCAAAACGATCGGCATGGCTGTTCTTGATAAAAAGGTTGAATGTGGATTTGCCCTGGTAAGGCCACCGGGCCATCACGCCATGCGGGTCGTTCACGGTGCAAGAGGATTCTGCAACGTGAACATAGAAGCAATCATGATCGAGTTTCTAAGAGCCGCCTATGGAATCGGGAAAGTAGCAATTGTAGACACGGATTGCCACCATGGAGACGGAACCCAGGATATTTACTGGCATGATCCCAATACACTTTTTATTTCCATCCATCAGGACGGCAGAACCCTTTACCCGGGTTCCGGATTCACCAATGAACTTGGCGGTCCAAACGCTGTCGGGACAACACTGAACATACCCCTTCCACCCAACACATCCGATGAAGGATTCTTATATACCATCAAAAACGTCGTACTCCCGATCCTTGACGAATTCAAACCCGATCTCATCATCAACTCCGCCGGCCAGGACAATCACTACTCCGACCCGATTACCAATATGAATTTTTCAGCAAAAGGGTATGCAGAATTAACCTCCCTGCTTCAGGCGGACATCGCGGTTCTGGAAGGAGGCTATTCAATCGAGGGCGCGCTTCCCTATATCAATACGGGAATAATCCTCGCAATGGCCGGTCTTGACTTCAGCAATATCCGTGAGCCGGATTATGATCCGGAGAAGATTCGTCAGTCAGGCAGAGTGACCGCCCAGATAACGGAAATCGGAAAAATCGTTTTGAATAACTGGCAGAATCGAAAACTCATCCAAGAGCACATGAAGCAGAACATGAGGGGCAAGTACAATGACAGAGTCCGAAAAATTTACTACGACACCGACGGAATAACCGAAATTCAAAAAGAGAGAATCTGTATATGTGAGGATTGCGGCGGAGCCATTCGAATTGAAACGTCCGCTGATACGGGCTCCCGGGTTCTGGCGGTGCATATTCCGCCAGGCGCCTGCAAACGATGCAGAAATGAAGGGCAAAGATGGTTTGAGGAGGCGAATTCAAAGGATTTTCACCGGGCATACCTTCAAAACCGGCCGGAAGATAAATATTTCGAAAAAAACCTGTTTCAACAATAGGTTGGCTCTTCCGTTATGCAAAACAACCGCCGAGCCCGACTCAAAAAAAACCTTATACTGCGATCACGGATCATACAAACGGTTCGAAACTTTTTTATTGATCGCGGCTACCTCGAGGTGGAAACACCGTCGAGAATACCGGCCCCGGCTCCGGAAGCTCATATCGATGCCCAGGAATCGGGAAACTGGTTTCTGCAGACATCTCCCGAACTCTGTATGAAACGCCTTCTTGCGTCCGGCTTCACCCGTATTTTCCAGATATGCAAATGTTTTCGGATGAATGAAAGGGGACACCTTCACATCCCGGAACTTACCATGCTGGAATGGTATCTTGCGGGCGCCACCTATCTTGAACTGATGGAGGAGTGTGAAGCATTGATTCGATTCGTGGCCGACTCGACAGGCACGGGAAGCCTGATTCAATTTCAGGGCAGTAAAATCGATCTCTCAGAACCTTGGGAACATCTGCGTGTTTGCGATGCATTTGCCAGATACGCGCCGCTTACCCTTGAAAAAGCTCTCTCCGAAGGTCTCTTTGATGAAATGATCGGGCTTGAAATTGAGCCCCGTCTCGGCCTTGAAAAACCGGTTTTTCTTTATGACTATCCGGCCAGATATGGAGCGTTCGCGAGGCGCAAGCCGGAAAACCCGGATATTGCGGAACGATTTGAACTGTATATCGGGGGGGTGGAACTCTGCAACGGATTTACCGAACTGACAGATCCTGAAGAACAGCGGCATCGCTTTGAAGAAGAGAATCGATTCCGAAAAACCGCCGGAAAAAAAATGTATCCCATGCCGGAATCATTTTTGGCAGATCTTGAATTCATGCCCGATGCGGCAGGAAATGCCCTTGGTCTGGATCGACTGGTAATGCTCTTCACCGATGTTCCCATAATCGATGATATCCTGACATTCACTCCGGAAACTCTATAAGCTGAAAGCCTTAAACCCGGTTTATATGTTTTTTTAAAAAAAATAGCATATTGTTTGCTGTTTTCTGCCGATTTTAATAAAATGAATCCAACTCATGTTTTTCTTGAATGAACGGACTCTTCATTATATAGGATAAATTTTTATGGCCGGACGTGTCGATGGGAGTATGGATCCAGAAGGCCGGGCTTGACGCAACTGATTACAAAAAATCAACTGGATGAAAAATAACATGATCAAAAAAGAATCACTGGAACGTTGGAAGATCGATAATGCCGTGGATCTTTACGGTGTTCTCAACTGGGGTGCAGGCTATTTCGGTGTTTCCGACAAAGGAGAGGTTGTACTCTACCCCTCAGGAAAACCGACTGACACGCCTATCAGCCTGATGGATATCGTCTCTGGAATACAGGACCGCGGGCTGGGCATGCCGGTCCTTCTGCGGTTTGGAGATATTCTCCAGTCCCGAATCACCCAGCTTCATGAAAGCTTCCGCACAGCCATCCAAAAATTTGGATATCAGGGTATTTACAGAGGCGTATATCCCATAAAGGTGAATCAACAGCAACAGGTGGTCGAAGAAGTGACCCGCTTTGGCTCCCGCTATCATCACGGTCTGGAAGCCGGCAGCAAGGCGGAACTGATTGCGGCACTATCCTTCCTGCGAGACACGGAAGCCTGCCTGATCTGCAATGGATATAAGGATGAAGAGTTTGTGGATCTCGGCCTGTATGCCCGGAAAATGGGATTCAAATGTTTTTTTGTCATTGAGATGCCCAGCGAACTTACGCTGATCATGGAACGGGCCAAAGCGCTCCATATCAAACCTCTCATCGGTATTCGAATCAAAATATCGACAAAAGGCGGCGGCCACTGGACCGAATCAAGCGGAGATCGCAGTATTTTCGGGCTGAGTACAACGCAGCTTTTGAGCGTCGTGGATCAGCTAAAAGAGAAAAACATGCTGGATTCGCTCCAGCTTCTCCACTATCACCTGGGTTCACAAATCCCGAATATCCGGGATATCCGTTTTGCGGTCGCCGAAGCCAGCCGGGTCTATGAAGGCCTTGTCCGTGAGGGGGCGCCCATGCAATATCTTGATCTGGGCGGGGGACTGGCCGTAGACTATGACGGCTCCCACGCCAATTTTCCAAGCAGCCGGAATTACTCCCTTGACGAATACTGCGCCGATATCATTGAGGTGATCATGGGGACCCTGGATGAACAGGGAATCCCGCATCCGACAATTATTACCGAATCCGGCCGTGCCACCGTGGCATACTATTCGGTTCTGCTGTTCAACATATTGGATGCAAGCTGTTTTGAGACACTCCCCCTGCCGAAAAAATTACCGGAAGACGGCCATGAAATGATGGCGAACCTGATTGAGGTTTTGCAGTCGCTTAACTTGAAAAACATACAGGAGTGTTACAATGATGCCATTTATTACCGTGATGAGCTCCGGCAATTGTTCAAGCATGGAAACATCTCATTGCGGGAAAAGGCCATGGGCGAAAACATTTTCTGGCACATCATCAAAAATATCACCAAAGAAGTAAAAAAGCTGAAATCCATCCCCAGTGAACTGGAGGGGATTGATACCGTTCTTGCGGACATTTACTATGGAAACTTCAGCATATTCCAATCATTGCCGGATTCCTGGGCCATCGGTCATCTTTTCCCGATTATGCCGGTTCACCGGTTAAATGAAGTGCCGACCCGGAATGTGATCCTTGCGGATATTACCTGTGATTGTGACGGAAAAATCGACCGCTTCATCGATCAGCATGATGTGAGGAACACCCTTCCGCTCCATGATCTGAAACCGGATGATGAATATTATCTTGGCATCTTTCTTGTGGGCGCCTATCAGGAAACCCTCGGCGATCTCCATAACCTGCTGGGAGACACCAATATCGTCAGTATCCAGACTACGGAAGACGGCGAATTTGAATTCATACGGGAAATCGAAGGGGACTCGGTCGCGGACATATTGTCTTATGTCGAATATGACACCAAGGACATGATTTCCCGGTTTCGGGAAACCGCTGAGCAGTCCATTCGAAACGGATTGATCACCCCGAAGGAAAGGCAGAAAATCATGAAGGTGTTTCGGGCCGGGTTGAGGGGATACACCTATTTCGAACGATAAGGGGGAGCAGCATATGGCAAGAATACTCATTATCGGTGCAGGAGGAGTTGGTCAGGTTGTCGCCCACAAGTGCGCCCAGGTTCCGGAAGTGTTTTCGGACATCTGCCTGGCCAGCCGGACACTCGAAAAATGCGAAAAAATCGCGCGTCAAATACCCCGCCCCATTGAAACGGCAAGGGTGGATGCGGATAACGTTCCGGAACTGGTATCGCTGATCCAGCAGTTCAAACCAGCCATGATCATCAATGTGGCGCTGCCCTATCAGGACCTGACCATCATGGAGGCCTGCATTGAAACCGGTATCGATTATCTGGATACCGCAAATTATGAGCCGCCGGACGAGGCCCGCTTCTGCTACAAGTGGCAGTGGGATTATCATGAGCGCTTCAAAAACCGTGGAATCATGGCCCTTCTTGGCAGCGGTTTCGATCCAGGTGTCACCAATGTATTTTGCGCATGGGCGAAAAAAAAGCATTTTGATGCGATTCATGAGATCGACATCATCGACTGCAATACAGGAGATCATGGCCATCCGTTTGCCACCAATTTCAATCCGGAAATCAATATTCGAGAGGTCAGCGCAAAGGGAAAGTATTATGAGGACGGAGAATGGAAAGAAACAGATCCTCTTTCGATTTCAAAACCATTTGATTTCCCGGAAGGAATCGGAGAGCGGAAAATCTACCTGATGTATCATGAAGAACTGGAGTCCCTTGTCAGGCATATACCGGGCATCAAGCGTGCAAGGTTCTGGATGACATTTTCCGACAATTACCTGAAACATCTTGAGGTGCTTGAAAACGTCGGGATGACGAGGATCGATCCGGTGATCTATAACGGGCAGGAAATCATCCCTCTTCAGTTTTTAAAGGCGCTTCTGCCGGACCCGGCATCCCTGGGACCCGTTACCAGGGGCCGAACATGTATCGGATGTCTGATCAGAGGCATAAAAGACGGAAAAGAAAAAACAATATACATCTACAATATTTGCGATCACCAAAAATGTTATGAAGAAGTAAAATCCCAGGCGATCTCCTATACTACCGGAGTTCCGGCCATGATCGGCGCCATGATGATGCTGACGGGGAAATGGCGGGGAAAGGGAGTATTCAATATGGAAGAATTCGATCCGGAACCGTTTATGGAAAAACTGAACCTGCACGGGCTGCCATGGACAGTAATCGATCAATAGCACTGGACATGGACATGGTTCCCTCGCCCTGCTTTGTGGTGGATGAGTCCGCCCTGAAGCGGAACCTTAACATTCTGAAAAAAGTTCAGGAATCTGCGGGATGCAGCATTCTACTCGCCCTCAAGGGTTTTGCCATGTTCCGCACCTTTCCGCTGCTGCGAAAAACCTTGAAGGGGATCTGTGCGAGTTCACCGCACGAAGCACGACTGGGATTCGAGGAGTTTGGCGGAGAAATCCACGCGTGCGCAGCGGCTTTCAGTGAATCGGATATGCAGGAACTTGTTCTTATCTGTGACCACATCGTCTTTAATTCGTTCTCCCAGTGGAATCGTTTCAAACCGCTTGTTCAGAAGTCAAACCGGAAAATAAGCTGCGGAATTCGCGTGAACCCGGAGCATTCGGAAGTGAAAGTCACTCTTTACGATCCCTGCAGCCCTGGTTCCCGTCTGGGCGTCCGCAGGAGCCAGTTCAGGGAGGACTCTCTTTCCGGAATTTCCGGCCTGCATTTCCATACGCTCTGCGAGCAGAATGCAGATGCCCTTGAACGAACCCTTGCCGTGATTGAAGAAAAATTCGGGAAATATCTTTCTGAAATGAAATGGATCAATTTCGGAGGCGGGCATCATATCACAAGGAAAGATTACGACCTTGACCTGCTCTGCAGAATTATCAAGGATTTTCGCAAACGTTATAACCTGGACGTATACCTGGAGCCGGGGGAAGCCGTTGCCCTCAATGCCGGTGTACTCGTGGCATCGGTTCTGGATATTATCCACCAGGATATCGATATCGCCATCCTGGACACATCGGCGGCCACTCATATGCCGGACGTGCTTGAGATGCCATACCGACCGGAGATTGAAGGCGCGGGAATACCCGGAGAAAAACCACATACCTACCGTCTTGGCGGTCCTTCATGCCTGGCAGGAGATGTGATCGGAGAGTATTCCTTTTCCAGACCGCTTGAAATCGGTTCAAAACTCATTTTTCTGGATATGGCCCACTATTCCATGGTCAAAACAACGACCTTCAACGGCATTCGACTGCCGTCAATTGCCCTTTACAAACCCGAGAAGAATGAGTTTACCATCATCCGTGAATTCGGATATCAAGACTACCGAAACCGGCTATCCTGAAACCGGCCCCCGCACCTGTGGATCAGTTGACAGCGTCCTTCAAGGCCTTGAATGGTACAAACTTCGGAACTTTTTTTGCCTTTATCGTCAAAGACTCTCCTGTCTGAGGGTTGATTCCTTTTCGAGAGGCTCTTTTCACGACCTTGAATGTTCCAAAACCGGAGAGCGTAACCTCTTCCCCGTTTGCCAATGCCTTGGTGATATTCGTGATAATACTTTCCACAAGAACTTTTGCATCTTTTGAATTGCCTACCGTCTCTTCAACCTCTTTGATGATATCCGCTTTATTCATTGTGTCCTCTCCCGTGTTAAGATTAAATCCGAAAAACAAAAAAAACCGGAGCGGGCATATGGCAAGCTGCCCTTGTAAAAGCCGTGCTTCCCGGTTTCATGCATCTCAGGTTTTACCCACCACAAAGCAATATGTATACCACGATTAAATTCTCAATACATTCAGGGGGCATTGAGATCCAATGTCAAAACCGTATCGGAAAAATCAGAACCGTCGATTCCTGTGGGAGCTTGTTTTCAAAAAAATCAGAAAAACTGAAACTTATTTTGAAAATCTTTCTCCTTCCTGCCGTTTCTAATTTTACGGCTGCCTTCGCATCTGTTTCATGACACCATCAAACAAAAAAATACAATCATGGCACAGCATTTGCTTTGATAACCGGACGATCTTAACATAACCAAAGGACAGCATATGGACACGACCGCTGAGGAAACCAAACTGACTGAAGAAGAACTCGCCTATTTAAAGGCGCTTTTGATCCATCAGTTAGAAGAATACACAAGGCGAGGAGACGATGCGGTTTCAGGAATGAAAGAGGAAGACAACTTCTATCCTGATCCCCTGGACCGGGCTTCTTCCGAAACGGTACGAAATTTTTCTCTCCGTATCAAAGACCGGGAGAGCCGGCTCATTAAAAAAATTAAAAGCGCTCTCGATAGAATCGAAGAAGGGACCTATGGTATCTGTGAAACATGTGAAGAGGGGATCTCTTTTGAGCGATTAAAAGCCAGACCTGTCGCGATGCACTGCATCGAATGCAAAACCAAATCCGAACATCTTGAAAAATCATTTAAGGAATAACAGCATAAAAACCGCCTGAAACGGAACCGGTTATTCCGAAAAATACGAACTTTGGATTCCGATCAACCCTTGTAATCCTCTTTTTTAATCCCATATTTGGTCAGCAACTTGTGAAGCTGCCGTGTGCTGATGCCGGCGTCTTTGGATGATTTGTCAATTCGTCCTTGGTTCAGGGATAGAATTTCTTTTAAATACTGACACTCAATGTTCTCAATACCCATACGCCGGACTTCGAAAAGGGATTGGGATGTTTGCACCCGTATATGCGAAACAGCGGAATTCTCAGTGAACAACTCCCCGGGAATGCTTTCAGGAGTAATATATTGGCTTGTTTCCAGTATGTGTGCCCGTTCAATGATATTTTCAAGCTCGCGAATATTCCCCGGCCAGGTATATTTTTCAAACGTTTCCATGACCAGCGGGCGCAAACCCATAATCTCCTTGTTATAGAGTTTGTTCAGCCTTCCCAAAAAACTGTCAACCAGCAGGGGAATATCCTCGGTACGCTGACTCAGGGGTGGAATTTCAATCGGAAAGACATTCAGCCGGTAATACAAATCCTTTCGAAAACTGCCGGCATCAGCCATCTCTTTTAAATCGATATTGGAAGCTGCGACAAACCGCGCTTTCGACTCAATGGTTTCCTCGCTGCCGATAGGCTGAAACACCCTGTCCTGTAAAACCTGAAGAAGCTTAATCTGCGCCGAAGGAGAGATGGTTCCGATCTCATCCAGAAAAAGTGTGCCTTCCTGGGCAACTTCAAACTTCCCCCGTTTTCTTTTTTCCGCACCTGTAAACGCGCCCTTTTCATGGCCAAACAGTTCGCTTTCGAGCAGCGTGTCCGGAATCGCTCCGCAATGAATCCCGATGAACTGATTCTTCCTCCGGTTACTGTGCGCGTGAATCAGTCTTGCAACAACTCCTTTCCCGGTTCCGGTTTCACCATACAGCATCACCGTGGTATGCGTGGGCGCAACCGATCGTACTTTTTCAAACACCGCTTTCATGAGGGGGCTTCGGGTTTGAATAAAATCGATATATTCCTTGTCCCAGAACTGATCTCGGAAATAGTTCAGCTCGAGCTTTGTGCGAACTTCTTCCTTTATTCTTTCGATGACATATTTGACTTCATCGCAGCTCACCGGCCGTGTGATGTAGTTGGATGCGCCCGCTTTCACCGCGTACATTGCATCCCGGATCGTCTGCTGGGAAGTAACGATGATGATCTCGGTAGTCGGATAGATCTGCCGGAAAGCGGCAAGCAACTCCTTATAAAACTCCGGACTGGATGCATTGCTGCTTCCTTCCATCAACAAGGCAATATCCATGAATGCAAACTCGTGTCGTTTTTTCTTGAACTGATTCAGGCACTCTTCCCGACTGGAAGCCAGATAAATTTTATACAGATCCCCGACACATTGTTGAATCATGTCATTTGTCTGTTTATCCGATGCGACCAGCATGGATTTCTTGATCGATCTATGCATTTTATTTCCTGCACAATTACGGGTCGGTTACAGTAACTCGGAATGCCTACGCATAATAACTGTTTTTTCAGTTTTATCAATCATTAAAAACAAAAAATTTTCCATTTTTCTGACAGGATACCGCACCCGGGGCCAGTGCATTCCAGACTCCAAAACCGAACTCTCTGAACCATAAAAAACAGCCTGTCTCAAAAAATCAAACCGCCTGTTTCCCCCGGCTATTCTTTTGAATAAAACACCGGAGAGGCTGCACCATAACCGATTATCCCGCCAAAAGGTTGGTATGTTAATTGCAACGCATATTTTGCGTAGGCAAGGAAAAGCCGCTTTTCCCAAAATAGGAAACATCCTGAAATACGAGTGGAAAAAATATGAAAAAAAACTTAAAGATCAAAGGGATTGTAGTCCCGGTAAGCTGGGATGATGACGGTAATATTCTTCGGATCTCGATTCACACAACAGATGAGAATGAATATCTGATCGAACAGTCTAAAATGGGAATCGACCTGCTTTCTCACATCCAGTCGAAAATAGTCGCGGAAGGCCCTGTGAGGACGCGTCTGGACGGCAAGGCCATCATCAATGTAAAGGGCTACCGGCTGATTTCAGATTACAACAGTGATCTATAACGGAGGGCTTTCCACCTTACGCAAAAACCGCGACTTAACAAAACCCGCAAACAAGGGACGTGTGTCAATCCAATTTTCAGAAGAAAGTCAAACCAATCGAAATTCTTACGGAATATCGCGTCTGTTTTTCTGAACACCTCCTTAAACCGGCTAAGCCGGTTCTCTTTCACGCCACCCGGTTGCGAAGCTTGCCGATACCCTGAACCTCGAGTTCCACGACATCTCCTGACTTTAAAAATTTATCCATTTCGAGCCCACAGCCGCGCCCCTGACTGCCCGAACAGGTGCCGGAACCGATGAATTCACCGGGATAGAGGGTTTCGGACTGGGAAATATAGGAAATAATCTCCTCAAACGTCCAGTGCATATCCCGGGTTGTACCCCGTGACCATTCTTCGCCATTGATGCGGGCCAGCATGGTCAGATCATACGGAGAAGGTATCTCATCCGGCGTTACCAGACATGGGCCGATAACATTCCCGGTGTCAAAATCCTTCCCCTTTGACGGGCCCAGACGTCCGCCCTGCTCTTTCAACTGGATGTCTCTGGCTGAAAAATCATTGAATATGGTGTATCCTCCGATATAATCGCCCGCCTCTTCCTTTGAGATATTTACTCCCTTCCGGTTCAGGAAAATACCCCATTCCAGTTCGTAATCAAATCTTGCTGTGTATGAGGGCATTCTGACTTCCGCCTCTGTCCCGACAACGGAAAAGCGGTTGCTCTTATAATAAATCGGCCTCTGGTAGAATGCTTTGTTGGCCTGATAGGCAAGGGATCTTTTCCGTCCGAAAACCCTCTCAATCCATTCATCAACTGGTGCAAACCTTTTTAAGCCTACGGTTCGAATGGCATTGATGACATGCTGCTCAAAAGACATGCAATCCCGTATTGACTCCGGCCGCGGAACCGGCGCGAGCAACTTCACGCGTTCCAGGTCAGCCCGGGAATTTGGAGGAGAATGTGCCTCGATAAACTCCATCACAGCCATTGCCTTGTCCTGAGCCTCTTTTCCCCCCCTCAGAAACGAAAGCATGTCCACAAAAAAAAGTGAGGGCTCCCCATCATCCATTGCAACGGCTCCGGCTTGAAGTACGCCGATGGTTCGCTCTTCGTCCATCAGTACTCCAATCTGCTGGACTTCATTTTCAGCAACAAAAGTGACAAGCTTCATGGTGTCTCCTGTTGAATCTCAACAATGGTTCTAGTGTTTTCGCATAACACGAGGCTCCGCCTCCGGCAATCGATGCGCCAGCATGGCCTGCTTTCGCATGATATTCAAAAGCGCAGGCACACCGGGAGAATCGGTTCGCCCTTTGAAATGCCGATACAAAATGTACATGTTGCTCATCATGCGCTCCGGGGAATTCCAGCCTGAAAACGGCTGTTTCGCGAACTCACGGCTCAGCACGATATCATACGCCGCTTTCCCGGGCGACATCCCGGCTTTAAATCGCTTTTGCGCCTCTTGATTGACATACTCCCAGTAGAGAAGAACCTGCTTGACACCGGACTTGTCGGTAACCGGTCCATGTCCGGGAACAACAACATCCACATCCATATCCAGAATTTTCTGTAACGCCGCAAACAGGTTTTCAACAGGCCCCGCCCACATGACCGGTGTGGAGCCGAAGAACACAATATCCGCGCAAAAGAGGATTCGGGCATCCGGCACATGGACAATCACATCGCCACTCGTGTGAGCCGGCCCCACCTGGATAAGATGCGCCTTTCGGCCTCCCACATCCAGCACCAGCTCCCCCTCAAATGTCCGTTTCGGCATTGTGGGTGTAACCTCTTTAAAATCATACGGCATTACCATGTTCTGAAACCAGTGCCCCACCTGCTCCGCCCCTAAGAAGGAGAGCAGCTTCCCGAGCAACCTTCCCAGAAGAATCATGGACACGGGCTTGATATGATTCATTTCATTGCAAGCGGCCCGTGAGGAGATGATTTCGGCATTCGCCACCAGTTCGTTTCCCCACCAGTGGTCCCCATCCGCATGGGTATTGATAACGGTTTTAATGGGATTCCTCTTGGTCAGGGGAATCATTGCATCCAGCATGGCGCGGGTATATTTCAGATCCCAGAGCGTATCGATCAGCAGCGACTCTCCGTCCCCGATCAGGAGACCGGCATTGCTTTCCCCCCAGGAGCCGTTGGGAACCATCCAGGCATAAACCTCTCTGCCAAGATCATAAAGCCCTTCCTCATACATCGGCACTTCCTGAAACCGGGTGCGTCCAGGCACATGAGCCGGAGCGATGTGCTTCCACTTATTCACAGGCACTCTCCTTTTTCCTGCTCTGTTTAAACCGTAGACGGGCATGAAGCCATGCCCTGACCCTCTATTGATCAGCCCTGGCCTTCGTCTGCTTCATCACCATCCGAAGCAGCGGCTCCCGCAGGAAAGGCACACGCATAAGCATCCCGGCAACCCTCGTCTGCCACGCGATTCCGGGTGTGATAGGAAAAATTTCCGCAGCCATTCTTTCGGATATGGAGAACCCCTTGCGATGTCCCCCTTCGACAATTCGATCCCGGGAAGCAACCAGCTTCCGGGATACAGAAGGCCAATCAGCGTCCTTTAGCCGGCCGTTTCTTTTTCGAATTGCGCCGCCGATCATAACCGTATCCACATCACCGACATTCGCGCACATGACCACAGCCGCCGCAGGATCATTCACCGGCATCATGTTTACCGAATCTGCACGAATCATGATCAAATCCGCCTGTTTGCCGGGAGTCAAGGAGCCGGCTGTTGAATCAAGGCCGATCGCTCCGGCGCCTCCGATTGTGGCGATCTCCAAAAGGTCACGGGCCTTGAGCCGAATGTCTCTCGGCATCATGCCCTTTTGATCCAGAGAATCATTGTCTATCGCTCGTTGCACCTGCAGGTTCAGCCGAATCTGTGTAAACATGTCCCCACTGTTATTAGAGACGATATCAATCCCAAGTGACGGCCGACCACCGCTTGCCATAACACGAGCAAGCACCGGAAAGCCCATGCCCATCTGAAGCTCTGTTTCCGGAGTGGACACCACTGCAGCGCCGCTCTCCGCGATACATCTTAAATCATCATCACTCAAACTGGACCCGTGTACAAAAAGAAGATCCGAATCCATCAGACCCAGCTTTGCCAGCCGTTCAACATATCGGGTATGTCGGCTCAAGGCGGCCATGCCTGCATGAATGCTGATCCGTTTTGCCCCGACTTCACGGGCGAATTCGATCTCTCTTCGCGCCAGTTCGGATGGGAACCACTCTGTCTCGGTCAGAGCAATTCCCATGCCGACAAGCCCCTTATCCGACGTAAAATGCTCCTTTTGGACGCGCCGAACATCATCAAGCATCCATTGCGGAGTTTCAAATACCGAAATCCCGACCCTGTTCTCCGGCCGGGGATTGTTGAAAAGACCGTAGCAGAGAATGCCCCGCATCCCTGAATCCTTGAATGCCCGAATCACTTCATCGGCATGATCGGAAGAGTTCATGATATGGGCATGGTCCACGATGGAAGTGGTCCCTGCGTTGATTGCTTCCAGAAAACCCGCATAACAGCCAAGGTAAGCATCTTCCGGCTCATAAAACGAACTGTAAACAGAACGTATTCTGGCAGAATAGTCGAACAGGCTCCAATCCGCCGCAACAGCCCGCAGCTGCGTCTGCCACATATGGCGATGGCAATCCACAAAGCCCGGCATCACGATCATATTTCGGGCATCTACCACTTCGATTGTCTCGGAAGATCCGATATCGATGAACGGAGAGACTTCCCGGATGATATCCTCTTCGATCAGAAGATCAGCCTGATCGAAATCTCCCAGAACCGGGTCCATGGTCAATACCCGGCCGCCTCTGATTAACGTTTTCCTGCTATCCAAAATCTCTTCCTGTTTCAAATCCCGACCGAACCCTCATCCGCCGGCTATTTGCTTTTGTTCTTTAACGCGAACGCTTTCTTTCCGGCGTAGATTTTTTCAAGCAATTCTCTTCCCACGATCTTTTCGAAGTCCTTATGCAGGGGAAGGAGCTTTTCCCTGAAAGCAGCTCTTTCTTCTTCCGTGAGTCTGTTAACCACGATGCCCCTATCGCCAAATTTTTGAAGCAGCGACTCGTTCATTTCACGTACCGCTTTTCTTCCCCAGGCCATCTCCTTTCCGGGATCACCAATAACAATCTTTTGCAGATCTTTTGGTAATGATTCAAAAAATTCCAATGAATACAGAATAACGGCCGGTTGATACATGTGCCGCGAGACCGCATAGTGGTCAACCTCCTGATACCACCCATAATAAACCGTGAAAACAGGGCTCATATCAAATCCGTCCACCATTCCGTCCATCAGGGAAACCATAACCTCTGTGGTTGGAATCGGTTCAGCCTGCGCACCCAACGCTTTCCACATTGCCAGATGAACCGATGATTCCTGTGACCTCATTGTCAGTTTTCGGAAATCGGATGGTTTGTTGATCGCAATCTTTTTCGTGGCAAAATTACGCCAGCCGTTCTCATGCCAGTACGCAAGATAAAACCCTTTTTTGTTGAGAATCTTCTGAAAATCATCAAACACGACGTTGTCCAGAATATAATCGGCTTCCTCCAGGCTGTCAAAAAGATAGGGAAGTTCAAGCACCTGCAGCTCGGGTATGCCGGTTGCTTCCGCTACGGCAGCGGAAGTTCCGCCAAAAGCCTGAATCCTTCCGCGCCGGAGGCTTCTAACCATTTCCACCTCACCGCCCAGCGTTCCGGCATGATAAATCTTGGTCTGGATTCTTCCTTTACTTTCTTTTTCTATTCTTTCTTTGACACGCGTAAGGTGTTTGGCCCAGGGAGACCCTTCCGGAACAATCGTGGCAAACTTGATGAGATATTCGGACTCCTCGTGTGCGGCCGCAGTGTCCGTCACAACCTGGCCCAAAATAAGCGCCATCGCCATTGCGCAGAAAAAACAAAAGGCGATTCGCGCTTTTAAAATCCTCTGCGATAAAAAGATATTTTCGAAATTCATCATAAAAAACTCCTTTCCATTGTAACGGTTATAGGATCTGTTCGAATTATCGCGACCTTCTTCCTGTTTTGAAGGAGCCAAACCATCCGAAGTATTTTCAATACCAATAAACGTGCTTTCTGTGATGCACAACTATGATGCCGGAAGCAAAAGGCAAGAATTTTTTATACCCGGGCTATATAATGCCGGGCGATCTTGTGTCAATGGTTACATAAATCGATAAATAATCGCCCCCCACGTCAATCCAGCCCCGAGACCTGAAAAGATTACCGTGCTTTTTTCAGGCGCTAAAATTTTTTTTTCAATTGCCTCGTCCAGAGCGATCGGGATGCTTCCGGCCGTAATGTTCCCCAATTTCTGAATGTTGTTGTAAATTTTTTCGTCAGGTATTCCCATCGCTTTTTGATAAAACTGGTTAATACGAAGGTTGGCCTGATGGGGTATCACCAGGTCGATATCTTCCATGGTCAACCCGACTTCGTCCAGCACTTTTTGCGTTACTTCCGGAAGACGTTTTACCGCAAGTTTAAAAATATTTTTACCATCCATCGTTGGGAAATGTCTGCCTTCATCAAAATGTTCTTTGGTAAGTCGAGGATTAAGCCTTGAAGCAGGAACTTCCAACATGAGAGATTCGGCATAATCTCCCTGAGCATGAAGGCTTGCGGCAAGTAAACCGACCTTTTCATCCGTATCGATGCCTTCAAGGCAAACAGCTCCGGCACCATCTCCGAAAATAACGGTAACATCGCGGCCTCTTGTCGCTTTTTCTAAACCGGTGCTGTGAACTTCAGCACCAACAAATAAAATTTTATTTGCGTAACCGCTTTTGATATAGGCATCGGATATTTGCATCCCATAAAGAAAACCGGTGCATTGCTGACGGATATCGATTGCCGGTGTTGCTTTCAAGCCGAGTTTACTCTGGAGAAGACATCCCGAACCGGGGAAAAAAATATCGGGACTTAACGTGGCAAATAGGATCAGATCAAGATCTTCCGGAACCCATCCGGCCCGGTCCAAAGCTATTTTTGAAGCTTCCAGACCGAGATCAGAAGCACCGACATTCCCCTCTTCAGGCACCCATCTTCGTTCTTCAATGCCGGTCCGTTGCTGAATCCATTCATCAGAAGTCTCCATCCATTGCGTCAAATCCTTGTTTGTTATAACTCTTTCAGGCAGGTATCTGCCGGTGCTCTTGATCATCATTTTTTTCATGCAGACTTTCTCCTTCTGTCGTATCTCTTTAATACAGAATTTATGGCTTTAAAACCATAAATTCAATACACTTCATAAAATGCAGGAACTTTCCCTTTTAGAAATTCAAATTGACTTGAAGAATCACCTCCTGTTGTTTCCTTCTCGGGCAAGCAGAGCGGCACCCAGAGCGCTTATAATTTGAGAGTCTTCGGACAGACTCCTGTTTTTCGAACCCAGTTTCTGTTCAAGAAAATGCACGACACCGGTATTTTTTGCTACCCCGCCGATAACCGCAGTGGGTGGTTTAAATGTCACCTTTTTGGCAAGGGCAAACGCTTTTTCCGCTATGGAACGATGAAGGGCCGCGAGAATATCCTCGGGTTTTTCATTTGCGTTCACGTGCGATATGATTTCACTTTCCGCGAAAACAACGCACTGGTTGGACAGGTTCAGCGGCCGGACAGATTGAAGTGAAATGGGGCCTATCTTCTCCAGCGGAATCTCCATTGCCTCTGCTACCATTTCAAGAAACCGGCCGCTGCCGGAAGCGCACTTCTCATTTTCAATAGTATCGAGAACGCTTCCGTTTTCTCCAACTTGTACAACACAGGTTATAATTCCCCCGATATCGATCACGGTATGGATTTCCTTATCCAGATAGTATGCTGCTTTTGCAGTACAAACAGGGCTGGTGAACTGGTAGTCCGCGATCCTGACGTTTTTGCGTCCGTAACCGGTAGCACCCGCGCAGCGCAACTTGCCGCGTCTCACTCCCGCTTTTTTCAGAGCCGATTTCAGAATACGGCGGCTTATACGGGATACAGAATCATCGACCGGTCTTATTACGGACGCGAGAATACCGTTCCGCCCGAGAATAACGGCTTTTGCTGTTCTTGTGCCTATGTCGATACCCGCCGTAATCATTTATTAGAGGCCTTGTCTCTGCAGGGCGTCTCGTGCGAACAGCGCGGCACCAAGGGCTCCGACCAGTTGAGGATCCATTGACAAATTTTGAAATGTGACTCCCAGCTCCTGTTCAAGAAGCTGAACCATCTTGATGTTTTTTGAAACTCCACCGGTCATGCACACTTTACCTGCCAACCCCACTCTGCCGACAAGTGACTTAATCCGGCGGGCCAAAGAAACGTGTATACCGGCAGCGATATCCTTCCTTTTTTTCTTTGAATAAAGCAGCTGCATCACTTCCAGTTCGGCAAATATGGTACAGATAGAACTCAAGGCAAAAGGTTTTTTTGAACCTGCGGCCAGCGCTCCCAGTTCGGATATATCCACACCAAGCGTCCGTGACATCATCTCGAGAAACCTGCCTGTTCCCGCTGCGCACTTATCGTTCATGGCAAAATCTTCAAGATAGCCGCTATCGTCTACCCTTATGATTTTGCAGTCCTGCCCGCCGACGTCTATCACGGTCCGGATGGCAGGAGCGAGATAATGTGCGCCTCGGCCATGGCAGGAGATTTCGCTTATATTCTTTGAGGAAAAAGAGATGGAATCACGTCCATAGCCGGTAGAAAAACAAAGGCTGATTTGATCCTCTGAAAGACCTGCGGCATCGAGTACGTTATCAAAAGCGTCCCGGGCTGACTGTTCCGGCCGGGGACGAACCTTGATGATCGTCGAGACGATTGTTTTTCCGTCCTGATCTAAAATTAAAGCCTCGGCGGTCAGCGACCCAACGTCGATACCGGCGTATAACCTTTTACCATCAACCATGACAATCTCATGTTTGCGACATCTGTTCGGGATCAGAATTTTCCGATTCTCTCCATGAAAGCCTGAACCCTGGTTTTAAGCTGCCCTTCGCTGCCCGCGTATAATTCACGCTCGAGGTACAGCATCGGCAGGCCGATCTTCTTCAACTCGTTTTTGAGTATGAAAGCTTCTCCTCCCCACAAATCGCAAAACTTCAGCCTTTCGCAGATCACTCCTTCAAGGCGGTACTGCTTAACGGCATTTTTTGTGTGTTCAATCCTGTTCCGGAAATCATCGCTGATGCGAGGGCATGAAAGATGGTTCATATACCGCTCTGCCAGAGCATCGAGCGGGTTTTCCAGCGTCTCATCAACTTCTTTGTCAAAATAGCGTCTCCCGAAACACAGTGAGTCTTCCACCAACGCAGCGCCATGGCTTTCAATCAGCTCAAGATGTTCTATCTCCTCGAGACATCCGGACTGGATCATCAGACGAGGAGCATTGCTGGAATACACCCTGCGCCCGGGAAGTTCTTTGCCAAGTGCATCCAGCATCATGAGGAACTGATCCTTCGGAAGAGCGGTCCCCGCCATGATAATCGACAACATTTCCGCTCCGGTGACCGGTGGGGAATCATTTTTCCGCATTTCATAAATTTTTGACAGCGATCGTCTGATCCGGTTAGATGTTCTGATCGCCTCCCACAACGCCTCATCGGATATGGCAACCTGAAAGTGTTCTTCCAACTTTTTTTTAAAAATCTCCAGTTCTTCTCTGTACCATTTTACAGCGCCCTCGTCCTTTTTGTGCGGTACGGCAATAAAATGAATAAACGATGGATAATCCAGGGCAGCCTGCCAGTTGTCATACATTCTCCGGATATGGTCGCAGGCGTTGATGAAAACGATCCCGTCTAGAAATGTAAACTTTTCTTCAAGGGCGAGATCGAATATATGCCTTGCGTATGAACAGTTAAAGCTGGAAAACCAGGTGTCCCCAAGTGTCGTTTTTGTGGAGCCTACAGCCCTCATCCTGAAAGGAACCATTCCTGCCGCGGCAACCAGTTCCTCAGGCACATAAGAGCAAAAAATACCGACTATCTTTCCCCCCTTCCCCTTATAATCCCGGAGATACGGATTAAAAGGCTCTTTTGCGATCTTTCGAAATTGATGGATAACACTCATACTCTCTCCGTATAGTTTACGAATTCAGGTTGCCGCTGGCTCGCTGCATATTGAAAATATGCATGGAACCTGTTTCAACGCCTTTATAAAACGTGCTGTTTAGCACAACCCATTGGTTATAAAAAATTCTTCTACCTGTTCCTTCAGCTTGGTTTCATTTGTCATCCGGATATCGAAGATATCCGATGTGAGAACCAGGAGCGGCATATTGATCTTTTTCATCTCCTCTTTAAGAAGCCTGACGCTTGCCCATCCGTGCTTGCATCCTGCATGGCCGGCGTAGATAAAGCAGTCGCCGTTATACTCCCTGCATATCTTTTGTACATCCCGATGAAAAAGCTGGATCGTTCCATGGAACTGCCGGGCCATGGTCAGGTTCATGTATGACTCAGCCAGGCCTCTTCTCATGGACTCCGGAGTTGAGGTGTCAATAGGAGGCGTGTTGACATACCCCACCAGATCCACTACCACCACCGCACCGAATGTCTCTTCCATCCATATCATCAACGGATAAAACACAATCGGCACATCAAACCAGATTACCCGGATTTTTTCCTTTTTAACCGCCCCTTTTCCTTTTTCAAGCCTTTTCCGGATGATATCATGCATCCTCCGGGCTACCTCGGTAACTTCGGGCATACCTCTTCCGCCCGCTCCTGCAAGCCATGTTAAAACATGAATATAACCGGAACCCGGGCACGGTTCAGCCCTGCACATCTCGTTAATTTCCATAAGCAGCTCATTGGTTTTATTGACTTCCGTTAACGTTTCACGGAGACGGTCATAATCAAGTTTGCGGTTCAGCTGTTTTTCCAGAAATACGATAAGACCTTTTATTTCTTCGGTGTAATAATCCAGAGATCGGGTGTCATCCCAGTATGGCGTGTCAAGCCGGTATATGGGTGCGTTCGTCAGATACTCGATCGTCTGGTAGGAGGACACCATGCTGTCACACGGATGAGATACGGTAACAATACAGGTTGGGTCCGGATACTGTCTTGTTAGACAGGCGCCGATGGCGCTCCGGGCCGCGGAGCAATACTCCTGCGGAACACCGGATTGTTCGGCGTGATCACACAACACCTGATTCGGTTCGAGTCCCATCATCAGCAGCGGAATAGCCACCAGGGTTTCCGGAATAATCGGGAGCGCATCAAAGGCATATACAAGCTCTGTTGACAGGCACCATTCCAGCCACACCACGGGTTTTTCCGGGTTGCCGTTGTTTTCGCATATCTGTCTGTACCATTCTTTGAAAAATCCATGCCCCGCGATATTGGCATACCAGATGTCAGGGGTCATGGAGTGGCTTGCATTAATTTCAATCTGTCTTCTTGTGATATAAGAAAAAAGGTTCTCGAATCGAAGCATCGGTTTAAGGAGCTTTGCAAATACCCTCATCATCTGCAGCCGCAACATTATTTTTTTTTGGTTTGTCGCACCGTCTTCTTCTATGCCCAGGAACTTGTCATAAGCCAGCATCCTTTTATAAAGTCCCTTCATGTAATAAAGAGGAGGCAGGTCTTCCGCACTCTTGATTTCAGTTCTCTCTTTATCGCGGGTGGATCTGTTTTGAGTGTCAAATCGCATGTTCATCCAGCCTCCCATACGAAAATCGCAGCTTTTTTGCTTCCAGGTTCATGCTGTTTTCGGCGGCTCTCCTGATTCAGTCGAATGCCATTTCCGCCATTTTGAGCAGCTCATCTGTCGACAATCGTTTTTGTCGTTTTATACTCTATGGCCCACATTTAGTAAAGTCATACAACAAATGCTGAATGATTCAATCGTCTAAAATAGAACAAGAAACAGGCCGTTATAAAAACCTTGAAAAATTTTATAATAAATGGTTGTACCGGTGCAAAAATTGGAGTAAGAATCTTTCACGATTTCAGACCTGCCGCCGTCTGAAATACGATTCGGGCGGGAATGCTGGAACGTCTGGCCATGATGATTTCCGGACATGAAAAAATTGATCGTTGATCCGCATAAAATTATTCATGGCACTGATTTAATCGGAGCTTTCAGGAGGCAGGAAGTTTATTTAAATAAAGAAACAACTCCTCTCATCAGC
>CAZOEW010000021.1:6417-28814 GCA_964578935.1 uncultured Desulfobacterales bacterium | reverse complement strand
ATCTTTGGATTTGGGAAAGCTGCATGGAAGTTTGCCGCTGGGATTGACATCACCGAACAGAACATCTGCAATCGCGTTTCCGCCTTCCATGCCCGGATACCAGGCCATCAGGATGGCCGGAATGCCATCTCTCCAGGATTCGGTAATGATCGCACTCCCGCCCACCAGAATGACAACGGTATTGGGATTCTGCGCGGAAACAGCTTGAATCAGAGCCTCATCATGCCGGGTGAGAGAAAGAGAGTCACGATCTCCGCCATTGGGCGAGAATGGAATATATTCGCCCTCCTGCCGATGGGTATATCCAACGACAACGATGACAGCGTCTGCATTGCAGACGGTTTTCACGGCGGATTGTATATCCCTGCCATGATCAAAATGAACTTCGACTCCGGCACCGGCGGCTGCCGTTATTCCCGCAAGAGGCGTCACGACATATGGAGGATGCACCATGCTGCTTCCTTTATCTCCAATATTTTCCGCTGAGGCAAGCCTGCCGATGACAGCCAGCTGTTTGATCTCTGATTTGTCAATGGGCAGTAAGGGTTTTCCGGTTTCCGGGATCGCATTGTTTTTCAGCAATACAATCGATTTCTGAGCCACCTCCCGGGCTAAAACCGTGTGCGCGCTGCATGCTGTCTGGTGAGGGCCATATCGTTCTGGTTCACCAATTTGCGCAAACCTGATTTTTTGTTTTAATATCCTGAAAACCGCATCATCGATGTGTGCTTCCGACACCTGCCCGGATTCAAGCAGTTTATGCAATTTTCTGCCATAATGCCAGGCAAACGGCATCTCGATGTCCAGACCGCCGGTAATTGCCGCACGGGTATCCCGAATGCCCAGCAAAAAGTCGGAGATGACAAATCCTTCAAACCCCCATTGTCCTTTTAAAATGTCCCGAAGCAGATGGGCATGATGACCGCAATGCTCTTTATTCACCTTATTATACGCGCTCATGACCGAGGCAGCCCCTTCATCGACACATCGCTTGAAGTGAGGCAGATAGACTTCGTGAAGCGCCCGTTCAGTTAAGCGGACATCTACTTTGAAACGCGTATTCTCGATGCTGTTTGCGGCGAAATGTTTGATACAGGCCATGACATGCCGCTGAATTCCCCGAACAAGCGATGCCCCCATCTCACCCAGATGGAATGAATCCTCGCCATATGTTTCCTGTGCACGCCCCCAGGCCGGGTGGCGAAGCAGATTGATGCACACGCCGCCAAAATAATTGGCCCCCTGTGATCTTGCCTCCACACCGATGGCATCTCCTACCCGCTCTTCCAGCTCCATGTCCCATGTCGCCCCCCGTCCCATTGTCACCGGAAAACAGGTCGAAGCGGACATGACAACACCCCGGGGACCATCTGTAAAACGGATGCCCGGTATGCCCAGACGAAAATTTTCACCAGCCGGATACGGTCTTTTGTTATATGCCAACTGCATCTCGACCATGCCCGGTATCCGGGGAGTGTCGCCGGACATCTGATGAATCTTTTCCAGAAGAGTCATCTGCGACAGCAGGGCGGATGCTTTTTCCTGTATCTGCTCGCTGGTGAGGGCTTCTGCGGCGGTTAACGTTCCCCAAATCCCGGGAACCATTTTTACCTTTGCCATTTCACATCCTCCTGGCCGGAGCATTTTTTCTTTTTACAGATACGATAAAGATGATGGCGTTGTAAAAAGAGTTGTCATGCCAGGGCAACCGACCACTTGGCTCCGGCACGGCTAAAACAGCTGAAGCCGCTCCCGGTAAACCGCAACAACTGTTTCAGGGTCATTGGTTACCACAATATTTTCTTCAATCCAGGCAGGTGCCCGGCCGCTTCTCACCATGGTTTGAATCTGATGTTTCATTCCTTCCCAGAAATCGCATCCACCCTCGGTATCGAAAAGAATAATGGGAACCGGCTCCATAATGGAAAGCTTCATGTTGCAGAGGGTGATTCCCAGTTCTTCCAGTGAACCAAGTCCTCCGATATTGAAAATCGGAAAGGATGTCACCTCAAACCATTTCTGGCGGCTGTGACGGCACGTTGCCTGAAACACCTGGCAGAAATCCACATCCGTGGTCATTGACTGGTCGGTAATGTCCAGAAAATTCGCGCCTGAAAGGATTCCCCTTTCCCGTGCCTGTTCATTGGCCTTTTCCATCACGCCGCTGCCGCCTCCGGTTACAATGCCGATGTTTCTGCCCCAGAAGCCGACAAGAGCGTCCATAAGCTTTCCCAACCTTTGTACACCGCCTTCGGACAGCTCAATCGTAGAGCCGTAAAAGGCGAAAAGCATGGATTTATGAAAATCAGCAAGCCGCTCCGGAACAACGAAATAGCCCATTCCATCCCGCATGGTATGAACCATGATACGGCGATTCAGTTCGCAAACCCAGTATACGTCTATTCCGAACGTATGATATTCCTGGAGCCTGTGGTGATCCTGCTGAGAGAGAAACGGCCCGTGCTCACAGGAAGGCTCATAAAAATAGATCGATTCAATTCTGCCTTCACATGCCAGGTTGACGATATCCCGGTGCTCCATCATGTTTGGAAAATATTTCAGGACAATCACCACTTTCTTTTCCTTCAGGGAATCGCGGATGTTTGAAGTGGCATACACATGAACGCATTTGCTCTGGGTGGAAAAATCTCGGCGTTCGGAGGTGCACTCCGCTTTAGAGACCCTGCAGGGAGTTTCCGGAGCATTGATGTATATCCGCGCGTTGCCGAGATCCTTCATTTTTTTATCCAGAACCGCTACCGGTTTATTCAGGAAGTGGCAGTTTGCCGACTTTTTTTCACAAAGCCGGGTTTCGAAATCTTTCATGCGGTTGTACTCGGCTTCCGAATCCATTCCAGAGGCGGCCTTTCTGCGATCTGCTGTCCGGTGCTTTGTCTTGCCGTAAATACGGGCGGAAATCAGCGGGTTGACCAGAGGATGATCGCTCCCGTTGACAATTTCCAGGTATATCCGGATACCACGGGTTTTAATCGGGTCAAGAACGGTTGCCGGAAGGTTTCGACCCAGGGAAGATCCACCCTGCAAAACGATATAGTGGTCATTCAGATACATGGAGCAGGTTGTAATAACGCCTTTCCGGGGAGGGATTGTCAGTGCGGAAACCGGTTTTTGGATCTGATACCGGCTCAGAATTTCCCGGCCATCTTCATGAAGCAGAATCCGGAACAGGGTTTTTTTGGTGATCCCTTCCTTTAACTCGCAGATTACTTTATGAGGAGCAATGACGATTCTTCCGTCACTTGAAATTGAAGTGGATGCGGGAAGTTTAAGTTCCGATCTTTCAATGGCGGCCAGCACTTCATCCGATGTCAAAAGCGCTTCTGGATCACAAAACACCAGACGCCCGACCGGCAGGCCTGCATCAAAAAACTCTCTCAACATATCAAGCCCGGGATAATCGGTAATCACAGGAGATGCAACCTGCGTAAGCGTCAACACCTCTCCCTTGAGATTTTCAGCGGAAAACGGCTCACAGGTGATCTGAAATCCAAGCCTCGCGATCCTGGAGCGCTCGCTGAATAAAATGTGCTCCGGCTGATTCCTCAGATGATCGATCAAATTCTGAGAAAGCCCGAATTCTGTCTGAAATGTGATGGACTGGTCCCCGGAATGGATAATTTTCGAAATAACACCATCATCCGATTGTAATAGTCCGCGATAAGAACGATTATCTCGATCCGTTTTCATCATACTCCTTCCGTTGTTACTGCTGTTGACCGGGGAAACAAAACCGGTTGTCCTGATGATTGAGATTACGAAAATGCCCTTTAATTTCTCATAAATGCTGTTCCAGTGTCAAGGGGCAGGAAGCGCGGGGTGCAATGGAATCGCTTAAAATTCTTCTTGAAAAATGATATGGATATCAATAGAATTTTGCATACCGCGCAACTATTTTCAACCGTGCATGAAATACCGGGATCTTTAAACAGGGTAATTCCGAACGTGTCGGATATCCACGGGGATCGATCCCGCATCAACAAAAAATGATAAATTCAGTGCCTGTCATGCCCAACCTTCATCTTGTTTTATCACAGAGCCTTGTTTCGCTTCTTTACCGAAAATACAGCGGATGCCGTTTGATAACCTACCCGATTCGCAGAAAAGCTTCCATCAAGGATATCATCGAATCCATGGGAATCCCGCATACGGAAATCGGAACGATCCGCTGCGGGCAGGAAGAGGTCAATTTCGGGTTTATCCCGGAGACCTCCATGACGATTACGCTGTTTGAAATCCCGCCCCCATTTGATGTCACCTGTCCGACCTGTCTGCGCTCCGATCCCTTAAAAAAAATTCGATTTATCGCGGATCTCAATGTCTCGAAACTTGCAACGCTTTTACGCATGTCAGGAATTGACACACAGACCTCGGCAGATCTTTCAGACAATGAAATCGCATCGATCGCCCATGAAAGTAAACGAATTGTTCTCAGCAAAGATCTGGGGCTCCTGAAGCATCGGAAAATCACATTTGGACGGTATGTCCGGGCGATTGATCCGGAAGACCAACTCAAAGAAATTATTAATTTTTTTAATCTTACCCCCCATCTTGACCCTTTTTCACGCTGTTTAAGATGCAATAACTTGCTGATTCCGATAGAAAAAAAGGACATTTTATCCCGGCTGCAGCCGAAAACACGTCTCTATTTCAACCGTTTCAAAATTTGTACACGATGCAACCGAATTTACTGGAAAGGTTCCCATCATGAGGGGATGGTAAAAAAAATGCGGCAATACGGAATCGCCGGGGTTTGAAAAAAAATGGGTCTTCAGATGCAAGTGTTCCTGGCTGAACTCTTTGATTTACCTTGACTTTAATCGTCAGTTGGATTATCGTCAGTCATCATTTGTGGAACATTGAATCATGTCCACGCATCACAAATCAATGTATACGGTCAACTTCCTTGCTGTTGAAAAGGTGGTTGCGCCAAACGCACCGAAGAGGAATGGTTTTCGCCGGGACCCGTTGAACGACTTCACTACGCGGAGAAAAAGCGCGGATACAAAAACAATCCCTGTTAACCATTGTATGCGAAAATACGAAACATGAATGTGCTTTTTAAGCTCTTCCGAAAGTAATTATTGAAATGCGACGCATCGTTCTCCAAGAATTCCATGCCTTAATCAATTACCATACATATCGTAGACTGTTGGATAGTGGGTAGGGGTATTCCCTTCATCAGGGAATTGTGGTGAAAAGGTTTTCGTTACGGAAACCTTTTTAAAATCAGTAACTTTCATTGAGCAAGGAGGAGGTCAGGGTTATGCCGGAAGGGATCGTAAAATGGTTTAATGACAAAAAAGGGTTTGGTTTTATCGAACAGGATGCTGGAGGAGATGTGTTTGTTCATCACACTTCAATTAACATGAACGGGTTCAAGACACTTTCAGAAGGGGAAAAAGTAATTTTTGATGTAGAGATTGGTGATAAAGGACCGGCAGCTAAAAATGTCCAACGGTTATAATCAATCCAGGCGGCAGGCAGGCGTCTCCCGGCAAATCTGTCCGGGCGCCTGCCCTGTCTGCTTCTCTATATAATTAGCTCTCTATCATTTTTCGGCAGAAAAAGAAGCGGTTTCCATTCCAGAACGTTGGACGGCCGCTGATATCCTATTCTTGTTCTACCTGAAAAAGGCATGAAAAACACCGGGCAGGAGTGCGGCCTGAAATACCTTAACCACACCCCCCTGTTCCCCGGCAGTTCTCCTTTGAGTAACCCCTATAAAATCCGAAACAGGATACCCGTATATTATGGATCAAAAGACAAGGTCTTCCCTTGGGCATCCGCCTTTTTCGCATAACAAAGAGTGCGCAAAAAAAATCATACCGGCACGAATCCGAATTGACATCACGCGCGCTCTTATTTATGATTCATACCGAATGATTAAGATGTCTATCTTTTTCGAAAACCTATATTTTTCGGAGAAAACCATGACAGCGAAAAAAACAAGTCTGGAATCGACGATTACGCGTCGAGAGTTCCTTCAGTTTGCAACGATATCCGCTGCCAGCTTTGCAGCAGGCTGTGCCGTGAACCCGGTCACCGGAAAATCACAGTTGATTCTTATTTCAGAAGACAGTGAAATTAAAATAGACAAAGAAAATTCTCCCTATCAGTTTTCCGCTGACTATGGAACGATTCGAGATACGCTTCTTGCCGATTATCTCGATAAAACCGGAAAAGAGATGGCAGCGCGAACCCATCGCCCCAATATGCCGTATTCATTCAAAGGGGTAAATGCAACCTATGTGAATGCTTATGCTTTTCCAGGCGGGACCATCGCCGCGACACGAGGAATATTGCTCAGCCTTGACAATGAAGCGGAACTGGCGGCTCTGCTCGGACATGAACTGGGCCACGTCAATGCGCGCCATACCGCGCAAAGAATGTCTCAATCCATGCTGACGCAGGCAGTCGTGGGCGGTATTGCCGTTTACGCGGGAACAAAAGGTCCGGCGTATTCAAAGGTTGCATCGACCCTCGGCATGATCGGCGCCGGCGCTCTTCTCGCATCCTACAGCAGGGATAATGAGCGTGAAGCAGACTCTCTGGGATTGGAATATATGACCCGGTCCGGATATAATCCAGACGGATTTTCCGGATTGATGGATATGCTGAGAAACATGTCCAAACATAAACCAAACGCCATAGAGCTGATGTTTTCAACCCATCCCATGAGTGATGAACGGTACGATACCGCACTTAAAACAATCCAGACCAAATATCAGCCCGATAAAAAAAATTCCCTTTACCGGGAACGGTACATGGATCATACCGCTCAGCTTCGCAAGATAAAACCTGCCATTGAATCCATGCAGCAGGGAGAGAAGGAGATGGCCGCGCAAAACTATCCTTCCGCGGAAGACCATTTCAAAAACGCTCTCTCTGCCGCACCCGACGACTATGCAGGCCTGTTGATGATGTCGCAATGTCAATTGCTGATGGAAAATTACGCTCAAGCTGAGCGATTTTCGGAAACCGCGGGACAGGTTTTCCCGGAAGAAGCCGGATCATGGCATCTTAACGGGTTTTCAAAAATGAAACAGAAAAAATACGACAATGCCCTCGAACAGTTTGAAAAATACGAAAAAATACTTCCGGGCAACCCCAATACAACCTTTTACAAGGGATATTGTCTGGAGCAGATGGAAAATATAAAAAGCGCTGCACAGGAATATCAGAACTATCTCACCGTCGTCAACCAGGGAGAAAAGGCCGCTTACGCTTACGAGCGCCTGACAGAGTGGGGATATGTAAAACAATAAGGCGTGTCTTTTCCACTACTTTTTATACGGCATCCATCTGGAAACAGTATGTGCCCCGTAAAATTTTTTATTGAAATATGATGGTCTACCGGTCATAATAAAGCAGCAATCTGAACCATTTTATCAATCCAGCATAACGGTATTTCCAGGATAATCACCTTACATGGGAGGGAACATGGCCACCAAACCCAATTATACTCTCCAGCAACATCTGACTGCTGTCAAAGAGGGCAAACGAATTTTCGAGAATGCATTTCAAAGTGTATCCAGGATGATATTGGAAAAAAAAATAGACAAAGTGGTGGTAAACGGTAAAACCACCTATGACTTTGAAATTTTCCGCATCGGAAAAAAACATATCATTGGAATGTATGACGAGCTGAACAGTTTTGTCTCCTATGTCAAAGATGCCGCGGAAGGGGGATCCTCTAAGGAAATGGCATATGTACTCGTCGGTGAACCCGGAAACGGCAAAACCTTTTTCGTGGACTACCTCTGCGAAAGATATCGGAACTTTCTGACAATTCCGGAAAATAAAAAATACACCTTCAAATTCGTAAGCCTCGACAAAATAGACGGCTACGGAAGAATTACCTCAATTGAGTCCCAGACATATGAAGACCCGATGATACTGGCGATGAACCTTTTCGAGGATCCGGACCAGAATAAAAAATTTCTGGCCCAGAAAATCGGCTTCTCAGAAGCAGAAATCGAAACGTTTTATGAAAACTTTCGTCCCCTAGGCGCCTGCAGCGGATATATCTGGAATGGCATCCGCGAACTGATGGACGGTAAAATAAACCAGATGCTGAACTTTATTCAAATCGTCCCGGTTCCGCTTACCGAAAGCCTGGGAACGGTAACCGGGAAATATCCCGCGAAAGACAAGATAACCTCTTCTGCCGTAGACCTCCTGGGTGAAGAATCGATACAGCGTCTTCTTCATATCACCGACACCAACAATCCATACCGCTTTGACTTAAGGCGCGGCGCCCTGGCCAGGGTTGCCGGCGGAGGAATTCATTTCAGCGACGAAATTTATAAAAACAAAAAAGACCTGGTACAGGTATATTTAGGGGTCATACAGAATCGAAATATTGAAATGGACGGATTCAAATGGCCCATTGACACATTGATTATCGCCACCAGCAACAACTCGGAATTCAATCGATTTTTAGAAGAAAAAGAAGAAGCGCCGATTGTGGACCGATGCCGGGTCTGTTACGTTTCGCATAACACCAACTATAAACTTCAGGAAAAACTGACAAAATATGCAATTGGAAGTGATTCAAAATCAACCCTCAGCATGGAGACGCTTCACCAGGATCCCAACCTTAATTATGCATCATCGGTTGCGATTGTCCTTTCAAGGCTTCCGCGCAGTGAAAAATTGACACCCATTGAAACCATGAAGCTTGCGGCAGGAGAAGTTGCCGGTGAAAAAAGCTTGAAAACACTCACCGAGGTAATCGACACCCTGAACCAGGAACCGGATATCACCAAACGATTCGGACAGGGAGGTCTGGGGCAGCGAAATTTAGGAAGAGCGATTCAGCTCATGATCGAAAGCTCGGAAACCAACGAGGGAAAGTGCATGTTCGCGTACGATATCTTCAAGGCCATCGAGCGCATCATACTGGACTACGTCAACGATGTGACCAAAAGAAGTAAATATCTCGAGGATCTGAAAACCGCGAAAGGGCTTTACCGGGAGCGGATCATGACGGAAATGTTCAATGCATACATGGATGAGCCCCTTGCCATTCGAAAGGATGTCATGAACTATGTAAACATGATCATCGGTATTGACGCTGAAAACCTGGGCCCGGATAAAATGTGGAAATTCAAGGACCCTCAGACCAAAGAGTTGAAAGCGATCAAGATCGACGAGCGGTATATCAATAGCGTGGAAGAAAGACTCGGATTGAAAACCGAGGAGCAGCGCGAAACATTCCGCACCTCCATCCGGAAAATTTACGGTCAGAAAATTTCACTGGATCCGAACTATAACTTTATGGACAACCTTGAACTGGTCAAGGCGGTCACCGATGTGCGGCTCAAATCCGATATCGCGGGCGCGGGCAGCCTTATCGGAGCGCTTGCCAACCGGACAAATGAAGAAAATCAAAAGCTGTATGATCGCATGATCGACACCATGCTGAACAAATTGGGTTACTGCCGGACCTGCGCGCAGAAAACAATCGAATATTTCTGCACCCAGGAAGATGAAAAATAACAGGAACCGTATAGCAGAATGAAATCAGACCTGTATCCATACTATCAGGAATTAAAAAAAAGAGGCCTGTCCCCTGAGCAGGAAAAACGCATCGAGGCTGAACTGAACTTTGAAGGAAGCCATGATCCGGTTTCCGAAGATACGGAAAGCGCTTTTGCAGAAGAAACAACGCTGAAACCGAAAGGCCTCTATGCATGGAATGATCTCACATCCCTTCACGGGGGATCTATCCCCATGTCCGGTTATACAGCCGCGATGCGATCGCTTGATGAGCTGATTGAGCGTGACAAGCAGAGAGAAAAAGACGGGTTTCCCCGTAAAATACGTGTTGGAAGGCTTGTCCGGCCCGGCAAAGGCGGAAAGGATAATGTCGTAATCGTTCCAACGACTGTTGAAGAAAAATTCATCCATGACTCCTCGTTCGGAAAAGAGGAAGAAGAGACCATGGGCGGTTCCGGGGCGGGCGAAGAAGGAGAGATTATCGGCGAGCAGCCGGTAAGGCCTGAAGGGACACAGGACGCGTCAGGCCCCGGCGAGGGTGAAGGGGGCGCACATGAAATCGAATCCAGCGCTTATGATCTGGGCAAAATTCTGACCGAGCAGTTCGAGCTTCCGAATCTGAAGGACAAGGGCAAAAAGCGATCCCTGACCCGCTACACCTATGACATGACCGATAAAAACCGGGGATTTGGCCAGATCCTCGACAAAAAGGCAACCCTTCGAAAGGTTGTGGAAACCAATATCGGGCTCGGAAACATACCGGATCCCGGGCAAATCGATCCCACAAACTTTATCATCGCTCCAAGCGACAAGGTATACCGGGTTCTGTCCCGCGAAAAGGACTATGAGTCTCAGGCGGTTGTTTTCTTTCTCAGAGACTATTCAGGCTCCATGTCCGGCAAGCCGACAAGCCTTGTGGTCTCGCAGCATGTGCTCATTTACAGCTGGTTGATATTTCAATATTCCATGCAGGTGGAATCCCGGTTTATCCTTCATGATACCGAGGCAAAAGAGGTGCCGGACTTTTATACCTATTATAATTCAAAAGTGGCCGGAGGCACAAAAGTGGCTTCTGCTTTTCGGCTGGTTAACGAACTGGTTGAAAGGGACAATCTCGCAAAAGATTACAATATTTACATTTTCCATGGCACAGATGGAGATGACTGGGATACTGATGGGAAAGAGGCCCTGCCCGAGTTGAAAAAGATGCTTCGATATGCCAACCGGATCGGGATAACCATTGCGGAACGATCTTACGGATCAAAAAAGGAAAGCGAGGTTGAAAGGTATCTGAAAAAGTCAAATCTCCTGACGCAGAATCCAAAGATTTTCAGAATGGACGTATTGCAGGAGGACGCTGAGGAAAGCAGGCTTATCGAAGGGATCAAACATCTTTTAGAAGAATAACAGCACATGGAACTGATAAACCAGCATACGAAAAAAATCATGGAGGGCTGCAAGGAAAGGGCGAGAAATGCGGGCCTGGTTTTCGATGATGAAACGCTTGAATACATTGTGACAAATCGCGACCTCCTGGAGCTTTCCCCCAAACTCATGATACCCACCCTTTATGACTACTGGGTGCATGACGTTGAAGTGTTGAAGGAAAAAGGCCGGTATGAGCTTTACCCGAACAATCCTTACGAAACGGTCATCAACACGAGGCCGGCGATCTCATTTTACAACGACAACAATCCGGACTGGCTGAACGTTATGATCTTCTACCATGTCCTGGCGCATATCGATTTTTTTCAAAACAACATTTACTACCGGCATACCTGGGACTACGATTTTACCGGGCAGGCGCTCTCGGACAAACGCCTTTTCGCGAGACTTCGGTCTGAAAAAGGAAGATGGGTGGATTACACCATCGAGTTCGCCAGGAGTATCGATAACCTTGTCGGGTATTACAAGGATCTGTCGAGTCAGACCCATCTGGATGGCAAACGGAAACCAAGCCGCCTGGACTATTATTTCGATCTTTTTCTGCAATCCGAAAAAAAGGTTCCCATACACGACTATGTCAAAGAAATCGAAAGATACAACAAATACCAGAAAGAGCTGGGGGATCTTGGCGAGAAGGCCTTTTTTTCGGAAGTAACGGCGAAACATCCGGAATTCGAAACGATTTTTGAAAAATACTGCGCGGAAAAACCAAGGCCCTGCGTTGATCTGCTTCAGTTTATTATGGAACACTCCCGCTATCTGAATCAAAATGAAAATACCTGGATGAACTCGGTCCTGCAGGTAATCCGGAAAACATCCATCTTTTTTCAGCCCCAGATCCGCACTAAAATCATGAATGAAGGATGGGCGAGTTACTGGCATGAAAAACTTTTTCTTCAAGATGACCGTATCAACGGGCATGAGGTTGAGTTTGCCCGTGTAAACGCGGGTGTTACGTCTCTTCCCCGCGTGGGCCTCAATCCGTATGCACTTGGCATGCGCCTTTTCCAGAACATTGAAGATACCGCCGATAAGGGCAGGTATTCCATAAAATTCCGAAAAATTTCCGACTCGATCACCCGAGAGACGTTTGACCTGAAAACCGGAAAAGGAAAAGAGTTTATGTTCAAAATCCGTGAAACCTTCTCCGACTTTCTGTTCACGAACACGTTTATCGACCAGGACTTTGTAAATAAAAACAAGCTTTTTGTGGCCGGAAGACGCTTGAATCAAGCCAAAACAAAATGGCAGTATTATGTGAAAAGCAGAAATGCCGGAAAATACCGGGAGATGGTTACGGATTCCCTTTACCATCCCCCGCACCTCTCGATCGATCAAAATAAAAATGATAACCATTCCCTTTATCTCGTCCATCATTTTGAAGGGAAACCGCTTGTAAAAGCATATATCGAAAACACCATGATCGGCATTGAACACCTGTGGGGTGGAACGGTCCATCTGGAAACAACGGAACCCGCGGCGGAAGCGCCATCCAAGTGGGCTTCCACGGGTCCCTTCATGAGGTCAATGTCTTCCAGAGATGCCGAACCGACAACGGAAATTAAAATGCAGCGTGTATTGTATACCATGGAAAACCGAAAACTGACCCGAAAAATACTGTAACAGCGGAGTCGACAGCAAAGAAAATTATGGACAGCCTGAAAAAAGCATTTGTCAATCTGAATCAAAGCATGAGCGACAGGGACCAGCGCAATGCGATACCCTTTATACAATTTCTGAACATCCTTTCAGAAAAACCGGAGATTGTCATACGGAACATTTTCCGTTCTTTTCACGATATGGTCAAATTCTATGTGGGTAAAGGGGAAGATGAGTATCCTGATGATCCTGAATCCATTCAATATGTAAATTATGACTGCAGCAGGCTCTTTATCGAAGGTGTTGACAACCCCTTTTTTGCAGACCGTCTCTTTGCGAACCGATTAATCAGCCTGGTCGAAGCGATGAGACATGGGGCGCAGCAAAATAAAATTTACATCTTTGAAGGCCCGCCCGGATGCGGCAAAAGCACCTTCCTGAACAACATACTCAGAAAATTCGAGGAATATTCCCATTCCGAAGAAGGGATTCGTTATGAGATAATCTGGAGAATTGACAAAAAGATGTTCGAAAATTTCAATGATCGAGAGACATCGCCTTCAGCCGAAAAGCTCATCCAAATCCTTATGAAAGCCGCAGGGGAGGATTGGGAGGAGCAGCACATCGAAAAACCTTTTCTTCAAAACGACGAAGAATTTATCGAAATCCCATGCCCGAGTCATGACAACCCGATCATGATCATACCCAAGCACTTCCGAAGGGAATTTTTTGACGACCTCTTTAAAAACGATGAGTTCAAGTACATCCTGTCCTCTGAAAAAGATTATGCATGGGTTTTCCGTGAAACCCCCTGCACCATTTGCAGTTCTCTTTACAGCGCTCTGCTGGAAAGACTGAAAAGGCCTGAGAAAGTCTTTCAAATGATTTATGCTCAGCCCTATCAGTTCAGCAGGCGCCTCGGACAGGGGATCTCTATTTTCAATCCAGGCGACAAGCCCATGAGGCAGCCTGTTTTCACCAATGAAATCCTGCAAAAAAGAATCAATGCCATCCTGAGAGACAGCAGTCTGGTTCACTATATCTATTCACACTATGCCAAAACCAATAACGGCATTTACGCCCTGATGGACATAAAAGCCCACAACACGGACCGGCTTATCGAGCTTCACAACATCATCAGTGAAGAGGTGCATAAGGTCGAGGATATTGAAGAAAGCATCAACTCTCTCTTCATGGCCGTCATGAACCCGGAAGACAAGCCGAACCTCAAAGACTCCCAGTCATTTCTGGATCGTATAAAATTTATAAACATCCCCTATGTAATGGATCTGGACACGGAAGTAAAAATTTACCGGAACACCTTTGGACGGCATATTGACGGAAATTTTCTTCCCAGGGTGATGGACAATTTTGCAAGGGTAATCATATCAACCCGTCTCAACACGAAATCGGAAGCGCTTCTGGAATGGATCGGCAACCCTGAAAAATACCAGCTTTATTGTGACAAAGGCCTGCTGCTTCTTAAAATGGAGATTTACAGAGGCGTTATTCCAACATGGCTCCGGGAAGAAGACCGAAAACGATTTACAGCCAAACGCCGCCGAAAAATCATTACGGAATCCGAAAAAGAGGGTTCAACAGGCATCTCCGGAAGGGATTCCATTAAACTGTTTGATGAATTTTACTCCATCTATGCGAAAGAAGACAAACTGATCAACATGTCGATGCTGTGTAAATTTTTTGAGCATTTTCAACAAAACAAAACCGGCATGATCCCGGAGGGCTTTCTGGATTCCCTTTCACGCATGTATGATTACACGATCCTGCAGGAGGTTAAAGAATCCCTCTATCTTTACAACGAGGAACAGATTTCAAGAAACATCAAGAACTATCTTTTTTCCATCAACTTTGAACCGGGAGCGACTGAAAAATGCAACTATACGGATGAAAAAATTACCATAACCGAAGAGTATTTCAGAACGATAGAAGAGTTTCTGCTGGAAAAAACGGTTGATGACACCGCCCGCCTTTCCTTCCGGAAGGACATCCAGAAGGAATATGCGTCCAAAACCCTGACACAGGAGATCATGATAGACGGCAAAGAAATCGTTGAGACTTCTCTGTATCAAAAACTGCTCGAACGATATTTATATAACCTCAAGGAAAAAGTTCTTGATCCCTTTCTTGAAAATGAGAATTTCAGACGCGCAATCAAGGATTTTGATAAAGAGGATTTTAAATCCTATGACCAAAAAATTCGGGATGACATCACCTTTCTCATGAAAAATCTTTACAGCCGGTATTCGTATTCCAAAAAAGGCGCAAAAGAGATATGCATCTATGTCATCGATAATGACCTTCCAGAAAAATATTCCGCTTCCACCTGACAACCGGAACCTGAAAGATATTACCCGTGAACGGCCATATTCCATAGAACATGAAAACAGTACTCATCGATTCCTCATCAGCGATTCTCTTGTTTAAATCCGGTCTGTTCGATCACCTGATCCATCGGTTTGAGGTGATACTCAGCAACTCCGTTTATAAAGAACTCACCTCAAGCGCCCATGCAGGCTCGAATGAATTTAAAACCTATATTCAAAACTACAAAATCACTCCCATAATCCACTATTCAGTTGGAACTGCGAACCGGCCATACGTAGTAGCCGCCGATGTATTGCTTATAGCTGGTGTAAATATAGCCGTTGCCCATGAAGGCGCTCCACGCGTAGCCAGACTCGTACTCGCTGCTCGACCAGTAGTACCTGGCGATCACTCCTGTAAACGCATCCCCATCTGACCATTGAGCGTCCCCCGCTGTATTAACCAATGCCGGCGAATAAGATTCTAAGAGAGATCCCGGAATATAGAAATCTCGACACATAAACGCTTCCCATTCCGCCTTGGTGGGCAATCGCCAATCTCCCTCTATCGATCCATCCGTTAATCCATACTCCCCGCTATTAAGAGCGGCCGCCGCATTCGTGGCAGCATACCAGTCATTTTGTCCGAATGCATTTGCATCTTTAAGCCAGATCAGTCCTGAAGCATTATCTCGAACAGTGCCATCTCCCATATCTGTAAATCGTATACCTGACGAACAACATCCATGGATATTTTCATTCGTATCATCACAGTCTGTATTATCAGCTACATAACCTGATGGCTTGGTATAATCCTCAACCGACACATTCGGATCACCATATCGATCACCGTCGGAATCACGATAATAAGTAGTACTGCCATCATCGCTTTCTCCACACCCGACGATCATAAAAACCGTTAAAATGAGAACAAATACAACTCTGAGAAAATTTGATTGCCAGCGACTTTTAAAAACAAAGCTCATCATTCCCATTCCTCCATTCTGTATATTGTAAATAAAAGTAATGGAGCTCCCCTTAAATCGCAAAATGGCCACCCTTCCGACAGATCCACGATTTTTCTTACCCTGAGTTACAAGGATTTGACTATATTATTGCAAATTATGTGAAAGTTTATTCTAAAAAAATCGCATTGGTCAATAATAAATTGGAAATGATTAAACGGCGTCTACCCGGTCTAAAACCATATCATGTGTGAGATGACAGATAGGTTCCGAGGTTTACGCCTTTTCCTCTGATTCCAATTTTTTTCCTTATATTATGCCTGTGCGTATCGATCGTTCTTCGAGACAGTCTCAGCGAGCTGGCTATCTCCTGTGAAGTCGCGCCGTGTTTAATAAAATTTGCCACCTGAATTTCTGTCGGGGTCAGTTTCAAGTATTCCGAGGATAGAGACGTCTCAAAGGGTGCAATGATTTCATCTAAATTGGCTTCCAGGATAGCCAGTTCGGTTTTTTGTCTGTCGTTTATCAGGCTTTTCTTGAGTCGGGCTAAATTCGGATTGATCAGTTCCTTGATATTTACCATGATCGTCTTTTCCAGCCGTTCCTTATCATCTTTACGCTGATCCAGTAATACCTTCAAAGCGATATTTCTTTCTTTAAGCTCAGCGGTTCGCGCTTTAACCTGTTGTTCTAATCTTTCATTTGTTTTGCTCAGAGCCTCTTCAACCCGCTTGCGATCGGTGATGTCCTCCCCTGAGCTGAGAGTGCCGATAATGCGTCCAGACTCGTCTCTGATTAATGAATTATTCCACGCTAAAACTCTCTCTCCGTGAAATTTTGTAAGAATTGCACTTTCATAGTATTCAGGCGCTTCAATCTTTTCAGATATTATCTGGTTGAACAGTCTTTTCAGTTCTTCAGCCTTTTCCGCTTTGATAAAACGATTAAACCATTTCGTGCCGACAATTTCATGTTCTTCATAACCTAAGATTTCACATCCTTTTTTGTTGATCATCGTCACAGTTTGTTCTGTATCTATCGCAACGAGGATCACACTGGCAATATCAAGGTAATGTTGAGATTTGTCCCTTTCTTTTCTCAGGTCTTCCTCGGCCTGCTTGAGCGCGGTAATATCCCTCACGATTCCGCTGATGCCCTTGATGTTGCCATCGGCATCGCGCAACGGCACCTGGACACTGTGAAAGGTGTAGGGTTTCCCGGCGATCGTAAGCGACCGCACTTCACTGACATTTTCACCGCCAAGCGTACGCTGATCCACCTCATTGACAACAGCGGCATCTTCTTTGCTGAATACCTCCTCCGGAACTTTCCCGACCAGCTCCGCCTCGGTGCAGCCCATTAATTGAGCCATTGATGAATTTACAAATGTGTAATGTCTGTTGATGTCTTTGCAAAAAATTGAATCCATGGCTGTATTGGCAATGGCTCGGAACTTTTCCTCGCTCTCCTGCAGCTTCTTTTTTGCCTGATCGCGTTCTTCTTCAAGCGACACTGCCCTTGCCAGGGCAGAAATGATATGTATTTCAGTCTCGCTGAATTCTCTCGCTTTAATATCAACGATGCAGAGAGCACCTATCGTACTGCCGCCTAATGAAACAGGAAAGCCCAGATACGATTTCAGACCGTATTTCTTAACATTCGGATCAGTATCATGATAAATCGTGCGCCCAATATCCCCGATAACAACCGGTTTGTCTTTTTCATTCATTGTCACTTCATAACAGATATGCCCATCAGGGGTGTCTTTACGAATGAAATCGGAAGGAAGATTGTAAGACGCCCAGGCGATTAATGACTGTTTTTGGTTATCGAGCCGGCTGTAAAGACAACAGGCGCCTTGAAGGAGTTTGGCGGCATGTTGTACAATAACCTCGATATTGGTTCTTGGGTTCTCACCAAGCAGGCTGAAAATTTCATTGAGTTTTAATATCTTTTCGATTGCGTCTTTTTGTTCCGCAAACTGTTTTGCCAGTTCTTCATAGGTTGGCTGGTTGGCCATAATAAAAAGCCTCTTCGTTTTCTTGAACTTCAATGATACTTGAAAACCGTTATCTCTTCAATGCTTTCATTTAATTATGCAAGCTGTCTGCCGGCTCCGGGTCCGGGTGCGAGTCCGTAAATTTCTTCAATGTTAAAAATGACCGCGCCTTTGGATTTCAGCGGGAATCCGATCTTGTTTCCCATATCTTCAATCCATTTGGCGGTCTCTTGAAACCGCTCACCCGTTGTTTCTATGGTCACAGTTCCTTTTAACTGGTAACCTTCAAATCCTTCCCAAAAGGAAACAGCTACTTTGGGGTTGGATTTTAAATTGGCCAGAGTCTTGTTGAGGAACTGGTTGGATATCAGAATGGTTTCATCATTGATTATTTTTTTTGAACCTACCGGAACGGCATTGGGCGTGCCGTCAGCGGTTGCAGTGGCGAGGATAACAGTGGGGACATTTTCAAACATTGCTTTCATTCGATCCGTCATTTTTGCCATTTTTTATCTCCTTTAATTGATAAGGGTTATCCGATTGTCTCCATAACGGGGGTTTGTTAAGTTATACATCGGTTTTCGAATAATTTTTCAGCTTGATGTCCAGCCTTTCGCATTTCTTGAGAATAGGCCAGGATCGCTTGCGTGTCAATACTTGCCGGGAAGCCGGTTCAGGCTTTGACAAGTCTGGTGCACCCAAAAAGAAAAGCCTGAAAGATGATAAATCGACTGAAAAAAAATACCATGAAGTGTACTTGCAGGCATCATAATAGTATTTGACAAAACACAATTTGTTGAGTAAGTGTTACTTACCTAACAAGGCGAAAAAATACAACATAATACTTCGTATCTATTTGATTTTAAATGTTATATTCAATCGGCATCATGAAAAATTCTCCATCAACTTGTGCGTGGAGGCTTTTCTCTTTTTCAGGTGGATAACGTCGGCATACTTTGATCAAATGAAACAGACAAAAAACAATGCATCTCCGCCAGGCCGCATCAAAATTGTCCGGGCACTGAAACAGCTTTTGGTGCAAAAGGATTTCAATTCAATCACTACAGCGGAAATTGCAAAAACCGCCGGCGTCACAGAAGGTCTTATCTATAAATATTTCAATGACAAACGGGACCTGCTCTATAAAGTTCTGCTGGAGCTTTTTGAGCTGTTTCTCCGACAGATGAAAAAGGATCTCTCCGGGATAGAAGGCGCTTTGAACAAACTTCGTGCGATCATCCAGTTCAGCCTTTACTGGTATGACCGGCAAAGGGTTTTTACACGGATCTTGCTTATCGAAGTCAGAAATTCTCCTGATTTTTATGAAAGCTCGGCATATCAACAATGTGTTCGTGAATACAGCAAGCTCATCATCGATATTATCAATGAAGGAATCCAGAACGGCGAGATTCAAAAAAATATAAAGCCTTCTGTCATCCGGCAGGTTATTCAAGGTTCAATAGAACACGCATGCCTGCCCGCGATAATTTTTGACAGAAAAATATCTACAAAAGCTATCGCGGACGACCTTTGCACAATAATATTCATGGGCATCACGGATAATTCCGTTCCCATCTCAACATAAGACAGATCGTTGTCGCGCCATGCGGCAGAAAAAATGAATTTATCAGGTAAAGCAAGGAGGAAAGAATAATGGCACAGTCAATTGCAGACCGAAGGGATGTTGATTTTGTTATCTACGAGCAACTGGAAGCCGAAGAGCTTCTCAAGATGAACAGGTATAAAGATCTGAATAAGAAGATGTTTGACATGGTCATCACGGAGGCTCGAAATTTTGCAATCAAAGAGATCCTTCCGTTGAATGAAGAGGGTGACAGAATCGGACTCAAGTTTGAAAACAACAAGGTAATCGTTCCGGAATGCTTTCATCGTCCGTTTAAATTGTTCCAGGAAGGGGAATGGATTGCCATGAACGAGGATCCGGAAGTCGGCGGCCAGGGCCTTCCTCATCTGATCACACAGGCATCCATGGAGTATATTATGGGCGCCGATTTTTCTTTTTCCGCATTCGGCATGGTGTGTCACGGTGCTGCAAAAATGATTGAACTTTTTGGAACGGAAAAACAGAAAGAACTTTTTCTGAAAAACGTTTACTCCGGCAAATGGGGGGGGTCAATGGTCCTCACAGAACCCGAGGCAGGTTCGGATGTCGGCGCCCTGACGACGACCGCGGTAAAAAATGATGACGGTACCTATTCCATCTCCGGAAACAAAATATTTATTACATGCGGCGAGCATGACATGAATGAAAACATCATACACCCGGTTCTGGCGCGTATCGAAGGCGCACCCAAGGGCACAAAAGGAATTTCAATATTTATCGTGCCCAAAATCTGGGTAAACGATGACGGAAGCCTTGGCGAACCCAATGATATCGTATGCACCGGAATTGAAGAAAAATTGGGTCTCCATGCCAGCCCGACAACCGCCCTGACCTTCGGCGGAAAAGGAAAATGCCGCGGACTCCTCCTGGGTGAAGAAAACAAAGGTATGATGGTCATGTTCCACATGATGAACGAGGCCCGTCTCGGCGTGGGCGCGCTGGGACTTTTTAACGCATCCTGCGCATATCTATATGCCATCAACTATGCCCGGGAGCGTATTCAGGGACGGGATCTTGCTGATTTTGCAAACAAGGATGCGGAGCCTGTTTCAATACTGAGGCATCCGGATGTCCGCAGAATGCTCCTGTGGATGAAATCTTATGTCGAAGGCATGAGAAGCTTGATCTATTATACAGCCTATCTTTTTGATAAAGAAGCTTGCGCGGCAAAACAGGAAGACCGAGAGTACGCATTGGGACTTATCGAGCTTCTCACTCCAATTATAAAAGCCTATTGCACCGACCGTGGATTTGAATGCTGTGTCCAGGCGATGCAGGTATACGGCGGTTATGGATATACCAGAGATTTTCCCATTGAACGTCTCTTGAGAGATTCAAAAATCAATTCCATCTATGAAGGAACCAACGGCATTCAGGCAATGGACCTTCTGGGCCGGAAACTTGGCATGAAAAAAGGAATGCTCTTCATGAACTTCATGAGTGAAGTCCAGAAGATTATCGCAAAGGCCAAGGGAACAGAGGGGCTTGAAGATCTTGCCGCCAAACTGGAAGCAGCGCTGGGCCGCCTTGGAGAGACAGCGATGCACATGGGAAAAACCGCAATGTCGCCGGACATGAAAGTGGCTTTTTCCTTTGCTTCCCCGTTTCTCGAAGTCATGGGAGATGTGATCATGGCCTGGATGCTGCTCTGGAGAGCAACCGTATCTGCCCCCAAGCTGAAAGAGATTTTAGGTGACGCGGCCGGAGATGAAAGGCTTGAGAAAATCAACAAAAACAAAAATGCCGCTTTTTATGAAGGTCAGATTAAATCCGCAGAATACTTTATTGAAGCGATTCTTCCGGCAACACTTGGAAAAATGGACGCAATCCGGAAAAACAGTTCAGCTGTTGTCGATATACCGGAAGCATCCTTCGGCGGTTAATGCCCCAAATTGATGCATGCCCGAATGGCCTTTTTGCCTGAACCGGCGAGAAGGCCATTTTACTTAATGGTTATATGTTAAACAATGACAAATGAGTTAACGTACAGCGAAGAAATATTTCCCGGCATATATCGCATCATCCTTCCCTTGCCCGGAGACAAGCCAGGCCCTGTCAGCGCCTATCTGTTTGTCGGCGAGAAAACGACCCTTCTGGATACCGGTACGGCAAAGGCAAGAATCAAATTACAGAAAGCATTTCAGGAACTGGGTATCCATCCGGAAGAAATCCGGCAGGTTATTATATCTCACGGCCATATGGATCATTACGGCTCCGCCAGCTGGGTTGTATCCGCTTCAAGCGGGAAAGCAAAAGTGTTTGCTCACAAAAGCGATTCCAGGCGCATTGAAACCGGCGCAGATGTATCCGGAAAAGCATATCACCGTTTTCTAAGGCTGATGGGGGTTCCCTACTGGCATCGCCATGGCTTGCGGATACTGCAGCTCATATTCGGGTCAATGGCAAAAAACTGTCGTGTAGATCGGCATTTTATTGAAAATGAAACGATTCAGATCGGAGACTATGAAGGACGGATCATTTTTACACCGGGGCACACAAAAGGTTCCGTCTGTATTTTTCTGGAAAACGAAGGGCTGCTTTTCTCCGGGGATCATATTCTTTCCCATATCACACCCAACGCGCTCATCATGCTGAAAGAAGGGCATGATCTGCCGAAAAGACTCAGCCAGAAAGAATTTTACGAATCCGTGGAGAAAATTGAAAGACTGAAACCCGGAATGATCTATCCAGCTCACGGGCCGACAATATCAGATCTTTCAGCGGTTGCAGACATGTACCGCAGGAGTTTTGATGAACGTGAAAAAAGGATCTTCTCCATCATTGAAAAAAAAGAAATCAGTGTGTATCAGATCGCCCGAGAGCTGTTTCCCAACATGAACACCCGAAGGCTTCCCCTTGAAATCTTTTTGTCCATTTCCGAAGTGTTTTCCCATCTCCAGATGCTACGGCTTAACGGT
>CAZOEW010000021.1:0-6317 GCA_964578935.1 uncultured Desulfobacterales bacterium | reverse complement strand
CAGAAGATATTCCAAGTCGTTGTGTTTGATGGTCAAAAGGGCACGGCACTGGTTGACGATACTCAATTCGCAAAACAGCACGCTCTGACCCTCGACTTTTTGGCCCATGATCTCGCGAATAATAGCATGCAGCTTCCGTCTCCGGGGCTCGATCAATTCATGCCAGGCATCCTGGATCAACCCGGTAGGGTTGACCAGTTCCATCAGGTAGAGGCGGCTGAAATATCCCAATCCCCCCTTTGCGGTAAAGTTTTCCATGAGGATTCGGACATATTCCCGCAACTGCTCCTGCGCTGAACCGTCCATCAGATCCGAAAACGCCGGTTCTTTAAATTGTTGAAAGGCATGTCGCCAGGTCTCGGCGTAAAGGCTGGCTTTGTCTTTGAAATAATAATTCACGGAGGCCACGTTGGCATTGGCCCGTTTGCAGATATCCGCCACCTTGGTATTATGGTATCCTTTTTGAGAAAATACTTCGCAGGCCGCGTTCAACAGCCTCTGACGGGTTTCTTTGCCGTCTTCTCGTTTTGTCACGGGATTACCCTTTAATTTTTACCACTGCAACTGCTATTAGGGATTGACATAATCGTTTTTACACTCTACTAATTATCTTAAATTACAGTTTAAAATAAATGATTCCATTTGTCAACAGGAGGAAAAAATATCTATGCGACTTTTCAATCAAAGATTTCCGATAACGCTATTGGCAGCAGCGTTGTTATCCGGTTTCCTGGTTGTCAGCTGCGATTCCAAGCCGCAGGGGCCGGGGGGGCCAGGAGGCCCGAAGTCAGTGAGTGTGATATCGGTAACGACCGAAAAAATCACCCTGACCACCGAATTGCCGGGTCGGACCGCGCCGTTTCGCATCGCGGAAATCAGGCCCCAGGTCAGCGGCATCATACAGAAACGCCTGTTCACGGAAGGTTCCGATGTCAAGGCCGGCCAGGTTCTCTACCAGATCGATCCAGCTCCGTTGCAGGCGGTACTCGACAATGCCAAAGCCGCCCTTGACAGGACTGAAGCCAACCTGCCTTCGATCAAGTCGAGGGTCGAGCGTTACCGGGAACTGCTCGCAGACAAAGCGGTAAGCCAGCAGGACTTCGACGATGCGGCTGCCGCCCTGATCCAGGTCGAGGCCGATATCCAGTATTGGAAAGCATCGATGAAAACAGCTCGCATTAATCTGGAATATACCCGAATTACCGCGCCAATTTCCGGCCGTATCGGTCGATCCAGCGTGACAGCAGGCGCCATTGTCACCGCTTACCAGCCTATGGCCCTGGCTACCATTCAACAACTGGACCCCATTTACGTTGATGTGCCCCAATCCACCACCGAGCTGCTGCGTCTGAAGGACGGCGGCCTCAATCATGGAGGAACAGAGCAGAACAAGGTCAAGCTGATACTGGAAGACGGCACCCTGTATTCTCAGGAAGGGATCCTGCAGTTCAGTGATGTCACGGTGGACCCAACCACCGGATCCGTGATCCTTCGGGTTGTCTTCCCCAATCCGGAAAACATTCTCCTGCCGGGCATGTTCGTCCGGACGCTGATTAATGAAGGCGTTAACGAACAGGCTATCCTGATTCCCCAACAGAGTATAACCCGTGACCCCAAAGGGAACCCTTACGCCCTGATCGTCAATGCCGAAAGCAAAACCGAACTGCGTATGCTCACCCTTGACCGGACCATCGGCGACAAATGGCTGGTATCCTCTGGCATTGCTCCCGGAGACCAGGTGATCGTCGCGGGGTTGCTCATGCTTCGCCCGGGAACCGAGGTGAAAGCTGCTCCTCTTGATCCGCCGCAAGCAGAAAAGGCTCCCGCTCCCGCAGCCGAACCCGACGCACCACCATCCCGGAAACAAAGTGAAGGAGGGGCGTAATGTTATCGAAATTCTTTCTCGACCGACCGGTCTTTGCCTGGGTTATCGCCATTATCATGATGACCGCCGGCGGGCTGGCCATTTACAACCTTCCCGTATCACAGTATCCGCCTATCGCGCCGCCGGCCATCGCCATCGACTCCTTTTTTCCCGGAGCCTCGGCTGAAACGGTGGAAAATACCGTAACCCAGATTATCGAGCAGAAGATGACCGGCCTGGACGCCATGCTCTACCTCTCCGGCACCAGTTCTTCATCCGGAGCTTCCCGGGTCGAGCTGACCTTTGCTCCGGGAACCGATCCGGATGTCGCCTGGTCCAAGGTACAGAACAAGCTCCAGCTTGCCATGGCCAGCCTGCCGGATGTGGTGCAGCGTTCCGGCGTCAAGGTCAGCAAATCCACGCGAAACTGGCTGATGATCGTCGGGCTGATGTCCGAAGATGACAGCATGGACGGCAATGACCTGAGAGACTATGCCCAGTCCAACCTGGAAAAGATCCTGTCCCGGGTGCCGGGTGTCGGTGAAGTTGAGAATTTCGGCTCCCAATATGCCATGCGGGTCTGGGTCAATCCGGACAAACTGACCAGTTACAGCCTGACCATGGAAGATGTCATACTGGCGCTTCAGGCTTACAACGTCGAGGTTTCCGCCGGCCAGTTGGGCGGCGCACCGGCCATGCCGGGCCAGCGGCTGAACGCCGCTATCATCGTTCAACATCTGCTGCAGACTCCGGAGGAGTTTGCCGCCATCCCCATCCGCACCAATCCGGACGGTTCGGTGATCCGGATAAGCGACATCGGCCGCACGGAACTGGGTTCCGAGCGTGAAGATATCGTGGCCACTTACAACGGCAAGCCCGCGGCCGCCATGGCGATCCGGCAGGCCGCCGGTGCCAATGCTCTGGATACGGCCAATGCCGTCAAGTCAAAACTGGAGGAGATGAGCCAGTATTTCCCGCCCGGAGTAAAGGTGATTTATCCTTACGACACCACCCCTTTTACCAAGGTGGCTATTGACGAGGTGGTCAAGACCCTTTTCGAGGCTGTTCTGCTGGTCATTCTTGTCATGTATCTTTTCATGGGAACCTTCCGGGCTACATTGATCCCGACCATTGCCGTACCGGTTGTGCTGCTCGGGACCTTCGGGGTTCTGGGGGCTTTTGGTTTTACCATTAATATGCTGACCATGTTCGGCATGGTGCTGGCCATCGGTCTTCTGGTGGATGATGCCATCGTGGTGGTGGAAAATGTGGAACGTATCATGGCCGAGGAGGGACTTTCTCCCCGAGAAGCGACAGCCAAGTCCATGGAACAGATCACCAGCGCCCTGATCGGCATCGGCCTGGTTCTGTCCGCGGTTTTCGGCCCCATGATTTTCTTTCCCGGTTCCACCGGCATCATTTACCGCCAGTTTTCCGTTACGGTCATTTCATCCATGCTCCTTTCCGTGGTGGTTGCTCTGGTTCTGACCCCGGTGCTGTGTGCTTCTTTCCTGAAACCGCTACCCCAGGGGCACGAACCCGCCGACGGCGCAATCTGGTTTCTGCGCCCCTTTTTCCGATGGTTCGACCGAAGTTTTTTCCGCTCCCGGGATCTGTATGTCAGGCTTGTCGGCCATGTGCTGGCTAAAAAACTGCGTTTTCTGATCCTGTTTGCAGTGATCGTAGGAGCCATGCTCTATCTGTACCAGCGCATGCCCACATCCTACATACCGGATGAAGACCAGGGTATCCTGTTGGTCATGGGTATGCTTCCGTCAGGATCTTCCCTGGAACAGACCAAGGCGGTTCTCACGAAAGTGCGGAATCATTTTCTCGAGAATGAAAAAGAAGGGGTTGAATCTCTCATTACTGTCGCCGGCTCAAGTTTTGGAGGTCAGGGACAGAACATGGCTCTGGGATTTGCCAAACTCAAGGACTGGGAGCTGCGCCAGCGGCCGGATTTAAAAGTCAAGGCCATCGCCGGCAGAGCCATGATGGCCTTTTCCCAGATCAAAGAGGCCATGGTTTTCGCTTTCCCGCCGCCGCCGGTCGTCGAACTGGGAATGGCCACCGGATTTGATCTTCAATTACAGGACCGTGGCGGCCTGGGCCACGAAAAATTCATGGCGGCCCGCAACCAGCTTCTCGGCATGGCAGCCCAGGATCCACGCCTGGTCAGGGTCCGGCCCAACGGCATGGAAGACGTGCCCGAATATCATATCGATGTGGACTGGGACAAGGCCGGTGCACTGGGGCTTTCCATCAATTCCATTCACAACACCATTGCCGCGTCCTTTGGAAGTGCCTATGTGAATGATTTTATTCAGGCCGGCCGGGTCAAAAAAGTCTATGCCCAGACAGACGCCCCCTATCGCATGCTGCCGCAGGATCTGAAAAAAATCTATGTACGGAACAACATCGGAAAGATGGTCCCTTTCGCTTCCTTTGCTTCCGGACGCTGGGCCATGGGTTCGCCCAAGCTGGAGCGCTACAATGCCTTCCCGTCGATCAATATCTGGGGTGAGCCGGCTCCGGGAAGGAGCTCCGGAGAGGCGATGGCCGCCATCGAAGAGATCATCGAAAGGTTGCCGCAGGGGATTGGCTATGACTGGACCGGACTCTCCTACCAGGAGAGGATGTCCGGCTCCCAGGCGCCCCTGCTCTATGCCTTCTCGATTTTTGTCATCTTCCTCTGTCTGGCGGCTCTGTATGAAAGCTGGCCCATTCCCATTGCGATTCTGCTGACCCTGCCTCTCGGTGTCATCGGCGGTGTCATCGCCTCCAGCTCATGGGGAATGCCCAATGACGTTTATTTTCAGATCGGCCTTTTGATCACCCTGGGTCTGACCACCAAGAACGCCATCCTGATCGTTCAGTTCGCCCGGGCCCGGGTCGACGAAGGGGCGGATTTGATCAAAGCGACGCTGGAAGCCTCGAAATTGAGGCTGCGGCCGATCATCATGACCTCACTGGCCTTCGGTTTCGGTGTTCTGCCGCTGGCCATTGCCGGCGGAGCCGGTTCCGGGGCGCAACGGGCCATCGGCACCGGTGTACTCGGCGGGGTGGTGACCTCGACCTTTCTGGTAACCATATTCGCGCCGCTCTTCTACGTGATGATCTACAAGGCGCTGGGAAAACATCGAAAGCGCTTTACGACCCAACAGGTCGAAAAAGGTATGCCCGGAGGAGATGTACATGAATAGACGATTATTGTTTTTGGTAGCCGGATTCGGCTTTATTCTCGGCGGCTGTACGATGGCTCCCACATACACCCAGCCGGTTGCGCCGATCCCGAATGAATGGCCGCAGGGAGCGGCCTACGAAAACGCACCGTCAGCCTCTGACGCAGCTAAAATCCCGGAGCTGAGCCGCCGGGAATTTTTTGTCGACAAACCACTTCAGAAGATTATGGAGATGGCACTGGAAAACAACCGGGATCTGAGGCTTGCCGCCTTGAATGTGGAAAGAACACGCGCGCTGTACGGCATTCAACGGGCTGAACTGCTCCCGGCGGTCAATGCGGTCGGAACGGGAGTTAAACAGCGCCTGTCATCCGATCTTATAAAACCCGGTGATTCCAGAACCGTTGAACAATATGGTGTTGATCTGGGTATCGCTTCCTGGGAGATCGATTTCTTCGGCCGCATCCGCAGCCTGAAAGACCAGGCTTTAGAGGAGTATCTGGCGACGGATGAGGCCCGCCGCAGCGCCCAGATCGCGCTGGTGTCAGAGGTTGCCAGGGTGTACCTCACCCTTGCCGCAGATCGCGAAAACCTCCAGCTGGCCCGGTCCACCCTGACAACCCAGCAGGCTGCCTATGATTTAATCCACCGGCAATATGAAGTCGGTGTCGCTACTGAACTGGACCTGCGCAGGGCACAGATTCCAGTAGACGCGGCCAGGGGAGATGTCGCCCGCTACACGCAAATGACGGCCCAGGATCAAAATGCATTAAACCTTCTGGCAGGCTCCCCGGTGCCGATGGACCTCTTGCCGGTGAATCTTGCAAGTGTTACACCGCCCAAAGAAATTTTTTCAGGGCTCTCCTCCGAGGTTCTTTTGAATCGGCCGGATATCATGGCAGCGGAGCATCGGCTCAAAGGGGCGTACGCCTTTATCGGCGCAGCCCGGGCTGCCTTCTTCCCCCGCATTTCGTTGACGGCCTCGGTGGGAACCGCAAGCGATGAACTGTCCGGGCTTTTCGGTTCCGGGTCCGGCACCTGGAACTTTGCACCGCAGATCGCAGTTCCCATTTTCGACGCCCGAACCTGGGCCGCGTACAGAGTCAGCAAGGCGCAACGTGAAATCGCCCTGGCCCAGTATGAAAAGGCGATCCAGGCCGCCTTCAAAGAAGTGGCCAACGCCCTTGCCGTACAAGGCACGGTGGACCAGCAGGTTTCTGCCCAGCAATCCCTGACAAATGCTGTTTCAGATGCCTATGATCTCTCAAATA
>CAZOEW010000020.1:5470-29546 GCA_964578935.1 uncultured Desulfobacterales bacterium | reverse complement strand
TTTCCAGTGAACTCAACCTTTCAACAATCTGTTTTCTATAGAGATTTACAACTCCGATTTTATTTAAGCTTTCAAAAAGGTTGAATTAATATTCGACTGCATCACTTAGAGGAATTTCTATCAAAAACTCAGTTCCCTTACCTAACGAGCTTTTGCATTCGATGTGGCCCTTCAAGGTTTGGAAGACAAGATTGTGCACAATATGCATCCCTAAACCTACTCCCCCCTTGCTTCTCGTTGTGGTAAAAAACGGATCAAACAACTTATTAAGGGTAGCTTTATTCATCCCCTTTCCTGTATCGCGAAATGTAAAACAAAGCAGGTTTTCTTTTTTATCTGCTGTTAACACAATTTCACCTTTTTCAACTCCTTCAAATCCATGGGGCAACGAATTGATAATCAAATTTGTGATAATTTGTGAAAAGGCCCCAGGATAACTATATATCTCGATATTTTCAGGGCATTCCACCCTTATTGTATGCGCTGTTCGCGTGTATTTTGGACTCAAGCTTTTTAAGGTATCTTCTATGTTTATTCTTAAATTAAAGTTTCGCCTTTCTTCAACAATCTGATCTACTGCGACTTGCTTAAAACTGTCCAAAAGATCTACCGAACGGCCAAGATTAGACAAAATCATAGATGAAGCTTCGGTTGCTTTATGAACATATCTTTTTACTTTAGCGCGATCCACTCCGTCTGAATTGAACAGTTCGCTAAATTCATGGGTTGCATCATTCAAATACGAGGCAGAAATTAAACTAACACTAAGCGGTGTGCTGATTTCGTGAGCAACACCAGCCAACATATTTCCAAGAGAAGCCAATTTTTCTGATCTGAGCAACCGTTGTTCCGTGCGCCTCCGTTCTGTAATATCCCTACTAATCCCAAATAATCCTATCGCTTCTCCTTCGCTATCCTCCAAAGAGGATATTTTATTTTCTACCCATATAGTAGAGCCATCTTTACAATAACACTCAGATTCCAAAGTATAAGGATCATCAACTTCTATTCCATTTTCTAACTGTTCGAACACCTTTACGAAAGTTTTTATAGCATATTCTAAAGAATCAGGAGTCAAAATATCCTCTATTTTTTGGTTTATAACTTCTTCCGGTGTATATCCTCTCAGACTTTTTATAGAAGGACTTGTATAGTTAATTTTCAAATTTAAATCGGTTGTCCATATTAAATCGTTTGCATTCTCTGCAAGTAGACGATACTTTTTTTCACTCTTTTTAAGAGCCTCATCTGCCTGTTTGCGCTCTGTTATGTCGCGTGTTACACCAATAATGCTTTCGGGTTGGCCATTGGCATCGTAAATAAAACTTGCTTCAACCTCAGCCCATATAGTTGAGCCATCTTTACAGAAAAGTTCAACCTCCACCTTTCTTGACCTGTCAAGAGGTTTTTGTTCTTTGTTGTATATCTCCAGTTCTTCCACCATGGCTTTAATAATAGTATCAAAAGATGCAGGAGTCATAGATTCCTCGGCAGACCGGGCTAATGCCTCTTCAACGGTAAACCCTTGCAGGCGGGTAATAGAGGGACTGTAGTAGGTAAAATTCATTTTCATATCCATTGTCCATATGATATCCGTAACATTTTCAGCAAGAAGCCGATAACGTTCTTCACTTTTTTTCAATGCCTCTTCTACTTGTTTTTGCTTGGAGATGTCGGTATTAGTTCCCACCATTCGTAAGGCCTTTTTTTCAGTATCTCGGGCAACAACTTTACCCCGAGAGTTAATCCACCTCCAACCACCAGATCTGGTCTTCATACGAAACTCTTCATTATATTCGAAATCATCATCTTTAAAACTTTTTATTAAGGACTCCATTACCCTATCTTTGTCCGCTGGATGTAAAAAGGATTCAAATGTACTGATATTCGGTTCCAATTCATTTATTCTATATTCCAACATGTCTGCCCAGTGTTCACTGTATGCAAGGTCTCCTGTCCTGATATTCCAGTCCCACAATCCCAAGTTGGAACCTTTAACAGCTAAAGCGAATCTTTCCTCACTCTCACGAAGTTTCTCTTGTGAAAACTTGAGCTTAGATTCTGTGACCTCTAATTCCTGAATCCTTTTCTCTAATTCTTCATAGGTCGGTTTTTTAGTCATACGAAAAATCCTTTAATGTCGAAATGAATTTGATGAAAATTTAAAAATGTTTGTAATTGTTAACCCAAATATACCGAAAGTATTCTACAATACTTAAAAGGCAGCACTGGCAATATCTGCAGTCGAGTTTTATGCAGGAATTAAAGATTATTATGAGATAATATATTATATCAGAATTGTTTAAAAATAAATATGCGGTTTTTGATCTGCCTGCAGTTTATTCGAAAAGTTCTGTAAAATTTCAACTGACACAAATAGTAGTCAGCTTGTATATGAAAATCCGATCTCAGTAAATCTATAAAGCTGAAAACTTGATATAGTTTCAGAGAACTCTGATATTCTCTATTAAGCATATTCATGCCTTTGCATGAATAACTATCTGGTAAAGTCCGAAACATTGACCCGATAATGTGGGGATTGAAACTTCAGGGTGAGCATGGTGAACGGCGGTATTTTTTTAATGTTCGAAACCTTGATTTGCCGATGAGAGGATTGAGATTTTTCAAGGTAAGTTTGACCATGTCAAAGCATTTTGGACTGGCACTTATTTCAATTTTGAGGGCCGACTTTTATCGCGCCGCTTAAGCGATCAAGAGTCTCCCCGTTCGTTGGTCTATGATTTTTGAGCGTTCTATCATTTGCGAAGCTATTTTTGAAAAATTCGGTCGCAAGCTCCCTCAGACAGTTTCAAATTTGACGTTTCGCTTTATGAAGAACGCTTTCCAAGCTTTTACATGCAAGTCTGTCGTTTATAAAAAGCGCTTTACAATCTCTGGTCGTTAACGTATAAATGATAGGTGCTAGGGGGGCCGATTACGGCTGAGACGGAATTGTTCACGACCCTTTGAACCTGATGCAGTTAATACTGCCGTAGGGAAGCATCAAAAAACAAGTATTGGTTTTTTAAAGCTTGCCCCTGGGCGAGCTTTTTTTATGGGCAGATGATAAGGGGGAAGGATGCGTGTAATTGTTAACGGTAAGAAGGAAGAAACTGCCGGACAAATCAGCCTTCTTGAATTTCTTGCCGCAAAAAAAATTGATCCGGACAAGGTGGTCGTGGAGCTTAACATGACGATTATTGAAAAACAGTTTCTGGCGGATACCATGATTCAGGAAAATGATCGGATAGAAATATTACAATTTGTGGGGGGTGGATAATAACATGGATGATTTGTTCGAAATTGGAGGTAAAAAATTAGAAAGCCGCCTGTTTACCGGAACCGGCAAATACGGTTCAGACGCTCTTATCCCTGAAATCATCAAAGAATCCGGGTCACAGGTTATAACAGTTGCCTTGAGAAGAATGAATCCCGATTCGAAACAAGACAATATTCTCGATTATATTCCGAAGGTTGTCCAGCTTCTTCCAAATACATCCGGCGCCAGAAATTCGAATGAAGCGGTCAGAATCGCAAGGCTTGCAAGGGCGGCAGGCTGCGGCAACTGGATTAAGATTGAAGTGATCTCAGATAATAAGTATCTGCTTCCGGATGGATATGAAACCATTCTCGCGACAGAAATTCTTGCGAAAGAGGGGTTTGTCGTTTTCCCCTACATTTCTCCGGATCTCATGGTGGCAAGAGGTCTGGTCAATGCAGGCGCTGCGGCAGTAATGCCTCTTGGTGCTCCGATCGGTTCGAACAGGGGTTTGAAAACCCTTGAGCTTATTCGAATACTGATCGATGAGATCGATCTTCCGATAATTGTTGATGCCGGTATCGGAAAACCCAGCCAGGCCTGCGAGGCCATGGAAATGGGGGCAGCCGCCTGCCTCGTAAACACCGCGATTGCGAGCGCAGAGAATCCGGTGTTGATGGGAAAGGCATTTGGAAGAGCCGTAAAAGCGGGCAGGGAAGCGTATCTGGCAGGTCCTGGTTCAACATCGTCGCATGCTGTTGCCTCTTCGCCCTTAACCGGCTTTCTCGATGAAAATGAATCACAGGAAGAGGGTGGATAGAACATGAGTTTTTACGATACCTGTTACCGCATCCAAAAACTTGATTTGGGGAAATGCTTTGCCGATGCATCAGCCGAAGATGTTAACCGGGTTCTCCAAAAATCATCTAGGGATGAAAATGATTTTCTGACCCTTTTATCCCCTGCCGCGGAATCCTTTCTGGAAGAGATGGCCAGGGAAGCGCATCATCTTACCGTAAGGCATTTCGGTAAAACAATTCTTCTGTATACCCCGATGTATCTCTCCAACTTCTGCACAAATCGATGCCTGTATTGCGGGTTCAACATCAGCAACCGGATATCCCGAAAACAGTTGACACTGGATGAGGTCGAGGCGGAAGCAACAGCCATCGCATCCACCGGTTTGAAACATATCCTGATTCTGACGGGCGACGCGAGAAAAATTGCATCAATTGATTATCTGAAAGATTGCATCCGGATTCTATCCCGTTTTTTTTCTTCTATCAGCATCGAGATTTATGCCCTGGAGACAAAGGAATATGCGGAACTGATAGACGCCGGCATTGACGCCCTGACCCTATATCAGGAAACGTATAACCAGGGCCTTTATAAAAAACTGCATATCCAGGGTCCGAAAACCGATTACCGTTTTCGGTTAGATGCGCCGGAACGGGCCTGCACTGCCGGTATTCGATCGGTAAATGTCGGAGCCCTGCTCGGCCTCGATGATTGGCGCATGGAGGCTTTTTTTACCGGGCTTCACGCAGAATATCTTCAGCGTTCCTTCCCTGAAGTCGAGGTGAGCATTTCGCTTCCAAGAATGAGACCCCATGCCGGAGATTTTCAACCCGAGAATATTGTCAGTGATAAAAATCTTGTCCAGATCATGCTTGCATTCCGGTTGTTTATGCCGCGGGCAGGGATTACCATCTCAACCCGGGAAAACGAGGTTTTTCGGAATAACATTTTAAGGCTCGGCGTGACAAAGATGTCGGCGGGTTCCAGCACCAAAGTCGGAGGGCATACCATTTTCGAAAATGATACCGGGCAGTTTGATATCTGTGACCACAGGACGGTCGCGGAGATGAAAGAATTTATCGTATCGAAAGGTTATCAGCCGGTATTCAAAGACTGGCAGCCGATTTTATAGGCGCAAGGAGGAAAAAATTGAAATCTCGTATCGTAAAAACAGCCAGGAATTTTCCGGATACGGATATTTACTGCATCACAGACGAAGCTCACTCCAGGGGAAGGGACAATATCGATGTGGTAAAACAGATGATTGATGCGGGTGTTAAAATCATCCAATATCGGGAAAAAGAAAAAAATATGGCTGAAAAATATGAACAGTGCCTGAAGATGCGGGAATTGACACGGGAGGCCGGAGTTTTTTTTATTGTAAACGATCATATCGACCTTGCGCTGCTTGTCGAAGCCGACGGCGTTCATGTCGGTCAGGAGGATTTTCCGATTGAGGCGGTGAGAAGACTTGTTGGGGACAAGATGGCGATCGGCCTTTCGACGCATTCGCCATCGCAGGCAAAAGAAGCGATCGAGCGCGGAGCGGATTATATCGGTGTCGGCCCGATATTTAAAACATATACTAAAAAAGATGTTTGCGATCCTGTAGGATTTGAATACCTTGATCACGTTGTTCAACATTACCCGGAAATCTCTTTTGTGGCTATCGGAGGGATCAACGCGCACAATGTCGCCGAGGTTGTGAGACATGGAGCACGATGCGTATCCCTCGTCACCGAAATTACAGGCGCGGAAAATATCAGCCGTAAAATTAAAGAGATACGGATTGAGATCCAAGGAGAGTCAAGATGAATTATACAACACAGATGGACGCGGCGCGAAAGGGAATGATCACGCCGGAAATGGAGACAGTCGCCGTAAAGGAGCAGATGAGACCGGAGAAGCTCAGGGATCTCATCGCCGGCGGAAAAGTGGTTGTCCCGGCAAACCGAAACCACAAAAATCTCGATCCGGAAGGTATCGGAGAAGGGCTTCGAACCAAAATCAATGTGAACCTGGGAATTTCAAAAGACTGCTGCAATGTCGACCTTGAGCTTGAAAAAGTCAGGCATGCGCTTGCACTCAAAGCGGAAGCGATTATGGATCTCAGCTGCTATGGGAAAACCCGGGAATTTCGGAAAAAACTGGTTGAGATGTCGCCTGCAATGATCGGTACGGTTCCGATTTACGATGCTGTAGGCTTTTATGAAAAAGATCTACAGGAGATTTCCACGGACGAATTTTTTAACGTCGTGGAAAAACACGCGGAAGACGGCGTTGATTTTATGACGATTCATGCTGGTCTGAACCGGGCTGCGGCCGAAAAGGTGAAATCAGGGAACAGAATTACCAATATCGTATCCCGGGGCGGTTCGCTTTTATTTACATGGATGGAGATGAACGGCCGTGAAAATCCGTTTTACGAACATTTTGACCGCCTTCTGGATATCTGTATAGACTATGACATCACCTTGAGCCTTGGAGACGGCTGTCGCCCGGGGTGTATTCACGATTCAACCGATGCCTGCCAGGTGGAAGAAATGATCGTGCTGGGAGAGTTGACCCAAAAAGCGTGGGAACGAAATGTTCAGGTTATGATCGAGGGCCCCGGCCATATGGCTTTAAATGAGATCAAAGGAAACATGATGCTTGAGAAGCGCCTTTGCCATGGCGCTCCTTTCTATGTGCTGGGACCCCTTGTAACCGATATCGCGCCGGGTTATGATCATATTACCAGCGCGATAGGAGGCGCCATTGCAGCCGCGAACGGTGCGGATTTTCTTTGTTACGTGACACCGGCCGAACATCTCAGGCTGCCCACCCTGGAAGACATGAAAGAAGGAATTATTGCCGTTAGAATCGCGGCGCATGCGGCCGATATCGCCAAAGGAATACCAGGGGCAAGAAAATGGGATAATGACATGAGCCGCGCGCGGGTTGAACTCGATTGGGATACGATGTTTGCGCTTGCCATCGATCCGGAAAAGGCTGTCAGGTATCGAGAATCCTCAAAGCCGGAAGAAAATGATACCTGCACCATGTGCGGCAGCATGTGTGCAGTTCGAAACATGAACCGGATCCTGGAAAAGAAGGATATCCGGTCATAATTTGTCGCAGAGATGATTTCAGATCACAGGAGAATTCTATCATGGATAGAAGTAAAATGATTGAAAAGTTGGATGAAACTTCCAGAGTATGGGATATTATCGTAATCGGGGGCGGAGCGACAGGACTTGGTGCGGCCTTGGAATCGGTTTCCCGGGGATACCGTACTCTTCTTCTGGAACAGGCCGATTTTTCTCAGGGTACATCGAGCAGGAGCACGAAGCTGATTCACGGAGGTGTCCGCTATCTCCAGCAGGGCAACATATCGCTTGTGCTTGAAGCCCTTCGTGAACGGGGGCTTTTGCTTCATAATGCGCCTCATCTGGTTCAGCATCAATCATTCATTGTCCCAAACTACGGCTGGTGGGAAGGTCCCTTCTATGGAATAGGCCTGAAGCTTTATGATGTTCTGGCCGGTAAACTGGGGCTTGAGCCTTCCAGAATATTATCCAGAGAGGAAACATTAAAAAGAATTCCTACGGTTGAGCCGGAAGGGCTTCGGGGCGGGGTGATCTATTTTGACGGCCAGTTCGATGACGCAAGGCTCGCGGTTACTCTTGCCCGGACAGCCGAGACGCTTGGAGGATGCGTGATCAACTACGCGAAGGTTGTTTCCCTGATAAAGGAAAACGAGATGGTTTGCGGTGTCAGAGCCAAAGATCTGGAAACCGGTCGTGAATATGAAATCAAGGGCAGATCGATCATTAACGCGACAGGAATTTTTATCGATTCCATTCGTAAAATGGATGTTCCGGACTGTGAAAAAATTATCGCTCCCAGCCAGGGCGTGCATATTGTTCTCGACAAATCGTTTCTTCCCGGCAAAAGCGCGATCATGGTTCCGCATACAGAAGACGGGCGGGTGCTTTTTGCGGTTCCCTGGCATGACCGTGTCATTATCGGGACCACGGATACTCCGGTGGATCAGCCCCTGCTTGAGCCGAAACCATTGCCGAATGAGATTGATTTTCTTCTTTCCCACGCGGCGCGATATTTGACAAAAGATCCGAAACCGGAAGATATATTGAGTGTTTTCGCGGGTATTCGTCCTTTGATCCGTTCCGATACCAGTCATGAAACCTCTTCACTGTCCCGTGATCACCATATAACCATATCGGCATCAGGACTCCTGACAATTGCCGGAGGGAAATGGACCACGTATCGCAAAATGGGTCAGGATGTCGTCGACAAGGCGATTACCATGGCAGGCCTTGATGATCGTCCTTCCCGGACAGAGCATCTCAACCTGTTTGGGTGGTCGGCTGATCCAGAAGGAAATGAACCCTTTTCAGCCTATGGAAGCAGCGCGAAAGATATCAAGCAGATGATAACAATAGATCCGCAACTGGATCGTCTGATGCATCCGGATTTGCCATACCGGCTTGCTGAAGTGATCTGGAGTGTAAGACATGAAATGGCGCGCACCCTTGAGGATGTGATGGCGCGAAGGACAAGGGCGCTGATTTTGAATACACGGGCAAGCATGGCGGCTGCGCCTCAAATCGCCGCTGTCATGGCAGATGAGCTTGGCCGGGATGAAAAATGGCTGAAAGAGCAGGTAGACGGTTTTCTTGCTCTTGCAGAGAACTATCTTCCGGAACAATTTCAAACCGGATAGTCTTTATACCTCAGTCAGGACATAATCCGTCACAACCTCGCCTTTGAGAAGGTGATTTTTAAAAATTTGCCGTGCTTTATTCGCATTGATATTCCGGTATATCACCGTTTCCTGGCCGTCAATTTCAACGGTGACATTGGGTTCTTCCTTGCATTTGCCGATGCAGCCGGAACTTTTAATTTTAATATCCTGTCTGTCTGTTTTATTTTTTTCTTCCAACAGGGCTGCCATTACTTCGCGTGCGCCTGCCGAGATTCCGCAAGTCCCCATATGCACCGTGACCTTTGTCTGTGAAATCGGCATCGGTGATGTCAACGCCTGCATTTGCTGAAAGCGTCTTCCGACCACTTTAATCAGGTTTGACATGACCCGGTAGCCTACCTCAGGATCTTCCTGAAACAGGGCGGTCAGGCTATCCCGGGTTCCTCTGACAACCCTGAGGCTTCTGGTCGCGCAGTATGCGGAAAGTGTATATTCATGAGGCGGAACAAGGCCGGACCAGCCAAAGACCATTCGTTCTGATATGGTTGAAATTGTCGTTCTCGCGGAAGTAGATCTGCCTGGCAGATCAAAGCGAAGGTCGACTTGCCCTTCTGCAACGATCCAGATATGAGAGGCCTGCTCGCCTTCTTCAAAAAGTTTATCACCTTGTTTATATTCCCTCTCATGAAAAGAACTTGCAATAGTGGTCAGCTGATCGTCGTCCAGCGCTTTGAATAGGTCGATATTTTTCAGAAAATCACGAACGATCATTCATACCTCCTTTTTATGCCAATAGCTTGTTGTGTTTTAATATTTTTGTATTTCTTCCTGAATCTTTCGTTTCAAAGTATCGAACAAAAGGCGATTGTATGTCAATAAAATTATAGCTCTATAATGCCGGCAGGGCAACCATATCCGGGTTGTTGACATCGCTTGTGGATATTCGCGCCGGTTTTATAAACGTGATATACAGCGATCTTCATCTCTTACAGGTCGTTTTTACCTGTTTCAGTAACAGGCAGCATTGTGAGTTTTTTATGATACTGTTTCTCGATATTGTCTTTTTTGAATGGGAAGGGCTGATAGCGCCCTTCGCGCCAGGCGTGAATGCCGTCTTCATAATGAGGACTGACCGGGTTGTCGGACTGGCCGGTGCTGTTGATTGCCATAAGGGGCTCCTCTTTGCTGAAATCCACGATGATTCGCATCTCCGGGATGAGCCATACATCGAAATTTTTTGCGAGACTGTATCGTGCGATATTGATGGTCGCAAAGGACCCGCCCGCAGGGTATGGCCCCCTGTCAAAGAAGGAAGATAGAAGCTTCATGGCTATTTTTTTTGTCATGCCCATATGCTCTGCGAGCTTGGTCGTTTCTGTTTTAAAGTGATATGTGTGCATCTTGCCCCACTGCCATTTTTCCCTTTCTGTTCCCAATTTTTTTTCAATCAGCGGAATTACATCCGCAAAGGAGGCGGATAGAATTTGGGCCTTTGTTTCTATTTCCGGTGTGGTGATGTTGTCCCAGAAGGGGCTTTCATCTCCGCGGCAGATAATCTGGTCCATTATGGGCGAATAGCAGGAGTTGCTGTTGTCGAGAAACGACTGCCATACGGTCGACTCGGCAGGACCCAGTTCATCAAGAAATGTGTTGTGTGTATAGGTGTAAAGCAATGCTCCCAATATGGGTGCTTCGGCTGAATCCGGATGAAAGTTTCCATTAAAATGCTTCAGGATGCGGATCGCTTCTTGTGCGTTTGCTTTTCGATTTTCATCGCTCCAGGATTGTATTTCTGCCATGATTTCGGTGAACAACGGCTCCTTGAAGATGGTGTTTTTCAGTTTTGGAATCAGAGCCGAAAACAGATCGTTTTGAATCCGGGTGCTGTCTTCCATGGTATGGAGGTTTGTTGATTCAATCAATTCCGTGATTCGTTCAATCCGTTCCGGATATTCCCAGGATGACGACAGGATGAAAGATTCATCCGGGCTTATGGTTCGATTGTTTGCGGTAGCCACATACCCTTCAGGAGGATTGACCGCCCGCGGGTGAAGGCTTACATCCAGATAGCCCTGCCAGTCATATTCACCATCCCATCCGGGTGAAGGAAGGAGTCCGCGGCCTTTTTTCCGAAGCGGAAAGCGGCCTGTAACCTGCCATGCGATGTTATCCTTGTCGGCAAAAATCAGGTTTAAGGGAATGGTCCGGATTTTTTTTGCTGCGAATTCCGCTTCCGAAACACTTTTTGATTTTCCCAGGGACAGGAATGCCGAAAGGGTTTCATCCTGTTCAAAAGCCGCCCATTTGAGGGCGATTCCAAATGGCAGCTCCGTGGAGAGGGGCATAAGATCCTGCATGCGGTCTTTGTGCAATATCTCGTTCATGATCGTGCCGTGAACGGTTTCGTGGACAATTCGCGTGACCGGTTTTTCACCCCTGATTTTGAAATGTTCTTTTCTTTCCGTTGTCGGGAACCATTTGTCTTTATATTGATAGTGAAGTTTTCCGTTAACCGGTTTTAGCTTTTCAAGATAAATATCCTGATTGTCCGCCATGACCATTGTCATTCCCCAGCCGATATACCCGTTATATCCCGCCACCACGGCTGGAAGACCTGCGATTCCGATTCCGGCAGCTTCATATTCGGGGCAGCGGATGTGCATCAGATGCCATACAGAAGGCATGGATAGCGGGAGATGCGTGTCATTGGCAAGAATACTTGCCCCGCCCTTTGTCATCTCTTTGGAGATGGCCCAGTTGTTGGATGCCGCGACTCCAAGCTGAGTAAAATCAAGAACAGCGCGCTGGACGGCAAACATTTTTTTCAAACTATCGCCGGAAGCGTTCAAATCGATACCATCCAGCTTCCGGGCTTCTTCAAATGGAATTTTTTCATCCGGATAGATCGGAAAGAGCCAGGCTGCTTTTTCAGGACCAAGACGCTTGATCAGGTTGAGTGAATTAATCTCTTCATGGAAGTTGAAAGCGAGTCCGAGATTCAGCAGCGCAAAGATCGATATGGAATCCTCCGGCTTCCATTCTTCAGGAGTATAACCGGAAAGCTGAAGGCCGGGCGGAAGGTTATCCCTGTTTTCTTCAAGATAGAAATTGACACCTCGGCTGTAGCTTTCAAACAGCTTTTTGAGTTCATCACTGCATTCGCTGTATAAAAGGGCTGAAATTTTTTTCAGGTTGAGCGTCCTCATATAAATGTCGATGTCCAGAACGTCAGGACCCGCCATCTCCGCAAGACGTCCCTGGGCCATGAGCTTTAAACCGATCATCTGGTTCAGCCTGTCCACCGCATTTACATAGCCGACGGCAAAAACGAGATCATCCGCATTTTCGGCATCAATAAATGGGATGCCGAGATCGTCTCTTCTCACGGTAACTTTTTTTTCAATCCCTTTGATGGTTACGGTACCCTCCTTCATCGTATCCGTGTCTTTGAAAAACATCGTCAGAAAATCGCTGCATCCCGCCAAAACAAGGCCCGCAGGTATTAAAACCAGGATGGTGAGCATTTTTAGGCCGGAGGCTGATTTAGATCGTTTGGAATTGATGGCTTTCATTGTGTATGGCCTTTCCGCATGGGTCCTACAGGATTGCGTCAAACTTGCATTTTGAATAGCAGGTCAGGCATTTTACGCATTTGTCTTTGTCGATTACCGCTACCGTTTTTTTTTCCCATCTAATCGCATCTGCCGGACAGGCTTTAAAGCAGAGTCCGCACTTTTTGCACACGTCCGGATCGACTTCGAACTTCAGAAGGGCGGCGCAGCGTTTTGCCGGGCATCTTTTTTCATAGATATGGGCGATGTATTCGTCTTTAAAATATCTCAGGGTCGACAACACGGGATTGGGACCTGTCTGACCCAGGCCGCAAAGCGCGGAACTTTTGATAATCGAAGACAGCTCTTCAAGATCCTGGATATCTCTGGGTTCTCCTTTACCGTCACATATTTTTTCAAGAATCTGAAGCAGGCGACGTGTTCCTTCCCTGCAGGGGGTGCACTTGCCGCAAGACTCATCCTGGACGAAGTCCATAAAAAAGCGGGCCATGTCTACCATGCAGGTGTTTTCATCCATCACAATCGCTCCGCCGGAACCCATTATGGCGCCCACTTTCGCGATCGCTTCATAATCCACGGGCGTATCGAGATGTTCTTCAGGTACGCATCCTCCCGAAGGTCCCCCAAGCTGGACTGCTTTGAATTTTTTCTTGTCCGGGACTCCTCCTCCGATATCATATATGATGGTTCTCAGGGTTGTGCCCATCGGAATTTCGACAAGACCGATATTGTTGACATCACCGGAAAGGGCAAACACTTTTGTACCCTTGCTGGTTTCCGTGCCGATGCTTGAATACCATTTTCCGCCCTTTAAAATGATCTGGGCGATATTTGCAAGCGTTTCGACATTGTTTAAAATCGTCGGCTTTTCCCAGAGGCCTTTATGCGCCGGAAACGGAGGTCGGGGCCTTGGCATGCCTCTTTTTCCTTCGATAGACCGCATCAAAGCGGTTTCTTCACCGCATACAAATGCGCCGGCACCCTCGTAGATATCAATGTCAAAGTCAAAGCCGGTATCCAGAATGTTTTTCCCAAGAAGTCCGTACTCTCTTGCCTGGTTGATGGCTATCTTAAGGCGTTTTATGGCAAGAGGATATTCAGATCTGCAGTAAATATATCCATGATGAGCATTGATCGCTTTCGCGGCAATGATCATTCCTTCGAGTACCGCATGCGGATCCGCTTCAAGAATGCTTCTGTCCATAAAAGCACCCGGATCTCCCTCGTCCGCATTACAGAGGACGTATTTGATATTTCCGGGACTTTTTTGAGCGAATTCCCATTTGATTCCGGTGGGAAATCCAGCGCCGCCCCTGCCTCTCAAACCCGAGGTTTTTATCTCCTCCACAATCTGTTCCGGGGTCATCTCCTGAAGTGCCTTTGCGACCCCGAAGTAGCCGTCTCGTGCAATATACTCGTCAATAACCTCCGGATCGATCAGTCCCTTGTTTCTCATGACCCAGAAGAGCTGATTTGAAAAAAAAGGTATGGAGTTCATATCCGGGATGGTTTCCTTGGAGGCTGGTTCCGTATAGAAAAGTCTTTTGACCGGCCTTCCTTTCAGAAAGTGCTCTTCAACCAGTTCCGGTACATCTTCCGGTCTCAGCCCCTGGTAAAAAATTCCTTCGGGCTGAACCAGCATAACAGGACCCACAGCACAAAATCCGTTACAGCCGGTTTCAATGATGCGGATTTCTTCAGACAGGTTGTTCTTTTTCAGTTCGAGTGTAAGCGATTCCTTAAAAACGGTTGACCCGGTTGAGTGGCATCCGGTTCCGCCGCACAACATAAGTTGTGTCCGTGTTTTGTTCATTTTCTTTTCTCCGAGGTTTCTTCTTTTCTCCGCTTGTAATGGCAATCCTGTATCGCACAGAAAGGCTATTCATATCGTTCTAAAACATCGATCACCTTGTCTGAAGAAATGCTGCCGTGGATATCCTTGTTGACGACCATGACCGGGGCTAATCCACAGGCTCCGAGGCATCGGACAGCTTCCAGTGAAAACCGCTTATCATCCGTTGTTTCGCCTTCTCGTATCTGATACCTGTTTTCAATCCTTTCCATGGCTTCTTTGATTCCCTTGACATAACATGCTGTTCCCATGCATAACTTAATTATATTTCTACCTTTGGGCGTAAGAGAAAAATAGGAGTAGAAGGTTGCGACACCGAAAACTTTACTACCCGGAATATTCAGGCCCTTGCCGATATAGTCCAGTAATTTTGACGGCAGATAGCCGACGGTATTCTGGCACTCTCTCAGGACAGTAATCAATGCGCCGGGTTTGTCGCGGTTTTCCAGAATGATGGAATCAATTTCTTCCCACATTTTTTCGGTGATATCGGAATGGTGACGTTGAACCGCATGCCTCATATTTTTTCCTCCCAAGCAGTTGTTGTTTTCGTAATTACGGTTTCATGCCATAAGTGGTAATGGAAGGGCTTCTATCTGTATTTCGCATAATTCAAAGAATGATTGAATAAACGGTTGAAAACTATTATAGAATATATAAAATGTCAATGGCATCATGGAATCCTGCCGATTGGGACCTTTTTTCACGAGGCGATATAAGGCCTCGGCCATGGCTGTGAAAAAGAGCAATCGTTTCATTGACACCCGTAAACCTTTATCCTATAATTGTTTTTCCGGATGCGCAGTTCAAACAGCGTCTAACGCCCGTTCCGTTAACGGTGCTTTCCCCGTCTGCGGGGTTTTATGGATAGTGATTTTCTCGCAGCGATATAAATGATTCTATGATTATCGGCCAATTATTCGGATGGATTAAAATTCATGAAATTAAAAGAAATTATTGAATTGCTTGACGGCAATCTTCACACCGGCGAAGATCAACTGGAGAAAAGCTTAAAAAAAGGCGGTGCCAGTGATCTCATGAGCGACATACTGGCGGCATTATCGGAAAAGTGTGTGCTTTTGACCGGTTTGACAACCGTTCAGACGATACGGACAGCGATCATCGCAGGAGTTGGAGCGATTGTCTTTGTCCGCGGGAAAACACCTCCACAGGAGGTTATAGACGAGGCCCGGAAAAATGAGATTCCGCTGATGTCGACGCCTTATTCCATGTTCGTATCCTGTGGCAGGTTGTATGCTAAAGGATTAAGTGGCCTTGACGGAAAACGATGATTTGGTGCGAAAGGAACACAGGCGTTCATTCGAGAACGCCTGTTAATAAGGAGTACGGATTTTTTTTCTCATGGTTTGAACGAGAGAGGACAGGCATGGTTCGGAGTATTGACTACCATAATGAAAGCCCGCATCCCTGATATAAAAGTTGACAGACCGGATTGAGATTTATGGCGGAACTGAAAAAAGAATATCATATCAACAAGAATGATTTTATCCGTGCCGGAGAAGCTTCAATCAAGGTAAAAAATGTTTTGAAATCGCTTGATGTTGATCCTTCAATCATCCGCAGGGTCGCAATCTGCGGTTATGAAGGAGAGATGAATGTCGTGATGCACGGCGGAGACGGGAAAATGAATCTGGAGATTAATCAAACCAATATCATACTGGATATCTCAGATAATGGTAAGGGAATTGCGGATATTGAACTGGCGATGAAAAAAGGGTACTCAACGGCAACCGATAAGTACCGGGAGATGGGATTCGGTGCGGGAATGGGATTGCCCAATATGGAAAAAAACGCTGACGAGTTTACGATAGATTCGGCAGTAGGGCAGGGAACTAGAGTCAGGATGATTTTTTCTTTAACCCATGGCAAAGAATAGCTCTGTGAGCAAAAAGACACCCTCATCTTACGTCATTTTCAATAAAGCTCTTTGTATCGGCTGCGCGGAGTGCATGAAAGTCTGTCCCACGCGGGCCATACGCATCCGGGATGAAAGATCCGTCCGTCTGCTGGACCAGTGTATTGGATGCGGAGAGTGCCTGAGGGTTTGTCCTGCCGGAGCCATCAGCACGGATCAGCCTGAACTGGAGCCTCTTGATAAGAATAAATTTTCGGCGGTTGTTGTATCACCGGTTCTTTTTTCACAATTTCCGGGAGAAATGCCAAGTGACATTCTGGCCGGCCTCAAAATGATGGGCTATGCCCATATCATTGAGCTTTCAGATTATCTCGAGATGTTTCAGTTCGCGACTGTAACCTTCATACAGGAGAACCGGAAGAACAGGAAAACACCGTGGCCTCTGTTGTCTCCGGTATGTTCTGTGGTTGTGAGCCTTATCGCCATCCGGTTCCCCGGACTTTTGAAACATATTATTCCGATTAAAAGACCGCTTGTCCTGCTTATTTCCGATATCAAAAATAAAATCAGCAGACAGTTTGGAATCAAAAAGGAAGATATCGTACTGCATCACATCACCCCGTGCCCGTCCAAGGCGGTGCTCGAGCGCTCACTGTCGAAACACGAGCGGTTAAATATCGACATGGCTTTCGGGATTAACAGCGTATATTCGGAGCTTTTTCATAAAATTGAAGAGGTTAAAAAAGCCGATATCCTGTCCTTTTCGAGGGATCGGTTTGATTCTTTCACGAGTGGAAGGTCTTTGAAGTGGGGAATGAGCGGCGGTGAAATTTCCGGAATGCAAATCGACAAGTCAATGGCTGTTTCCGGAATAAAAGAAACCATCGATTATCTTGAAAAAATTGAACTGGGCATGTTTCGGAATATGGAATATATCGAATTCAGAGCCTGCCCGGAAGGCTGCCTGGGCGGGCCGCTGACGGTCATCGATAAGTATCTGGCCAAAAGCGGTATCTATCGCAGGGTGAAAATGTTCGGAATGGGAAGGCGTCTTCCCCGGTATAAGATACGGAAGCTTTACGATGATGGATGGTTTTTCCCAAAAACCGGACCGGTTGAAGACCAAATACTGAACACATTACGGAAGAAACCATTATCAATCGAATCATTGCATGAGATTGACCTGATTTTCGAAAAGATCAGGGGAAAGAACTGTGCTGCCTGCGGTTCGCCGGACTGCAGAACGTTTGCCGAGGATATTGTGCGGGGGGATGCGAAACTCAGCCAATGCATTGTTATCCAGGCCAGGAACAAAGCAGGTGATGAAAAGAAGAAAAAAAGAAAAGGTAAGGTGAAAAAGTGACTGTTGAAGAGCTGTCAAAAATTTTGGGCCTTGATGTTGTTGCCGGCAGAAATGGATTGAACCGGCAGGTTGAAAATGGCTATTGCGGGGATTTGCTCAGTGATGTTATGGGTAACGCTCCATCCGGGTGTATATGGCTGACGATCCAGGGTCATCAGAATATTGTGGCAGTCGCAATGCTTCGAGAGATGGCCGCAATTGTCATTTCCGGTGGATTTAGTCCTGATAAAGAGACAACGGAAAAAGCAGATCAGGAGGGAATCCCTCTCTTAACCTGGCCGAATTCCGCGTACGAGCTGGCAGGAAAGATTTACAATCTGGGAGTGGGAGGCAAGAAGGACAACAAGGGCTGAAAAGATGGTGTCTTCCATCGAAAATCAAACGCTCAGAGCGTTCAAGGCGGATCTGCATATTCACACCTGTCTTTCACCCTGCGGTGACTGGGAAATGAGCCCGTCGGGGATCATCACGAAGAGTCGGGAGATGGATCTTGATATGATCGCCGTATGTGATCATAATTCAGCAGAAAATGCCGGCGCGGTGATGAAAGCGGGTGCGGAAAAGGGTGTGTCTGTTTTACCCGGCATGGAAGTGTGTTCAAAAGAAGAGGTGCATGTGATCGCGATATTCGATGAGTTGTCCCAGGCCACAGACATGCAGGAATACATCTATGAGCACCTTCCCGGACAAAATTCACCAGATGTCTTTGGATATCAAGTGATTGCGGATGAAAATAATGAAGTCGAGGGAGAGAATGACCGGCTTTTGATCGGAGCGACGGATCTCGGGCTCCATGAGATTGTGAATCATATTCATTTTCTTGGCGGTCTTGGTTTCGCTTCTCACATTGACAGGCAGGCTTTCAGTATCATCAGCCAGCTTGGATTCATACCTCCGGACATTCCGCTGGACGGAGTCGAGGTTTCGTCCTTTGCAAAACCGGAATATGATGATAAAAAGTATCCGGGGGCGGAGAAATTGCCTTTTATCACATCATCGGATGCGCATTTTATTGATGATATTGGAAAGGTTCGAACTGTTTTTATGCTCTTTGAGCCAACTGTTTCAGAGATTCGAATGGCGCTTAAAGGAAGTCAGGGAAGGTATATGGAGGTTTGATTGCGTGAAATTTCCATGCATATCATGGATATTGCTGAAAATGGAATAACCGCCGGAGCCGATTGCATCCATATCCGGATCGAAGAAGACCGGATTAAAAATCGTTATGGGATAAAAATTTCCGATAATGGAAAAGGAATGTCGGATGACTTTCTGGGAAAAGCAACGGATCCGTTTGTTACAACAAGAAAGACCAGGCGCGTTGGTCTTGGACTTGCATTTTTAAAAGAAGCTGCTTTAAGATGCAACGGAACGTTTCATGTCACCTCCGAACTCGGGAAAGGAACGACAGTCGAGGCTTTTTTTGAACATGATCATATTGACCGGGCACCCACAGGAGACATGGCAGGATCCATGATGGTTTTGATTGCCGGAAATCCGGGGATTGATTTTGTTTACACCCATATCATTGACGGTGAAGAATTCAGCCTGGACACCCGAGAATTAAGGGACTCGGATATTTCACTCGAAGATCCTGAAATTGTATTGAATTTGTCCAGGTTTATCAGAGAGAAACTTGACGAGCTGTCATAGGGCGGCCTTTCCTTTCAGCAGACGGAGAGCAAAATGGCAAAACTTACAATTGAAGATCTGAAAAAGATCAAGGAAAAGACTTCAAAAGATACCTCCCTGCGGTATGGGGGGGCAACCGTGAAAATTACGGTTCACATGGGGACATGCGGAATTGCCGCGGGAGCGCGGGAAGTGATGAATTCTCTCATGGAGGAGATGAGTGCGGCCGGAAGAGAGGATATCCGGGTCGTAGCTTCTGGATGTCTCGGTATGTGCAGCAGTGAACCGAATGTTACCGTGGAAGTGAAAGACGAAAAACCGGTGGTTTACAAAGAAATTGATTCAAACAAGATGCGGCAGATTTTCAAAAGGCATATCCTTAAAGGAGAAGTCCAGACGGAGTTTGCCCTTTCACGGGGCTGAAGTAATCTGCCATGCAGCGATATTTTGAAAGTATTCAATCGGCCCTATGGAAATACAAGTTGAAGCATCACGTGGATAGCGGGCGGAAGAAGATTTTTTGCGATTGTTCCTTCAGCGTTGATTATAAAAGGAGGTGTTCATGGTAAGTCTCGATTTTTTGGAAAAAGTCGAAGTTTTCAAAAATTTCAATGACAATCAGCTTTCAGCACTGCAGGAGTGCGGCAGCATCTTTGAGTTTCAACGAGGAGATCGGCTTTTTGCTGAAGGTGAAGATTCCAAACATCTCTGGATTGTGCAGGAAGGGCAGGTTGGCCTTCGGTTCGATAAACAGGAAGGGCTGATCAGTGAGAAAGACAAAGTTTCATTTATTTCGGAACCACAGGTATTCGGCTGGTCCAGTTTTGTCCCTCCATACACATACCGCTTGTCGGGGTATTGTGAAAGCCGGCAATGCAAGGTCGTGGGTATGGAGAAAGAAAAATTGATAAAGCTTTTTGAAGAGGATCCGGAAATTGGATATGGTGTCATGTTTTATCTGGTAAGCGTTTTAAGCAGCCATTTTCACCGCTTTCAGGACGAACTGGCAAAACAGATGGGCCATGATATTCTGAGCAAATGGTGATAACGCTTTCAATTTTAATGGAGAATCAGAGTTGGAACCAAAAAATAAAATTACGATTAATGGTAATGTCTTTTCATTTGAACCGAATGAAATGATTCTTGATGTGGCAAGACGAAACAACATTGACATACCGACATTATGTCATCTGAAGGGAGCGACCCCGACCGGCGCCTGCAGGATATGTGTTGTCGAGGTCGAGGGTGCAAGAAGCCTGGTGACGTCCTGTTCAACGCCGGCGACAAACAACATGATTGTGAAAACGGAGTCTCCTGAGGTCGTCAAATCCCGCAAAATGTCGATTCAGCTTTTGCTTTCCAGCGGCAATCATAATTGTGCCGCCCGTGGTTCAGATGGCAAAGACTGGACTGACTTTCAGCTGAAGGTTCACCAGGATGACGGAAACGCGGAATTATGCCCGGCGTGGGGAAGCTGCGAACTTCAAAATCTGGCATATCGCTATCAGGTAACCGGGGAACGGTTCGCGAGGGATGAAGAAATATTTCCGGTTGAAGATGTCAATCCATTCATCATCCGTGATTTTTCAAGATGCATCCTGTGCGGCAGGTGTGTACAGGCCTGCAACGAAGTGCAGGTAAATGAAGCAATCGATTTTGGGTTCAGGGGGGCGAAGGCAAAGATCATTGCCTCAGGTGACAGGCCGCTTCGGGACTCGGATTGCGTGTTTTGCGGAGAGTGTATCCAGGTCTGTCCCGTAGCCGCCCTGATGGAAAAGGAACCCCGTTTCAAAATGCGCCCCTGGGAAGCGCGAAAGGTCAGAACAACGTGCAGCTACTGCGGTGTTGGATGCCAGATGCACCTGCATGTCAAGGACAATCGAATTTATAAGGTTACCGGAGTTGATTCTTTGCCCAACAATGGAAGTTTGTGTGTAAAAGGACGATTCGGGTTTGATTTTGTTCATTCTGAAGAGCGTCTGAAAAAACCATTGATCAAAGAGGGCGATGGTTTCAGAGAGGCGGAATGGGATGAAGCCCTGGACCTGGTTGCGAAAAAGCTGACAGCCATCAAAGAAGAGCATGGTCCGGACAGCATCGGGGTTTTGACTTCGGCCAGAATCACCAATGAGGAAAATTACATTGCCAATAAATTTGCCCGCGCCGTGCTGAAAACAAACAACATTGATCACTGCGCCCGGCTCTGACATTCTTCAACTGTGGCCGGTCTGGCCGCAGCCTTTGGAAGTGGCGCGATGACCAATACCATCGGGGATATTGAAGCCGCGGACGTTATTCTCATTACCGGATCCAACACCTCGGAAAATCATCCGGTGTTGTCCGCTTTTGTTAAAAGAGCCGTCCGGTTTAAGAACACGGATCTGATTGTTGTCGATCCGCGGCGGATTAAAATGGCAACCTTTGCCAGAAAATGGCTCAGACCAAACCTGGGGACCGATGTGGCATGGATAAACGGGCTGATGCATGTGATCATTAAAGAAGAGTTATACGATCGACAATTTGTCGAAAATCGTACAAGGGAGTTTGATGCGCTGAAAAAATGCCTGGAAGAGTATACTCCTGATTATGTGGAGGCAGTCACCGGAATCCCGGCAGAGGAAATGATCGAAACCGCGCGGATCTACGCGAAAGCAAAGGCGGCCGGCATTCTGTACTGCATGGGGATTACACAGCACACAACCGGGACGGACAATGTCAAATCTCTTGCAAACCTTGCCATGCTGTGCGGAAATCTTGGAATTGCGGGTGGCGGGGTAAACCCCCTGAGAGGCCAGAATAATGTTCAGGGCGCGTGCGACATGGGAGGGCTGCCCAATGTGTATAGCGGTTATCAGAAAGTAGATGACCCTGCGGTTTCAAAAAAGATGGCGGAAGCATGGAATGTTTCCGATTTACCGCAAAAGCCCGGATTAACGGTAACGGAAATGGTTCCTCTTGCTCATGAAGGCAAAATAAAAGCCCTGTATATTATCGGTGAAAACCCTCTTGTTTCCGATCCGGATCTGAATCATGCGGAAAAGAGTTTTTCCAATCTTGATTTTCTGGTGGTTCAGGATATCTTTTTAACCGAAACCGCGAAACTGGCCGATGTGGTTCTCCCTTCCTCCTGTTTTGCAGAGAAAGAAGGAACCTTTTCCAATACGGAAAGACGTGTCCAGCGAGTTCGAAAGGCCGTGGAGCCTCCGGGGCAGGCAAGGAGCGACTGGGGTATCATTTGTGATATCTCGGCCCGCATGGGATATAACATGCCCTACCAGAGCGCGCAGGAGATCATGGAAGAGGTTTCAATGGTCACACCCTCTTATGGCGGCATTTCCTATGATCGAATTGAAGATGTGGGGATTCATTGGCCCTGTCCGTCAAGAGAGCATCCCGGCACGCCGATTCTTCATACCCAGGAATTCACACACGGTAAAGGGGTTTTTCATGCCATCCGGTACATTCCTCCGGCTGAGATGATTGATGAGGAGTATCCTCTTTTTCTGACAACCGGAAGAGTGATTTATCAGTATCACACCGGAACCATGACAAGAAAGACGGAAGGGCTCAATGATCGCGCTCCCGGATGTTTTGTCGAGATCTCAAACGCTGATGCTCAAAAATTCGGGCTGGAAAATGACCGGATGATCCGGATTGTTTCCAGACGCGGGGAGATAAAAGCGCGGGTTATGATTTCGGAAAAAGCGGTTGAAGGCTCTGTATTCATCCCGTTCCATTTTGCGGAAGCGGCCGCCAACAGGCTGACAAATGCGGCCCTTGACCCGGTATCCAAGATTCCTGAATATAAAGTCTGCGCGGTAAAGCTGGTCAATGAGGTTGTTGAGGGATAAAATCACTCGTTTTAGACGGTTCCTATATGATGTCCAAGTCGCTTGCGTATCAAGAGCGTCGGGCATATGACATTCGGAATTCCGACATCGTGCCGTCAAGTCTATGCACCAGGTGCGGGACATGAAACCACCAGTTGAGAAGGCTTCGGCTGGTATCAGAAGCGCCGGGATAGCCGGCAGTCCTCCATTCCCGGATGTTTTTCCGCAGTTTCGGAACCAGCGGGGGCATCAGTTTTTCCATGCTGGTTTCTCGAAGCGCTTCATCTGCCGGGAACCATCGGATATCCGGGTCAAGAATGGCGTAAGGGGATTCAGGGAAATCAGGATGCAGGGCCATTGAAAAACTCCATGATGCGGTCGCCGAATTGAATTAAATCGTCAAGCTCTGAAATGATGACTGATTTAACAATTGCCACATCCATTTTCTGATATTGATGAATGATTGTGTTACGAAAATTTATCATTTTCTTGAGTTTTTCAGACAGGACCGTATCGATGACAACCTTTTGCCGCAGCAAGTCGAAGCTTTCCGCGCTGGATGTTGGAATGCCCATTTTGTGAGTTTTAATGAGATGGTTGGCAAGATCAATGGCCTGCTCACAAGCGCGCAGCACATTGAGAACGGCTGCATCCTGCCTGGAGTAATTAACGTCAAATCCGTCAGGATCGGACTGATATTCTTCCCGCGCCCGTTCCACGCATCTCTGAATGCTTTGAATTTTATTGATGACAATATCATTCATACCGTGTAAGCCCTCCCGGTTTTTTGAAAGGATTCAAGAATTCCGGCGCGCTCCAAGTTTAATTTTTGATAAAATGAAATGGTCAGCATCTCAAATTCATCCACCGCATATTGATCCGCACAGTAAATCAGCGTGCCTGAAATGATTTCCTTTTGGAATACGGTTGACACCTTTCGGGCGTTGAGCAGGTCAACCGTTTGATGCAATGCATCTTCAAGATCAAAGCGGCACTGGCTTAAAATCAGGTTTTTTTCTTTTTTCGCCAGTTCATGCGGCAATAGCAGGGCAATATCAATATCGCTGTCAGGCCATGGATTCCCCGCGCCATAAGACCCAAACAGGTAAATCCCCTGGACAGGGGGGTAGTGCGTCAAAACAATGTTGATGATGATATCCTCTCTTTTCATTATTTCTTCCCTCCC
>CAZOEW010000020.1:0-5370 GCA_964578935.1 uncultured Desulfobacterales bacterium | reverse complement strand
ATCGCAACCAAAGGCATAATCATTTGTTCATTGACGAATAACATGTCGTATTCCATATAAAAAGTATACCGATCATACAGAGTTTGCATGACGCTGACAAGATTTAAAAATACCTCCTTTCCAACAGTATGAAAAAAGCGTTGAAGATGGTGTGAAAGTGTATGGTTATAGATTGTCAAAAACATATTCCGATTAAACCGCGTTCAAGAACCTCTTTAAATTGGCGTTGCCGGACAGGTCGATATGATCGGAATACGCATTGATTGTTTTAAGGATCTATTTGTTGTATGGATTAACTTTATAACCGGTGAGATGGAGAGTTTCGAACAGCGGGGTATTGTGTACAATGGATAAGATAAGAGACGCGATTGAAGATCTGAAAAGAAGAAGAGCGGAAGCCCTTGAAATGGGCGGAGAAAAAAGAATAAAGCGGCAGCATGATCGGGGTAAAATGACTGTCAGAGAGCGGGTTGCGTTTCTGATGGATGCCGGCTCATTTCAGGAATACGGGATGCTTGCCAGTCATGCCTTTCACAAACCCGGTGACAAGGTTACGCCTGCTGACGGAATTGTTACCGGATTCGGAAAAATTGACGGGCGCAATACCGGAGTCATTGCCGAGGATTTTACAATTCACGGCGGCTCAGTGGGCGGGGTGAACATGCTCAAACGGTTCCGCATGATCGATATCGCCACCAGAGAGCGTGTGCCGCTTGTCTACCTTTTCGACGGAGGCGGCGCAAGAGCCCAGATGCTGGGGCAGATGCCGGAAGGACTTCCCATGGCGGGCCAGTATATCAAGATGGCCAAAATGACCGGGATCGCACCGCAGGTCGGGGTGGTCATGGGGGCCTGTGCAGGTGAATCGTCTCTGGAAGCGAGCATGCTGGAGTTTTTAATCATGGTCCGGGATACCGGGATGCTCGCCGCAGGGGGCCCTCCGGTGGTAAAGGCCTCGCTTGGCCTTACCATCGAAAAAAAGGAGCTGGGAGGGTCTGAGATACACTGCACCATAACCGGATTGGCCGACAATCCGGCTGAAAGCGATGAGGATGCCATGCGGTTGGCCAGGAGATACCTCTCCTATCTTCCGGCAAACGCGTTCGAATATCCCCCGTATCATGAGCCGGATGACGATCCTGACCGAAAAGAAGAAGAGCTGATTGAGATCCTGCCGGATAAATTCCGAAGCCCTTATGATATGAAACGCATCATCCAGTGTATTGTGGATAAGGGGAGTTTTTTTGAAATTCAGCCGGAATTTGCACCCATGATGATTGTGGGCCTGTGCCGCATGAACGGACACCCTGTCGGCATTGTCGCCAATCAGCCGACAGTCAATGCCGGTGCAATTACCGCAAAGGCAGCTCAAAAGGAGAGAAAGTTCATCGATCTATGTTCGGCCTATCACATCCCCTTGATTTTTCTGGTCGACACCCCCGGTGTAATGACCGGTCCGGAAGCGGAGAAGGAAGGCTCACTCAAGTTCGGGCTTCCCGTGGCTTACGCTCTTGCATGGGCGGATGTCCCGATTTTTACGGTTGTGATCCGAAAGGCCTTTGGTTTCGGCGGATGCGCCATGAGCGGTTATATGATGGGGCAGACCCTCACCCTTGCGTGGCCGACGGTCGATTTTTCCTCTCTTCCGGCGGACAGCGCGGTGTTCATTGCTCATCAGGAAGAACTGGCTGCCGCTGAAGATCCGGATGCGCTTTACAAACAGCTCCTGAAGGTCTATTCGGCATACGCGGGGCCATATCCAGCGGCCGGGATTTTCAATGTCGATGATGTGATCGATCCGCGGGAAACGCGCCCGCGGCTCATACGCGCGCTTGAGCTGGCTCTCAACCGCCGGTCAGCCAGGCCTGCTCCGGTTATGCGGCATGGTGTGATGCCGGGTTGAAATCTGCGGGATGGAACATTACGGTGAATACAGCAAGGGAATTGATTATGAATGAGATCTTCAAGATATCTTCAGCCGGAAAAACCGACATCGGTCTCAAGCGTAAGAACAATGAGGACCGATACCTGATACTGGACGATAAGGTCAATGAATATCCCATTGACTGTCTGGGCAGATTGTTTGCCGTTGCCGACGGGATGGGCGGTCATCTGGCCGGTGAAACCGCAAGCAGGATGGCGTGTGATGCCCTGCTTGCGGTTTCCAGAGCGGCCGGTATCGAACATCATCTTTTACCGGAGAATCGATTGGTGGAGCTTGAAGAGGTGATCCATGCCGCCGGTAAACAAATCTCTGATTTTGCGTTTGAAAACAGAGCGTATGCCGGCATGGGCACAACGCTTTCCGTGCTTGTGCTGCATCGGGAGAATTCCCTGATTGCACATGTCGGCGACACTCGTATTTACCGGTTGCGCGGCAATGAGCTTAAACAGCTGACAACCGATCATACGCAGGTCCAGGAGCTGGTTGATATGGGGCAGCTGAGCCTGGAAGAGGCGGCGTACCATCCTCTAAGGCACATTCTGACCCACGCGGTCGGCAGGAAGCTGGGTTCTGGTGACATTTACACGTGTATGGAGAAGCTTCAGAAAAAAGATATTTTCCTGCTTTGCAGTGACGGCCTGCATGATATGGTGTCTGACGATGAAATAAAAAAGATACTCCTCAAAGGCCCTTCTCCGCAGGCAGCCTGCGAGAAGCTGGTTGATGTCGCGTTAAAGTATGGAGGAAAAGATAATGTAACGGCGGTGGTTGTATTCTGTGAATAGTTTTTAAAAAGCGTAAAAAGACGGATTTCAATGTTGCAGGTTCACATAATTCAATATTGCCTTGAATAAGGAGGCGCTGTGACTTAACTGTTCATAGGTTTCTTTTTTGGTCGGCAGTCGTTTTTCTTCTACGAGTTTATAGCCGAGTTTTTTAGAAATATTCGCGATTCGTGCAATTTCCAAAGCCAGCTCTTTCTCGGCAGTAATTGTGATTGGATAGATTCGAATTCTGCTGCTATTGTCCCAGACTTCATTTTCAACGAGCGCATCGACATTTGTGTGGTTTTTTTTTGCAAATCCCTCATATTCCGTATTGTGGAAGGGCATTGAAAGATCACCGACATAGTGAGCGCAGAAGGACAGGTGATACTCCCCGTATTTCCCGGTGAGACTTACTTTTTGATATTCCCGCAGCGAAGCGATAATCGCGCCGTACAGATGACCTTTTTTATCAAGAGGGTCGTTGTATCTTTCAGCCTGGTTTAAAACCATTTTCGCATCGATATTTTTTCCTTTTGGATTATTGGAATAATGGTTCGGCTGCTCGATGTTGCCATTGCCGCAATTCGCTTTGATCTTCACCATGTCGGCACCTGCCGCATTGAACCAGTCTTGGTATCCTGCGGCTTTAGCGATGGATAGATGCGTCTTGTTATGCCATCCATAACCGGATGCAGGAAAAAGAATCATACTCAACAGCAAAGAAAAAGCCGCAACATTTTGCAGTAATTTGTTTTTCATGTCAGCACCCTGCTGGCTGTCGAGGTTGATAAGAGGCCATCTTGAAAACAGGAATATGGTTCAAGTTCAAGGAAGTTTCCTTCGACGCTGTCAATGAAATCGGGCGACAGGGCATTTTTGAGACAGCCTTTCTCCCGGACATTTCAAGTACAATAGAGAAGAGATGAAACCGTGTCAAGAAGGGGTTGGTTAACGCAACCTTTCGGGAACCATCGGACCGGGTAAAACAGGACCTTTTCCCATGAGTACTGTTTTTGCCTGTCGGGCCCGGTGAATTGGGTTTTAGAGACAGTTCGCGTAAATAACCTGGAATTTTGAATGTTCGAGGTCAAGGCGGCGAACGCGTTTCAATTTTCGATGAAACCTAACAGAACGATAGAGATGTAGCGGGACATATCGAAAAATAACTGGCAATATCCGGCGTTTTCACGTAAAATACGCTGCCGGGATTGAACGATATGGGAAAAAACCCCATCTCGTCGGTACACATGTTGAAAAAATAACCCCGAGGTGTTGATATGATTAAAAGACTTTTATTGGTTTTCGTATTGTTTTTTGGTTTCAGCAGTATTGTTTTTTCTTCGGAAGGTAATGATTTCGAACAGCTTAAAAAGCATGCTGAACAGGGAGATATCAATGCTCAGTGTGAACTGGGCAGTGTGTATTACATCGGAAAAGGCATTCCGCAAAACAATGCGGAAGCACTCAAGTGGTATAAGAAAGCCGCTGAAAAGGGACACCCGGTTGCTCAGTTCGGCTTGGGCGTGATGTATTCCGAGGGAGAAGGGGTGCCCCGGGATTACATTGAAGGGTATGCCTGGTTGAGCCTGGCATCCGCAAAAGGCATTGATGATGCAAAGCAGCAGTTATCATTGGTCGGGCCTAAAATGACGCCTGAACAGAAAGCCGAGGCACAGAAAAAAGCCGCTGCATTATCGGAAGAGATCAGCAGAAGTCTCTTGAGATCAGCCAGGGTGGGGGAGGGGGGAAATTTCGGCAAGTAAGAACGCATTGCCTCTTCATCATTTGATATAAAATTCATGTGTACCTCTGAATTGTCTATTTTTTCCTTTGGTGATGAAATAGTTTGACGGGTTATCTTCAAAAAAGATGCTTGATTCATTGCTTCCAAAATCCAAATGGGAGTCTACCAGCGGAATGGTGATCTTTGACATATATTGCGGGGAACTACATATGTTGACTCTTCCAAATGTTGGTGCGGGGAAATGTACATACGGAAAATCATAATAAATTGATTCAGTGCATGCAATTTCAAGCCGGATGCGGTGCCCCGTTAAAAAAAGGTTTGCAACCGGCCAGATTTCAATCTGAAATTCATAGGTTTTGTTCTTTTTCAAATTTTCTTTATGTTGATGAGGATGAAAAGGCCGATATGAAAGGGACCGCCGGCTGTCAACTTTCCGATGTGAAGCCTTAAGCCAACCTCTGGATAAGACTTTGTATCTGCCATCCTCATCTTCGTCACAAAATTTAATATAGAAGTTGGTATCGCGCGCGCTGCATGATGCATAAAGCGTGAGCACAATATGCCCGGTTATTTCCGCTTCGGAACATAGAGCAGGGCTTCTGTAAACAAGTTGCGCTCGCCCCAGGTGCGCAGGAGAAAATAGCCAGGAAATGTATGACAGATTTTTTTCTTCTGACTCAGGCATGGATAACGATAATTGGCCAACATTATATGATTTTTCTAAGGGGCGAAGGAATAAATCTGCATATTTTGTACGTTCAATTGGCCACGTCTGTTCCGGCCGCCATTTATTTCTGCCCATTATCCAGATATTGATCGGTGCATCCTTCTCCAGTCCTGTATCCATGCCTTTTAACCAGTGGTCATACCATCTCAAAGACTCCAGGCGCCAGGAACAGTAAGGGCGAAGA
>CAZOEW010000019.1:0-30155 GCA_964578935.1 uncultured Desulfobacterales bacterium | reverse complement strand
AGGATATATCCGGGGTGCCTTGAAAAGTGCATGTAAAAAAGCCGGAATTAAATATGGTCGATTTGTGAAAGATGGATTCATATTTCATGATTTGAGACACACCTTTAATACCAATATGCGTAAAGCCGGAGTACAGGAATCAGTTATCATGTCAATCACAGGTCACAGCACAAGAGAAATGTTTGACCGATACAATACCATTGATGGGGATGATACCAGGGAAGCTGTTGACAGATTAGAGTCGTTTTTGGAAAATGTTGACCATTTTATTGACCAGGGCGAAAAATAATCAAGAAAACTTTTTTACATGTTCTTTTAAATTCATTATAGATAAGATTTTACAAGGTCTATATAGTTTAAATATAAAAATAAAAAAGGTTTGCAGAGTGTAACCTCTACAAACCTTTTATTTTATGGATGGTGCCGAAGGCGGGATTTGAACCCGCGCGGCTGTTGCCACTACCCCCTCAAGATAGCGTGTCTACCAATTCCACCACTTCGGCATATGAAACAGCAAATTTTTAATTTGCCTTTTCCGGTTTATCCCCGTTTGGGGCAGGTGCAACCGGTGTTTCAGAAGCAGCCTGCTGACCGGGTACTGTCTTCTCAATTGCCGGTTTTTCATTTTCCATAATGGATGCTGCCTGCCTGTTGGATGACATATACGCCAGTAAAAAGCAGGTTACCATAAAAACGACTGCAGCAACTGTTGTGGCTTTGCTTAAAAATGTGCTTGCCCCGGTGGTGCCGAAAAGGGTCTGGCTGCCTCCACCGCCAAAGGCGGCGCCCATATCAGCTCCTTTACCTGTCTGAAGCAGTACGATCATGATCAGAGCGATGCATACAAAGATATGCAGTGCGATAATGAGTATAGTCATAAAATTATCAAAAAAGCCTTTCTGCTAAAAGTGAACGATCCTGCTGAATGTTTCCGGATCGAGGCTTGCGCCTCCCACCAGTGCTCCGTCGATATCCGGCATGGACATCAGTTCAGCAATATTGTCCGGTTTGACGCTTCCCCCGTACAATATCCTGGTGGAACCGGCAAGTTTGTCATCAAAATTCTTCTTCAGCAGAGATCTTAAAAAATGATGAACCTCCTGTGCCTGACCGCTTGTCGCTGTTTTGCCGGTCCCGATAGCCCAGACAGGTTCATATGCAATAATCAGAGACTTGAGATCCCGTGAAAGAAATCCTTCTAACCCCATTTTGACCTGTTTGTCAAGAACAGAAAACGTTTGATCCTTATCCCGTTGGGATTCGGTTTCACCGATGCACAGGACCGGTACAAGTTTTGCCTTTATTGCGGCATTGATTTTTTTGTTCACGGACTCGTCGGTTTCTCCAAAATACTGACGCCGCTCGGAGTGGCCGATGATCACATGGCTGCATCCGGCGGATACGATCATTTCAGCCGAAACTTCACCGGTATAGGCTCCCTGCCTCTCCCAGAACACATTCTGGGCGCCCACGTTGATATTGCTTCCTTTAAGCTTTTCAGACACCAGTATGAGCGAGGTATAGGCAGGCGCAATCATGATATCGGTTCCGGTTACATCCGATGTAAGCGCTGCAAGCTTTCCGGCGGCTTCAACTGCTTCCGTGCAGGTTTTGAACAGTTTCCAGTTTCCGGCAATCATGGGTCTTCTGTTTTCCATCGAATTTCTCCTTTACAACTGCGATCCAATCATGATGGCCAGATCAATCATCCGGCTCGAATAGCCTGTTTCATTGTCATACCATGATAGAATTTTTACCATGTTATCAACTACATAGGTTGTTGGACCGTCCACAATCGACGACAGCGGCACACCATTGAAATCGGTTGAAACCAGCGGTTTGTCACTGAAACCCAGAATCCCCGAAAGAGATTTTTCCGCAGCTTCTTTCAAGGCGTCGTTCACATCGGTTACGGTCACTCCTGATTTTTCAATCGTGACAACCAGATCCACAATCGAAACATTCGGGGTCGGAACCCGGATGGCCAGTCCGTTCAGTTTGCCGTCGAGTTCCGGGAGAACAAGCGCTACCGCTTTTGCCGCGCCTGTTGTGGTCGGGATCATGGATAGCGCCGCGGCTCGCGCTCTTCGTAGATCCTTATGCGGAAAATCAAGCAGGCGCTGATCTCCTGTATAGGAATGAATCGTGGTCATGAGGCCGCATTTGATTCCAAAATTTTCGAGCATCACCTTGGCAATGGGTGCGAGGCAGTTGGTTGTGCAGGAAGCGTTTGAGATGATATTATGCTGCCGGGGGTCATACTGTGTTGAGTTTACACCCATGACAATCGTAATATCCGGATTGGAGGCCGGAGCGGAAATAATCACTTTGCGTGCCCCGGCACTCAGATGTTTGGATGCGGAATCACGGTCCCGGAAAAGACCGGTGCATTCCGCGGCAATATCCACATCAAACTCGCTCCATCGGAGACTTGCGGGATCCTTGATGGAGGTGACGGCTATGGGTTTTCCGTCGATGACAATGGCATTTTCTTTCACGCTGATATTATTTTCAAGCTTTCCGTGCACGGAATCATAGGTTAAGAGATGTGCCAGTGTTTCAGGGTCTGTGAGATCGTTGATCGCGACAACTTCAATATCCGGATTCAAGAGTGCGGCCCGGAGAACCACCCTGCCAATTCTTCCAAATCCATTGATAGCCAGTTTTATGCTCATGTTACACCTCCACTTTGTTGATTCAAGAGAATGATTTAATTATAAATTGTGTCCATCAGAAAGAACGGTCTGGTTGCTATGAATTTCAGTTTTAATGCTGTTCAGATGACTTCTGAAGTATTGTCTGCCAACCGGATACGCTTCATCAGAACAAGGGCGTCTTCTCCGGTTTCCGGGTAGTACCGGGCTCTTTTACCGATCGTTTTAAAACCGAGTTTCCGGTAAAACGTGATCGCGCCGATATTGGATAAACGGACTTCAAGATAAACAACAGCGGCGCCTTTTTCAGCAGCCATCTGCATGCTTTTTTGAAGGAGCCTGCTTGCTATTCCCCGGTTTTGATACGTCGGGTCGACGCCGATTTTGAGCAAATGCATTTCGTCGATAACCAGACGAAAAGAAATATAGGCTATGACAGGTAAACGTTGCTCTCCGGCCTTATGTTTTACGATAAAATTATTGGAACCCTCGCAGTTCAGTTCGTTTTCAAAAGAGATTCGATTCCATGGTTTCGGGAAAATATCCTGTTCAATGGCGAGAATCTGATCGATATCACCTGCAGTCATGGATTCCATACTCCAGGTTTCCAAGGATCAACTCCGACTTTGGCCCTTCAGTATTCCACTGGCAAGGGAGATGCTTTTTTTGCCGAACTCTTCCAGGGGTTTTGCGAACTCCTCTAAATTCATTTCCTCTCGCATTCTGAGCGCTTTGATCAATACCGGAAGATTTACTCCGGAAAGGACCTCGATGCGACCCTCATCCAGAAACGAATAACTTAAATTGGACGGGGTTCCGCCAAACATGTCGGTCAGGATTAAAACCCCTTTGTTTTTGTTGACCTTTTTTATTGCATCGGAAATTTTGGCAAAAAGGTTCTCCGGCTTATCATTCAGATCGATTGATATGGGCACCACACCTTCGGGTCTTTTGCCGAGGATGAACTCAGCCGCATCGATCAGTGCCTCTCCGAGTTTGCAATGCGTAGCAATTACGATACCCGCCATAAAACCTCTTGTTTTTTAAAGGTTATTTAAAGACGTCGACAGCTCGATTATCGTTTCATGTCCAATCTCATGTTTTCGGGTGTGTTCGGTATGCCAAGGATCATTCACCTTTGTCACGATGAGAGATAACGACCAGTTTTCCCGGCAGGTTAAGGTGTTCGTAAATCTTTCGTGCTACCGTAACGCTGCGATGTCTGCCGCCTGTGCAACCGAATGCGATGGTCAAGTAAGCTTTTCCCTCTTTTTCGTATAATGGGAGTAAATAGTCAAGCAAATCCATGTATTTTTTCAAAAAAGTTTTCGCTTCTTCGGTGTTCAGAACAAAATCTTCCACAGCCTTGGTTTCGCCGTCAAAAGGCTTAAGCTCAGGGATAAAATATGGATTTTTCAAAAAACGCACATCGATAATCATGTCTGCATCGGCAGGGATGCCATATTTAAAACCAAAGGACATGATATGCGTCTGCATCATGTCGGTGAATACTTTTTCCCTGGCATATCTGAAAATGATCGATTTAAGTTCATGCATATTCAAGCTGGAGGTATCAATAATGGTTCCGGCATGTTCCCTTAAACCGGCAAGCTGCCTTTGTTCCTCCCGAATTCCGTCGATGATGGTTTTGTGAGAAGAGAGCGGGTGATGCCTGCGGGTTTGACTGTAGCGCCGGATCAGAACTTTCTCATCCGCTTCCAGAAAGAGGATATCCAGTTTATATCCGTTTTCGGACAACTCTTTATAAACTTTAGGAAATTTTATAGCGAATTCTTTTTCCCGGAGATCCATCCCAAAGGCAAATCCGGAAATTTCAGTTGAATGATCCAGGGGAAGCTCCAGGAATTTTGGCAGCAGGGCAACCGGCATATTATCGACACAATAAAAGCCGGAATCCTCGAAAGCGGCAATGGCAACACTTTTCCCGGAGCCTGATAGACCGGAAATTATGGTGATGTTTTTATCGTTCACGTTGAAAGGACCGGAAGAGGGTAAACGCGTAATACCCGGGCGGCAAGGAGCTGTCATCACACCTCCTTGCCGCTGAATCAGTTGAACAGGTTACATGTCAGTCAAGCGACCGCATAACAGGTCGGTCAAAAATCTTCATCATCCTCTCCGATAATGGATATAACGTCCGCCACAGCAGACGCGGCTCTCAATTTTTCTTTGAAATCATCGTTTTTAAGAAGCCTGGAAATTCGTGCCAGAAGCTTTAAATGGAGACCCGTTGAATTTTCCGGCGTAAACAACAGGAAAAAAATGTGCGTCGGCCGACCATCCATCGACTCGAAATTAACACCGCCCTTGCTCAGTCCGAAACCCAGGATAAGAGAATCAAGTTCCTTCAATTTCCCGTGCGGTATTCCGATACCCCCGTCTATGCCGGTGCTTCCAAGTCTTTCACGTTCCATAAGAATCTTAACCAGTTTTTCGTGGTTGATTCCGGTGATCCGGGCGACCGGCTCGACAAGCTCTTCAAGGACTCCTTTTTTATCCATTGATTACAAATCGGTAATAATTGTTTCTTCGTGTAAAACATCAAGAATTTTCATGTACTGTCCTAACTATATTTTCAGGATTTCAGACCTTGCTGGGCTGAATGAGTCCGTAATCGCCGTCTGATCTTCGATAGAGTACGTTTACCCGGTCTGTCCTTGCATTTGTAAAAACAAAAAAGTGATCATCAATCAGGTCCATCTGCATGAGGGCCTCTTCAACATCCATTGGTTTGTATTCAATATTCCGGACGATTACCCGCCTCTGCATCTCTTCTTCCGGATATGCCATCTCTCCGGGTTTGAACCCCTTGTTTTTTTTTCTCGAGGTTGCCCGGCGTTTTTTGATTTTCTGCTTGTTTTTCTTCAGTTGCGCTTCAAGTTTATCCAGAACCATATCAATGGAGGAATACATGTCGTTTGTTTCTTCTTTGCCAATAATGTTCAGTCTGTCACCGGCCAGATTGATTTCTGCAATATGGCGAAATTTTTCTACAGAAAGCACGACATTCGCTTCGGCAGGGTTGTCGAGGAGTTTGTCGAATCTGTCCAGTTTGTCCTGTACGAAAGATTTCAGGTGATCAGAAGGGTCAATGTTTTTAAATGTTACAGATGTCTGCATGGCACCTCCCTAATATTGTTTTCGTTTATTGGAAGAGAGTACTCCTAACATTTCACGGTACTTGGCAACGGTTCTTCGTGCAATATCGATATTTGCCTCCTTTAATAGTTTCGCGATTTTGTCATCGCTGTAAGGTTTTTTTGTATCTTCACTTTCTATGATTTTTTTTATTTTATCCTGTACGCTTGTTGAGGCAATGGCCTCACCGTGAACTCGGTTTATTGAACTGTTGAAAAAGTATTTGAGTTCAAAAATGCCCTGGGGCGTATAGGCATACTTATTCGTTGTAACCCGGCTGATGGTGGATTCATGCATTCCAATGTCCTGGGCGACATCCCGGAGAACCATGGGCTTCAAGCGGGTAATCCCGTTTTCAAAAAAATCTTTCTGAAACTGCAAAATGCTTTCCATTACCCGGTAGATGGTTTTCTGCCGCTGGTGGATGCTTCGGATAAGCCACGCTGCAGACCGCATTTTATCCTGCAGGTAATCCTTTGTTGCAGCTTGGATTTTTTCACCACGGCTTACCGCTTTTTTGTAATACGGGTTGATACGCAATTTGGGCATTCCATCATCGTTCAGCATAATCACGAATTCATCTTCATATTTATATACATAGATATCCGGGCTGATATACTGGGGTTCATCATCGGAGTACTCCCGCCCGGGTTTGGGTTCCAGCATTTTAATGATGTCGATGGCAGATACCACCTCTTTGATCGAAATTTTCAGCGCTTTGCAGATGGCTTTATAGTTTTTATTTTCAAGGTGTTTGATATGGTTTGTGATAATTTCGATCACGATCGTGTTGTCGAGTCCCAGGTGCTTTGCCTGGATTAAAAGGCATTCTTTCAGGTCTCTCGCACACACGCCTATGGGGTCAAAGGTCTGGAGTGTGGAGAGGACTTTCGCAACGTCCGCTGCCGGATGGCCGCTCATCTCGGCAATTTCATCAACAGTTATATCAAGATATCCATCACGGTTCAAGCTTCCAATGATCAGGCTGCCGATTCGTTCTTCCGCTTCCGAAGGCAGTGTCATCAGTAACTGCCAGAGCAGGTGATCATTCAGGGATTTTTTTGCGGAAATAAATGATTCATATGCGGGAGCCTCTCGTCTTTCCATCTCATAATGGGTCCTGCCCGGTGAGTTGTATTCATCCAGATAGTTGCTCCAATCGATCTCGCTCTGGATATTTTCACCAATCTTGACCTCCTGCATATCACGTGAGTCTGCGCTGGCAATTTCCGCTTCAGCCTGTTTGCTGATGGAATCTTCATCCGGCGGGTCCTGAAATTCTTCCAGCGCGGGGTTGCTTTCCAGCTCCTGACTGATCATATCTACCATCTCAAGCCGGGAGAGCTGGAGAAGTTTGATCGCCATTTGCAGCTGAGGCGTCATGATCAGCTGTTGGGTCAGTTTAAGTTGTTGTCTTAATTCAAGTGCCATGCTCAGTTACAGTTTAAACTCCTCTCCAAGGTAGATTTTTCTGGCAGTTTTGCTTGTTGCAATTTTTTCCGGATTTCCGGATTCGATGACCTTGCCATTGTTCAGGATAAAAGCGTTGTCGCAAACGACAAGGGTTTCCCTTACATTGTGATCTGAAATCAGAATCCCAATATCTCGTTCAGTCAACTGTCTGATAATATTTTGGATATCAATAATGGCCAGGGGGTCGATACCGGCAAAGGGCTCATCCAGAAGAATAAAGGAGGGATCTGTGGCCAGCACCCGGGTGATCTCGAGACGGCGTCTTTCTCCACCGGACAAAAAGCTTGCCTTATGATCCGAGAGGTGGCGTATACCAAGCTCTTCCAGAAGGGAATTCGACCGGTTTTCCCTTTCGGACTCTGAAAAGGGGAGGAGTTCAAGTATCGCCATGACATTTTCTTTTACGGTCAGCTTCTTGAATATCGAAACCTCTTGAGGAAGGTAGCCAATCCCTTTCCGCGCTCTCAGGTACATTGGATAGTCTGTAATATCCTCGTCATTGATCAAGACCTTCCCGCCATCCGCCTTGATCATTCCAACCGCCATGTAAAAGGTTGTTGTCTTGCCGGCTCCATTGGGTCCCAAAAGTCCGACAACATCTTTGCTTTTCACTTCTAGGCTTACCGAATCGACAACCCGCCTGCCGTGATATGTTTTTTCCAGATTTTTCAGTGTAAGAACGGGCATAAAGCCACTACTTCTGTAAAGTTAAGTTTTAAAATCTGCATCGAACCGCTTTATCCTGTATGTTTTTTGCATCCTGTTTCGTTATAGTCCAGATTGGCCGCATAATCAATGCAATTATGATTTCTCCGGCCAAAGGGGGAAACCGCTGAAAGGCAGCGGAAACGTCTGTTTCCGGTGAAATCCAAACCGCAACGTCTACTTCAGACCGTTGCCGCCTGAGCTGATTACCGCTTCAACTCTTTCCTGATTCTGTCCGCTTTCAACAATGATTCGTCCATCGTTACGGTGCATGATGATCTTTTCACCTGAGATCAAATTGTTTTCACTGGTGATTCGTGAATTTTTTCCGGAAAGAACCAGAATCTTGGTGTCGGCGGTATATTCCGCCTGTTCGGTTTCCGCCAGCCGGTTGTCAATCCGGATGCTCACATTGCCGGCTGCAATAATTTTCTGGATAGACTGCTCTCCGGCAGCGACATCTCCATCCGGTATCGTATTTTTTTTATAGAATATTTTTAACCTGTCCGACTTGATTACGGATTCTTTCTGCGTTGCGAGCACATTTCCGATAAATTCCGCTTCACCGGCTTCGTTGTCGATAATAAGCTGGTCGCTTGTAATGTGGATTGGCTCATCCGTGTCCGTGCCATTTGAATTTTCAGTGTCCGATGCCCATAACATTCCGGATAGTAACAGGATAAAGGCAAAAAAAACAGAGAACAGTATCAAGCCCTTTTTGGGTTTAAAATCCAATGGTGCCACGTATGGTTCCTTTCACATTTCCTTCCAGCCTGGCCTTGTAAGAGTTCAGGTCAAAGGAGATTTTGTCGGCCGTGAATTTCAGGGATTTTCCTGTGATATCGGCTGGTACGTTGGTGAATATTACACGGCTGTCGTGCCGGTACTGCAGCTCGCTGGTTTCCATTTTATATTCCGAGCCTTTTACAACGACTTGACCGTTTACTTGAAAATCATTTGTGTCGGTTTGTAAAACCCCTTTTTGAGCTGTAAGCGTGACCTTCTCCTGGTTTTCCAGAAAAAAGACAACCGAGAGGTCTTCCAGTATGGAACGGTTTTCCGCCTGAATAAGATGCGCTGACCTGGCATCAAGTGTCCACTCCTGCAATCCATTTCGTGACGCAGTCTGATGAAGATTGTTTATGGACAGGGTCGCGTGATCTTTTATCGCCTTCATCACCATCTCCGGCTGTTTGGAGATGATCCGAAATCCGATGAACACCGACAGAAGGGCTCCAAGTGAAACCAGGATGACCAGGATCAGAATGAGTTTAATTTTTTTTGAACGATGAGGCATAGACTATGTATACCTGCTGATGATTTTTTCCCACTTTCCACCGGCTTTTAAAATGGCTTCGCACACCTCACGGACAGCTCCTCCGCCCCCTCTGGCGGAAGTTACCATATCCGCGTTTTCACGGACCTTCTCATGGGCGTCTGCCACGGCAGCTGAAAGTCCCACCTGTTTCATGATCGGGATGTCCGGCAGATCATCACCGACAAAAGCAATTTCTTCAGCGATTGCTCCGGTCTCTGTCATAATTTTTTCAAGTGTTTCAGCTTTATCGTGGATCCCATCAAAAATGATTGTAATTCCAAGATTTTCACATCGGTGTCTCAGCGAGGATGAAACTCTTCCGGTAACAATTCCGACCTGGACGCCATTGTCCATAAGAAGGCGTAGACCCAGTCCGTCCTTTACATTAAACGCTTTGGTTTCCACCTTGTTGTCATCATAAATGATTCCGCCGTCCGTTAATACGCCATCCACGTCAAGGAGAAGAAGTTTGATTCGTTTAAGCTTGTTTTCGATCAATTGATTCATTGGGCATTGTTTCTCCTTTTTTCGGATAATCTGAAAAGGTTGTCTGAATCCCGGGACTGCAATTTGAGCAGAAGTACGCGGATTTGTCATTTATATGGTCATGACGGCAACGATAAAAATTGATAGTGTCTTGAACTTTCAGGCAGCGGCCTCTCTGATGGCTTTCAGACGAACGAGGAGTTCCTCCAGGGTATCGAGCTTCAGCGAATTCGGTCCGTCGCAAAGAGCTTTATCCGGGTCCGGGTGAACTTCTATGAATACACCATCTGCACCGGCGGCAACAGCAGCTTTCGCGAGTATCGGAGCAAATTCGCGCTGCCCTCCGGAACTGGTTCCGCTTCCGCCCGGAAGCTGAACACTGTGGGTGGCATCGAATATTACCGGGAAACCGGTTGAGTCCTGAATAATTTTAATGCTTCGATAGTCAACCACCAGATTGTTGTATCCGAACATGCTTCCGCGTTCTGTGACCATAATGTTTCGATTGCCGGTTGAAACCGCTTTCTGTGTAATATTTTTAATTTCCCAGGGTGCCAGAAACTGCCCCTTTTTTAGATTTACGGTTTTGCCGGTCTTCGAAACCGCAAGGATCAGATCGGTCTGTCGGCACAGAAAAGCTGGAATCTGGATCACATCCAGAACATCTGCGGCTTCAGGGACTTCGTTCACGGAATGCACATCTGAAAGTATTTTCAGGTTCAGCTCGGCCTTGACGCGCCTCAGGACATCGAGTCCGTTTTTCAGACCGGGCCCCCGATAGGAGTTGATCGAAGTCCGGTTGGCCTTGTCATAGGAAGCTTTGAAAATAAAGGGTATTTCAAGCCTGTCCGTCAGCTCTTTTAAAAAGGAAGCGATTTCAAGGGTCGTTTGATAGTCTTCGATGACACACGGCCCTGCGATCAATACGAGAGGCGAGCCCTTGCCGATTGGAATGTCTCCTGTTTGTGTGATATCAGCCATATTTTTTCTAATACCGTATTATAATGATCATTTTTGAGATTGCTTCAGACTGTTGATGATCATGAGTTTTAGCCCCTGACAGATTAAAAGTCAAGGAGCGAAAAAATCCTTGCGCAGTGCTTCACAAGTTGCTACTATCGTTTGGATTATATCAACACTTTGGGCAGCTACTTTTTGAGTTGAAACCACAAAACACAAAAATTAAAATCAAACTTGTTATTTTCTTATGTCTGTTGCTGTTTCTGCCGTCCGCCTGGGTAGTCATTACGCGGATGGAAGGCGGAAAACCGGCTGTTCTTCTGGAGTCCCCCTCCCCGTATATAGGCCTTTCTACTGAATTTAAAGGCGATGTGTCTGATCCCGGAAGCGGTGTTCGTAAACTCTGGATCGGTCTTTTGAAAGATGGGAAAGAGCTTGTCCTGACAGAAGAGGAATTTCCGTCTCAGTCATTTATCAGCGGAGGGTCGGTAAAAAATACTCCGATTCAAATGAAGATTGAGCCCCGAAAACTCGGGATCGATGACGGCAAAGCAATGATACGCATTGCCGCCTGGGATTATTCGTGGCGCAACTGGTGGCAGGGCAACCGAACCTATCTGGAGCATGAGGTTGTCGTCGATACGAAGCCTCCTGTTATCGATATTCTGACCAAAACGCATAATATCAGTCAGGGAGGAGCAGGGCTCGTTATTTATCGCGTATCGGAAACCGATTCAAAAACCGGGGTCGCGGTTGGCGGGAATTTTTTTCCGGGATACAGCGGATATTTTAAAGATGGATCGATTTTTATGGCATTTATCGCCCTCGACCATCTTCAGGGAACAGATACCGAAATTCATGCGGAAGCGATGGATAAAGCCGGAAATTCCACAAGGGCCGGATTTCCGTATTACCTTAAAAAAAGAGATTTTAAACAAGATACGATTTCAATCCCGGATCAATTTTTAAACTGGAAAATGCCTGAATTTGAAATCGCGGGCTCCCGGGGCAGCCAGCTCAGCGGAATTGAAAAATTTCTGGCGGTAAACCGTACGATGAGAGTAGAAAATGAAGCCTTGTTTGCAACTCTTGCCGGGAAAACCGAAAAAAAATTCTACTGGGAGGGAACCTTCCTGAGGCTTCCAAAATCAGCACCCAGAGCTGGTTTCGCTGACAGAAGAAGCTATAGCTACAAGGGAAAGATTGTTGATCATCAATACCATATGGGAGTTGATCTCGCATCAACAGCGCACTCTCCGGTTCCTGCCGCAAATTCCGGAAAAGTCATATTTGCCGATCTGAACGGAATCTACGGGAAAACCGTCGTGCTGGATCATGGTTTTGGGCTTTTCAGTTTATATTCTCATCTCAGCCAGATCGCGGTTCAAAACGGGGAAATGGTTGCAAGAGGCAACATCCTCGGACTGACAGGCACTACCGGCCTTGCAGGAGGAGATCATCTTCATTTTGGCATGATGGTGCACAATGTTTTTATAACCCCGCTCGAATGGTGGGACAGTGCCTGGATACAAAACAATATTATTTCCAAGATAGAGGATATTCATAACGGTTAACAGAATGAAGAAGCACAAGGTAAACAAAACCTATCAGGAGATCAATGCGAAGATCCGTTCCGGTGAAGTGGTTGTGGTAACCGCCGAAGAGATCATCGGAATCGTTGAAAAGGAAGGGGCGGTTGCAGCAGCCAAAAAGGTGGATGTGGTTACAACAGGAACCTTTTCTCCCATGTGTTCATCCGGAGCGTTCCTCAATTTCGGGCATTCAAAGCCGGGAATCAAGGCTTCCAAGGTGTGGTTGAATAATGTTCCGGCATATGCGGGAATTGCCGCGGTTGATTGTTATATCGGAGCCACAGAAGCCTGCGAGGATGATCCGCTGAACAAAGTGTGGCCCGGAGAGTTTAATTACGGGGGCGGTCATGTGATTCAGGATCTGGTTGCCGGTAAAAAGATTCATTTAAAGGCAACGGCTTACGGCACGTCATGTTATCCCAACCGCTTGATCGAGAAGAAGATCGGCCTGAATGAATTTCAGTCGGCCACCCTGTGTAATCCGCGGAACGGTTATCAGAATTACAATTGCGCGGTCAATCTTACCAATAAGACCATTTATACCTATATGGGAACCTTGAAACCCAAAGCAGGCAATGCCAATTATTGCTCGGCAGGAGAATTGAGCCCTCTCCTAAATGACCCATATTATAAGACAATTGGCCTTGGAACCCGGATTTTTCTGGGCGGCGCACAAGGGTATGTGACCTGGCAGGGAACCCAGCACAATCCTTCTGTTCCGAGGACGAAAAAAGGCGTTCCCTTGAAACCAGCCGGCACATTATGGGTGATGGGTGATCTGAAACAGATGAGTCCTGACTGGCTGGTCGGGATGAGCTATCAGGGATACGGCATCTCTCTGGCTGTCGGGCTGGGAATCCCCATACCGATACTGAACGAGGATATGGCATCCTGTACAGCGGTATCGGACAAAGAGATTTATACGCAGATCATCGATTATGGCAATGACTATCCAAATGGAATATCGAAAAGCCTTGGGCAGGTCAGTTATGCGGAACTTAAAAGCGGTACAATCGAATTGGAAGGTAAAAGCGTTCAGACCGTTCCGCTTTCAAGTGTGGTGAAGGCTCGCGAGATTGCGGAAATTCTGAAAACATGGATATCGGAAGGAAAGTTCCTTCTCGGTGAGCCGCAGTTTACGCTGCCGGTTTAGCCCTGGCTTCATTCTTTTCAGAAGTGCCAGGTGGACGTCTTACAATTCAACAAGGATATCAACAGAATTTGCAAAAACAAAAAGAGACGGTACGCGAAGAGTGTCTGACAAAAAAAAGCGGTCTTCGTGAAAATATTGAAGCGATTCTGGTTGCGGTTGTACTTGCCTTGATTATTCGAACATTTGTGGTTCAGGCTTTTAAAATTCCGTCCGGTTCTATGAAGAATACCCTTCTTATCGGGGATCATATTCTGGTCAATAAATTTATTTACGGTGTGAAAGTACCGTTTTCCGGTTCCACACTGATTCCCGTAAAAAACCCTGAACGGGGCGATATTGCGGTGTTTAAATACCCTCAGGACCCTTCCAAGGATTTTATCAAACGGGTCGTCGGTGTGGCAGGGGATCAGATCGAAATTCGAAATAAAAAGGTTTATGTAAATGGAAAACTTCAGAAACATTCGTTTGCCATTTTTACGGATAATCGAAGCCTGCCGGGACGGGATTACCTGGGACCGATAACGGTTCCGAAGGATTCTCTTTTTGTCATGGGAGATAATCGGGATAACAGCCATGACAGCCGGTTCTGGGGGTTTGTCAAGTTGAAGGCTGTAAAAGGAAAAGCGTTTATCATTTACTGGTCCTGGAACGGTGAAAATCAAGGATCGATTTTGGATTATATCCGGTGGAACCGCATGGGAAAATTGCTGAAGTAGTACGGGAGCGGCATGGAATTTAATAAAAAAGATATCCTTGATGTGGCATCCCTGTCTTCTGATGAGATTTCCTTTATTATGGATACGGCTGAAAAAATGAAGGAGATTTCAGAGCGGCCCATCAAAAAGGTTCCGACCCTGAGAGGCAAGACCATTGTTCTCTTTTTCTACGAGCCAAGCACCAGAACCAAACTCTCATTCGAGGTAGCCGCCAAGCGGTTGAGCGCGGACAGCATATCTCTTTCAGCCGGCTCCAGCAGTATGGTGAAGGGTGAAACGCTTATCGACACAGCCAGAAATCTTGAAGCGATGAAACCGGACGTGATTGTAATACGGCATCCAGCATCCGGTGCGCCGCAATTGCTGGCCCGCCATCTGAAAACATCGGTAATCAATGCAGGCGACGGAATACATGCTCACCCCTCTCAGGCACTTCTGGATATGATGACGGTTCGGGAAAACAAGGGCTCAATCAAAGGGCTTCGGGTTGCCATCGTCGGCGATATCGCCCACAGCCGGGTCGCACGCTCCAATATTGTCGGATTTTCAAAAATGGGGGCGGAAGTTGTTATTTCCGGTCCGCCGACAATGATACCGAAAGGTATCGAGGCGCTTGGCGCTTCTGTTACCTATCAGGCGGATTCAGCCATGAAAGATGCGGATGTGGTAATGATGCTCCGAATTCAGAAAGAACGCCAGGAAGCCTTTCTGTTCCCTTCCGAGAGAGAATATGCAACCGCATATGGTCTGACGGAAAAGAGGGCGGAGATCCTGAAACCCGGTGTCCTGATCATGCATCCCGGTCCTTTGAATCGGGGAGTGGAAATCGCCCCTTCCGTTGCGGATGGACCGCATTCCATTATTCTGGACCAGGTTACCAATGGTGTCGCTCTCAGAATGGCCTTGTTTTATCTCCTGGCTGGAGGGGTAAGAAATGTTGGTGATTAAAGGCGGAAATCTGATTGATCCCGGCAAGATAAACGGTATTTTTGATATTTTTATTCAAGAGGGGAAGATTGCCGCGATCCGGGAATCCGGAACATCCAAAGAGCCTTTAGGAGCGGAAGATACGGTTGTCGATGCATCCGGTAAAATTGTCACTCCCGGTTTAATCGATATGCATGTCCATCTGCGAGAACCCGGGCATGAATACAAGGAAACAATCGCTTCCGGAACCATGGCGGCTGCAGCAGGTGGATTTGCGGCGGTCTGCTGCATGCCCAATACAAATCCTGTCAATGACAGTTCTGAAGTAACGGAATATATAATTGAAAAAGCAAAAAAGTCAGGGAAGGCGCGTGTCTATCCGGTGGCTTCCATCAGCAGGGGACTTTCAGGGAAAAATCTTTCAGAATTTGGAGAACTCAAGAAGTCAGGCGCGGTAGCTGTAACCGATGACGGGTTGCCGGTATCGAATTCTCAGCTTATGCGAAGAGCCATGGAATATGCCATGGGATTTGGTTTGCCTGTGATTTCACACGCCGAGGATCTGAAACTCGCCGGACAAGGTTTGATGAATGAAGGGCCGGCCGCAACCCGGATGGGACTCGCCGGGATACCCAATGCTGCTGAATCGGTCATGGTTATGCGTGATATTGCCCTGTGTGAACTCACGGGTGCGAGGCTTCATATCGCCCATGTCAGCACCCTGGAATCCGTTTATGCGATACGGGATGCCAAGAAAAGAGGCCTGCCGGTAACGGCTGAAACAGCTCCGCATTATTTCTCTTTGACAGATGAAGATATTTCAGGATATGATGCGAATTATAAAATGAATCCTCCTTTGCGGTCATCCAGGGATAAAGAAGCTGTTCGACAAGGACTGGCGGACGGAACAATAGATGTGATTGCGACGGATCATGCGCCTCATTCTCCCCTTGAAAAAAATCTGGAATTCAGCAGAGCGGCAAACGGAATAATCGGTCTTGAGACAGCCCTGCCACTAGGGTTGAAACTGGTGGAAGACAAGGTGATCACCCTTGAATCCCTTGTCGAAAAACTATCTAAAAATCCAGCTCGGATCTTGGGACTTCAGAGCGGTCTTGCCGAGGGAGGTCCCGCGGATATTACCGTCATTGATCCGGGTTTGCTGCACACAATCAATGCGGATCTCTTTTTTTCCAAAAGCAGGAATACGCCTTTTAATGGATGGCAACTGAAAGGTAAAGCTTTGCTAACGGTGGTCGGAGGACGGATTGTTTTTGATGAGCTGATTAATAGCAATAGGTTATAAGCCTAAAACCTTATAAAACCTTATTGACAAGCATGTCTGTTATTGTTAGCTTGCCGAACAACCTGGTTGTCAGGTTTGAAACGGCATTAACTGGTGGTAATCTGGACTACTAAAAACTGATATCGGACCACTCACTGCAAACATGCCAGATTTTAATAAAAGTGCTCATATTCTTGTCGTTGATGATGAACTGAGCATGCGCGAATTTCTCGATGTCATGCTGAGCAAGGCTGGTTACAGGGTATCCTGTGCCGAAAATGGCAAACTGGCGCAATCGATGATCCGGGAAAATCGCTATGACCTTCTGCTTTGCGATATCCGGCTTGGCGATATCAGCGGCATCGAGGTGCTTCATGAAGCCAAGCAGAAAGATCCTTCCACTGTCGTAATAATGATTTCCGCATATTCAACCACCGAGGCGGCGGTTGAAGCAATGAACAAGGGCGCATATGACTACGTCCCGAAACCTTTCGATAATGACGAGCTGAAACAGACCATTGCCAATGCACTGAATCTGAAAACGATTGAGCATGAGAAAGAGATTCTTGATGATGACCTGAAAAAGAATCTGCATTTTGGAAAAATTGTCGGCAACAGCCCGGGAATGCTCAGAATCTATGAGATGATCCGTCAGGTGGCAAAAACCAGAACGAATATTCTGGTTGCCGGGGAAAGCGGAACCGGAAAGGAATTTATTGCAAGGGCGATACACGAGCAGAGTGATCGAAGGGGAAATCCTTTTGTTGTTGTCAACTGCGGAGGAATTCCCGAGTCGCTCATGGAGAGCGAACTTTTTGGGCATAAGAAGGGAGCATTCACAGGAGCGACACAAGACAAGAAAGGGTTGTTTGAGATTGCCCATAAGGGAACGATTTTTCTTGACGAAATCGGAGAGCTGAGCCTGCCCCTGCAGGTAAAAATTTTAAGAGCTGTTCAGGAACGGGTATTCAAGTGTGTCGGAGGGACAACGGATATTTCGGTTGATATCCGGATTATATCGGCAACAAACAAGAGACTTGAAGAAGAAGTGATTGCAGGGCGTTTCCGGGAAGATCTGTTTTACCGGCTGAATGTAATTCAGATCAAAGTGCCTCCCCTTCGGGAAAGAAAAGGTGACCTTAAGGCCCTTGTTCAGTATTTTCTTGAAAAATATGCAAAAGAAATCGGGAAGGAGGTTACCAAAATCTCTTCCTATGCCATTGATCTTTTAAAACGATATGATTTTCCGGGCAATGTCCGTGAACTTGAAAATCTTATTGAACGCAGTATCGCTCTCTCAACAACCAATATCATTCTTCCGGAAAGCCTTTCTATTTCCATTCATAAAAGGAGATGGATCGAAGGGATAAAAGGCCGGCGGTTTGATCTGGATGATGTAGCCTACGGTGTCAATCTTGATGAAATTCTGGAAACGATTGAAACGGGGTATATGAAAAAGGCCATGGAGTGCAGCAATGGAAACAAAAACAGAGCTGCCGAACTTCTCGGCATTTCATTCCGTTCCATGCGATACCGGTTTGAGAAGCTCGGGATCGAAAAGAGGCCGCATAGTGAAAAAGAATAGGCAAGGGCGGGACAATTATTGTCAACACCCGGACAATAAGTGACATTTTTCGGCAGCATGAAAAAACAGAAGGATGAAAAAAGTTTACGGTTTGAAAATATGTCTATGTAAAAACAAGTTGATAGCAATATAATTCTTTGAGGGAATGGGTTGGCATTTTATTTGCTTAAGCTCTATGGCGTTGCTTAAGTTTGGAGATTGTTGCTCTGAAAACACAATCAGCAACAGGTTGAAAAGGAGGTAAGAAACCAACACGTAACCGATGAAAATCTAGAGAATTGATGATGAAAAACCAACAACAAACAAGGAGAATGATTATGTTACAAAAAATGAGAGGCAACACCGAAGGTTTTACCCTGATTGAGCTGATGATCGTTATCGCAATTATCGGTATTCTGGCAGCCATTGCGATTCCTAACTTTATTTCCTATCGTAACAAGGCGTTCTGTAGTGGTGTCGAATCAGATGCGAACGGCATTGCAGCGGTTATCGCGGATTACTTTTCCGATCCGATGCATACAACCCTGCCGACCGTTGCAGGATCAGTTACTTATAATCCTACCGGTGACAGCCCGTTTATCACCACGAATGAAAATCAGTTTACTGTAGCCGGTAACACGGATAATATCACCATTACTGTTGACGATAACAGCAACCGCTGCCCGCGGGGAACTACTTTTGTATTGTCAATGCCTTCAAGCAGCGCTGGCGACGGTTGGAATCCTTGATAACCTGGTTTCCGGAATGGACAGATAGAATGTCATGCCTTCAAGCATCAGGCAATGACTGGAGCTGAAAGTTCCGCAACCACATGCTAACAAAAAGGGGGGATCTTATCCCCCCTTAACCATTTTTGAAATCCGCCATGACCGATCATACCTGTTCGGACAGAAAATTCCTTCCGGTCTTTGCAGCCCTTTTTTTTTTAATTCTGATCATTTATTCCAATACGTTTCACACCTCCTGGCATCTGGATGATTATCCCAAGATCGTCAACAATTCCAGGATGCATTTAGAAGAGATTTCTCTTGAAGCGCTGGGGGATGCTTTTACCGCATATCGCGGACGCCCGGTATCCAGCTTCACCCTTGCATTGAACTGGTATTTCGGTCAAAAAAAAGTGATCGGCTATCATATCGTCAACCTTTCCATCCATGTCCTGAGTTCCTGGTTTCTTTTCCTTGCATGCCTGACCCTGTTCCAGTCCCCCAACCTGCGAAACAGGTACCAGGGAAGTGAACATTTTATCGCCGCCCTTGCGGCTGTCCTCTGGGCGATCAACCCGATCCAGATTCAGGCAGTGACCTATATTGTGCAGCGAATGGCTTCACTTTGCGCAATGCTGTACATCCTGAGTTTATATTTTTATCTGCAAGGAAGGCTCCACGGAAAGGGAAAAAATCGCTTTTATGCCTATCTGGCCTGTCTAATCTGTTTTCTACTGGCACTTGGCTCTAAAGAGAATGCCATCCTGTTTCCGTTTACCCTTGTTCTGGTCGAATTTATTTTTTTTCAAAATGTGCGGCATCCAAAAAGACGATGGCCTGTATTGTCGCAGGTGGTTGTCGCAGGTGGAATCGCAGCCATAATCCTTGGAGCCGTTTTTCTCATACGGGGCAATCTGTTTGGTTTTCTTGCCGGTTATGGCGGAAGAGATTTTTCTCTCTGGGAGCGTCTTCTCACGCAGCCGAGGATAATTTTTTTCTACCTGAGCCAGCTGTTCTATCCGGTTTCGCAAAGGCTGTCCATCGCTCATGACATCCTTGTCTCCACATCGCTGTTCCAACCCGTTAGCACCTTTCCGGCTGTTTTGGGGGTAATCGGACTGATCGGATACGGATTGATGCAGATCCGCAAAATGCCGCTCCTTTCTTTCGGCATCCTTTTTTTCTTTCTGAACCATGGTATTGAATCCACGATTATACCGCTGGAGCTGATCTTTGAGCATCGAAACTACCTCCCCTCCATGTTTCTTTTTCTGCCTGTGGCCGCGGGATTGAAGCAATTGTTGACGAGGTACCGGGAAAAACGCTTCATGTACCTGATGATCGTTTCGTTTGTGACGATTTTACTTGCAGGTATCGGAACAGGCACCTATCACCGCAACTGGATATGGTCTAATGCAACGACATTATGGGAAGATGCGGTCCGAAAAGCTCCTGGTTCCGCGCGCGCTTACCACAACCTGGCTCTTGGATATCAACGGTCCGGCAGATCCGTTGAGGCGCTGGAATTATATAAAATGGCGCTTCAACGAACAGGGGCCAGAAAAGAGAGTCCGGCTTTTCTCCTGAATAACATGGGCGGGATTTATTATGGATGGGGAGAGTATGAAAAGGCCGCGGAACATCTCCGGAAGGCCCTTGATTATTATCCAAAATACCGGTCTGCGAATTATCTGCTGACACTTTCACTGATACAGCTCGGAAGGTGGAAGGATGCAGAAGAAAATCTTGATTTGTTACTTGAAAAGGAGTTAACAAACGAAGCTTATCTCAGCCTGAAAGGGTTTATATTATTAAAGCAGAACAGCATTCAAGGCGCTGTCACCTGGTTTCAAAGAGGTTTGCGGCTTTCCTACAAAAACAGGGATTCTTTGATATTCATGGGCGCTGCCATGGGAATGCTCGGCGAGTATGATCGGGGATTATGGTTTTTAAGACAGGCAGATGCTTTGTATGAAAACGACCCGGTTGTCATGCTTTGTATTGCCGACAACTATCTGAAAGCGGAAATGAAATCACAGGCAGCCCATTTCATTGACCGCTTCATCGATACCGTCGGGATGAACCGCCTGGAAATTTTTCTGAAAAACGTTCAACATGACAACCTTGCGGTGCCCTGTCCGTTTGAGCACCTGCTGCCATTTATCGCCGAAAGGATAGAAAGGAAAGCGATCGACAACCATAAACTGGCCGACAGGCTATTGAAACGTTATTCCGCAGCAGGCTTTTGAAATGGCGAAAAAAGATCAAACGATAACACCACTTCCGTTTCCTGTTTATTTCTGGACAATAGCTTTGTTAGCGCTTTCAGGGCTGCTGGTTTCTCTGTATCTATCCATATCCCATTATCGTGTTTACACCGACATCGGGTATCGAAGTTTTTGCGCGGTTTCAAAGTCCATAAACTGTGATACGGTTTCTCAAAGCTCATATTCCATTTTTTTGGATATCCCTGTACCGGTGTGGGGTGTTGTCGGATACGCCTTTTTTTTGTTATTTCTTCCATTTGCCTGGTTGGAAGATGCAAAAAAGGAGAGGATGTGGCCGATTCTCTTTTTGCTGTCTCTTGGGTATAGCGCTTACAGCATCGTTCTTGCACTCATATCTTCTTTGTATATCCACAGCTACTGTATCATGTGTATTGCCTCCTATGGAATAAACTTTATGCTGCTTTACTATACGTGGCTTGTCGGGAAACGCTTTGGCGGATTCAGTCTGATCAGAGGAATCCCGAAGGATATTCACCATCTGTACCAGCACAAAAAAAGGGGTCTGGTTCTGTTTTTATCTTTTTTTATCCTTCTTTCAGGAATAATCCTTGCCTATCCTAAATATTGGGATAGAAAACCCGCGCCCCCATCACCCTCTATCGCAAAAGGGGTGACCGATGAGGGATATCCATGGATCGGCGCAGAGAATCCAGTGCTGACCATCATTGAATTTTCAGACTATCAATGTTTTCAATGCGGCAAGATGCATTTTTTTCTACGAAAGATTGTGGAAAAAAATCCGGATAAAATCAGGCTTGTCCACCGCCATTTCCCGATGGATCATAACATAAATCCCATTGTGAAAAAATCATACCACGTTGGTTCGGGAGAGCTTGCCTGTTTCTCTATTCTGGCCGGGATAAAGGGCAAATTCTGGAAGATGAATGATCTCCTGTTTGATATCGCAAGAAAGGAAAGTTTAATAAACACCCGGATGCTGGCAGATAAAACAGGTCTGAACGCGGGAGAACTGGCCAGGTCGATCAACCATCCATACATCCGGCAAAAACTGAAAAAAGACATTTTCGACGGGATGAAATTAAGAGTCACCGGAACACCGACATTTTTCATCAACGGGAAAAAATATTCGGGCTACATACCCCCTGAAATTTTAGCGGACTTTCTTTAAGGCAAACAGGTAAAATAAATTGAATGCCAAAAATGAGACCGGAAAGATTTGGATTCGTACCACCCTGATACTGCTTTTGCTTTTTCTTTTCATTTCAATCATCGTGCTTGCCTCGGTCCCTCCTGTCAGCCGGGATGCCCTTACCCATCATCTTGCTGTACCCATGCTTTACATCGAGCATGGTGGAATTTATGAAATCCCCCAGATTCGGTTTTCATATTATCCCATGAATCTGGATTATCTGTATTTGATTCCTCTCTACCTTGGCAATGATATTTTCCCGAAATATATACACTTCGCGTTCGCACTCGCGACAGCCCTGCTTCTGTTCCGATATTTAAAACCAAGACTCAATACGGAGTACGCGCTTTTCGGCGCACTTTTTTTTCTTTCCATACCGGTCGTGGTAAAACTTTCCATTATCGTTTATGTTGATCTTGGATTGATTTTCTTTTCTACTGCTTCGATTCTTTATCTTTTAATGTGGCTTGAAAAGGATTTCAAATTAAAGTATCTGATCCTGTCTTCCATAAGCTGCGGACTCGCGCTCGGGACCAAATATAACGGGCTTATTGTTTTTTTCCTCCTCACCTTTTTTGTCCCGTTTATTTATTTGCGGTCTGCTTCTTCCGAAAAGGCAAGTCAGATGAAAGGCCTTGCTTACGGTGCCATTTTTTTTGCAGTTGTGCTTCTGGTTTTTTCACCATGGATGATCAAAAACACTATCTGGACCGATAATCCGTTCTACCCGCTTTATGATGACTGGTTTAATCCGAAAAAGATTCAAACTGCGGTTTCCTCTGCATCCGCCGGCTGGAATCATTTTTTCATCAGGCATTTTATATATAAGGATTCATGGTGGGAGATCGCCCTGACACCGATTCGAATTTTCTTTTTCGGAGAAGATGGAAAACCGAAATTTTTTGACGGGAAGCTGAATCCATTTCTTTTTATTCTTCCTTTTTTTTCATTTTTAAATATCAGCGGCGTTCCTGCGGTAATCAAGACACAAAAAAAGATACTTGTCTCATTCTCAATCCTTTTTTTGTGTTTTGTTTTTTTTTGCGAGAGATATGAGGATCAGGTGGATTTCACCTATTATTCCTCCCCTTGTAATCCTTTCAACTTTCGGGCTGAGCAATCTGTCACAACTGCTTTCAGAATACTGCCCTGTAAATTTGAATAAAATTCGCATGTTCTGCATTGCCGCCGCCGCTTCTTTTGCATTGTTTTTGAATGCAATGTATATTGCAGAACAGTTCAGGTATGTTGATCCTTTTGCTTATATTACCGGAAGGATGGATCGGGAAGCCTATATTGAAAAATATCGTCCTGAATACAGCGCAATAAGGTATGCAAATGAGGTTCTTCCGTCAGATGCCAGGATCATGGCGCTTTTTTTAGGTAACCGGCGTTATTATTGCCGGAAGGATATTTTCTTCGGTATCAATCAGTTTGAGAGAATCGTTAAAAACAGCATCTCCTCGAATGAAATATCCAGGGAACTGGCAAAGCAGGAGGTAACTCATCTTTTGATCGGACAATCGCTGATGAATAAATGGACAAATGCAACATTTAATACAGCGGAACAGAAAAAACTGAAAGAATTTTTTAAAAATCACATGAAACTTCTTCTTGGCAAAGGTGGTTATGCTTTATACGAGTTAAAGCGGCAGAACGGATTTTAAAATAAACGACGGCAACGGCACCGATCCCTGAATCGCAAATGAACGGCAAACACTATAAATTTTTTATCCTTCTTGTCCTGCTATCCGGCCTGATTCTGCGTCTGTGGTTATTGTCCGACCTGAAAAGCAATACCTATCTTGGAAACATCAGGATCTCTGATGCAAAGAGTTATCATGATATGGCTCTTTCACTTATTTCCGGAAAATATGACAATTCCATACCGTTCTGGCAGGCACCTTTTTATCCTTTTCTGCTGGCGGTTTTTTATCGAGTCCTGAGCGATTCTTTTTTGGCTGTGCAGCTGCTCCACATTTTCATCGGATGCATGAATATTTATCTGCTTTTTCTGCTGACAGAAAAAATTTTCAACCAAAGAACCGCTTTGCTTTCCATGATGATTGCGGCATTCTATTTTCCATTCATCCTTTTCGATACCCAGGCATTGGCGGTGAATAGTATCATATTGTTAAATCTGTTGACACTGATTTATCTGGAACGGTTTGCCGAGTCCGGAAAATATTTTTTTTTAGTTACCGCGGCGTTTTGCCTTGGGGCTTCGATCATTTCTCACGGGTTGTCTATCTTTGCGATTCCGGTGATTGCGGTGTGGATTTTGAAAAGGATGAGCCGGGAAATCAGCAACGATTTCAACCTGTCTCCCTTCCGGGTGGTTGTTCTTTTTTTCGTAATCGTATCGATTGCACCGGCCATTGTCAGCTTTCGAAACAGTATTGTTTCAAAAGAAGTTACGTTTATTTCTTCAAACTCAGGTACGAATTTATATATCGGCAATCATCCGGATTTTGAAACAAAATTTAATATCAGAAATGGCGTGGAATGGAGAGCGCTGCTTCTGGAAGCGTTATCCGCCGGTGCATTCACTCCGGCAGAGAAGAATCGTTATTTTCTGGAACAGGCAATACAAAATGTGATTTCTCATCCGGTTGCGGTTCTGTTTACGGGATTGAAAAAAATTGTAATATCATTCAGCGGAGATGAAATAAGCAGAAACTTTCCCATTGATCCCTTGCGAAAGCATTCAAAAGCAGCCGGTGTACTCCTCTGGAAATGGAAGATTTCCGGGGTTCCGGTATTCGCTTTTCCGACAGGTCTGGTTTTGCCTCTTTCGATCATGGGGTTCCTGGTTTTTTCATTGAACATGATTCAATCGAAGCGTGTTTATTTCAGCGGCATTCTGCCGGGTTGGGTAGCATTCTCTTACATTTTCGGTATGATTCTTTTTTTTCCCTGCACCCGATATCGTCTGCCCGCGATCTGCCTGCTGATTCCCTATGCTTCATATTGCATTTTCAAAGTCTATGATGCCGCTTCGGAGATCAGGCACGGCAAGCCCTTTCGGGAAAGAAGCATGAGGATCCTTTATGGGTCCATATTCATCTTTCTTTATTTTTTTTCAAATGCTCTGGGGCCCCTGAACGCTCCGCGTGATCCGAAGATGGAAATGGCAGAGCATTTACTGTTCCAGGGAGTCTGGCACATTAAGGCGGGCAGAGAGTCCAATGACAGGGAACGGATTGAACGCGGTAACCGGCTTTACGAGCAGGCGACTTTGATCGATCCTGGTTACCTTCAGGCACTGCACAATCTGGGGTATGTATATTTAAACCAGAAGCATCAGCCGGAAAAGGCAAAAGCCTGCTTTGAAGAAATAATAGAGCGATTGCCCCGAAATTCTCCACTGATTCCGGTTTACAGGGATTTCATTGATAAAATTAATTTAAGAAAAAAATAAAAGGTATCTTTTCCGCTCGTCATGGGGTTTATCATCTTCGGCGCATCGAAACGGAACGTTTTTCTGACAACCGCTCTAATCAGGCGAGACAATTTCGACAACCGGATGAGTGCCGATATCTTTTCAAAACGTTATGGTTTGTTGAATTATTCCGGCAGATGGTGTAGGTATCAGCAAATAGTTATCACGGAGAGTGCAGCAGGATATGAAATTTTCCCGAAAGAACCTTTTGTTTGCGGCAATTGCCGTGGTTTCCTTTTCCGCAGGTTTCTTCCTCCCCATCGAGACGTTGAAAGTTGTTTACAGCTCCTATGCCTACTATTTTCTGTTTTTATCTTTCCTGTTGTGGGTCGTTCTGATCGCCAGGGTATACATGAAAAATCTTCGCGTTATCGCAGGGCGTCATTATGTTGGTATTATAATGTCCGTTGTCATTGTTACCGCGATTTTTTTCATGTCTCCGCCGCGGTTTAAGATTTTGAATGATGAGGCCGAGCTGGTCGGAATCTCGATGATGATGCATGAGAGCAAGATTTCATCTACCCCCATACAGGGGTATTACTACGGTGATTCCGCCAATTTAAGAAGAGAACTGAATGTAAACAAAAGGCCGCTGCTGTTTCCGTTTTTGACTTCACTTGTCCATTCTGTTTTTGGATATAGCGCGTATCATGGTTTTGTCGTTAATTACCTGTGCGGAATTCTGATCCTTCTTTTTGTATATGGTTTTATCTCGAAAACGTTTTCCCGAAGTTATGGCGCCATCGCTGTTTTGATTTTTTCCGGCTGCCCGATTTTTGTTTTCTGGATCACGTCAAGCGGTTTTGAAACCGTCAATCTGCTCTTTATCATTTTTACATTTCTGTTTTTTTATCAATTTTTACAGGAAAAAAAGATCGATAATCTCGAACTGCTGATTCTGACATTGATTCTGCTGGCACAATGCCGGTATGAATCGCTTCTTTTCATGATCCTGATTTTGTTTCTGCTGCCCTATCTGGCTGGCCGGAAACATGTTCTACAGTACAGCTATGTCATATACCTTGTTCCGGTATTGCTTATCCCAATGCTGTGGCAGCGAAGATTATTTGATGCTGTTGCACCGTTAATCGTCGAACAGGGCCCCAGTCAGTTTGAAATACCCGCGCAGGTATTTTCGGTCGGCAATTTCCTGAGCAATATCCCACAAAATATTTTTGTTTTGACCGGATTGGATTCGAATTTCGGGTTTACCCCTGTGTTGTTTGTTCTTTCCCTTGCAGGGGTATGTCTGCTGGCAAGGAAAAAACTGACAGACCCGCCCGAAATGTCTTCAACCTATAATGGCATCCTTCTGTTCGGGATATCTACTTTTATCCTGATGATCGGTATCATCTCTTCCTATTACTGGGGAAATTTTCAATACCATTTATCAAACCGGTTCGCGATCGTTTTTCTTCCCTATATGGTATTCTCCGCAATTTTCTGCCTTGATTCCATTGAGCGGAAAACCAGAAAGCCATGTAAGCTTTTCCTGATCACTTTTTTTATTCTTCACCTTTTGTTCTATTGGCCATATGGCGCGCATCAGAAGAACCTGAAAACGCTTCCCCTTCCGAAAGAGTATCAAAAAGTGTTGAGTTATCTGGAAACGGAATACAAAGATCCACGAAACACATTGATCATCTCCGAACGGCCCAATCTGTATGTGATCCATCAATACGGTGCGGTTTCATTTGAGTATGCCAACAGCCATGCAAGGGAAATTATGATTGCCTTGAGCCGTTACTATGATCATATTGTTGTTCTCCAGAACTGCAGCCAGAAAAAGGGCATTGTAATGGATGGCAGCCGCCTGCACGGCAGATTCAGAATTCAGGAGAAACAGAAATTAAATATTTCCATGTCATCCTATGTAAGAATATCGGAGGTAATCAATTAGCGTCCATTTATAATCTGATTACATTATTATGAGCCCATTTTTTTCTAAAACCCGTTCCAGGTCTTTCCAGTTGTATCATGGCAGAATCGCATCCCACCTTTCACCCCGGTACGATTCGGTTCAGGTTGTCTGGATGGGAACCGCTGGATTATATGTTCATGATGGCGAAACCCGTATTTTTATCGACCCGTTTGTGAGCCGGTATGGTTTTTTGAAAGTTGCCCTGGGCTTTTCCTTAAAACCGAATCTGGAAATCATTCGAGAATGGATTGTCAAGACAAGCGGAGGACAGGCGGACGCTGTTGTTGTCAGCCACTCACATTATGATCATTCGATGGATGCGCCTTTTTTTGCAAGCCGGACAGGTGCGATTCTGGCAGGAGGAGAGAGTACCGCTTTTATCGGGCGCGGCGGAGGACTTCCGGATAAGCAAATCAGAGTTGTTCGGGCAGGGGATCAGTTGAGAATTGGAAAGTTCGGGATTACGTTTTTGAAAAGTCTCCACAGTCCGGTACTTTTCGGCAGCGTTCCATGGCCGGGAAAAATTACCTCACCGCTCAAGCCGCCTGTTGCGGCTTCCGAATATCGTCTTGGAGAAATATTTTCGATTCTTGTCGAGCATCCCAAGGGAAATTTTGTGCATCAGGGCAGTGCCGGATTTTTGCCCGGCATGTTCAATGACATGGCAGTGGATGTTATTTTCCTCAGTATCGCGGGCCGGGCAGATACCGGGGAGCTTTTAAAGAATTCAGCCATTCCCCTGCAGGTGAAAAGAATAATCCCCATACACTTTGATGATTTTTTCTTATCTCTGAAAGAAAGAGTCTCCTTTGTGCGCGGGGTGAACTTTCAGGAGTTCTGCGAAACCGCATCGGATTGCAGTCCGCCGATTCCTGTTCAAACCCTGCCGATCGGCCGGCAGGTTGTCCTGTTTCTTTAAATGTGATGAGGTGAATCGTCTGACGATTTGGAAAATCTTATGAAAACCATACAAAAGCTTGAAAAACGACTTCATGAACTTGAAAAGAAAATTCGGGAAACCAAAAAAAGGTTGCCCGCACATTCGGTTAAACCGCCCGTGATGATAGATCTACTTGATCTTGAAGATGAGTATGATTCTGTATTAGAACAGTTAAACGCGCTGTCGGTCGATTCCATAAAAGAATAGGCTTTTGTGTTGATCTGTTTTCAGCAAGGCGGAAACAGTCAGACAGGCGTTATTTTTTAAAAATTTTCTATTATTTCACATCGTTGTATGAAATTTTTGATGTCGCTGACCATGTTCTCACTGGTCGATACCGCAAATCTGATTTTCTCAAGTATCGGATCATCACTCCCGATAAGATCCTGTGATTTCTGCAAAATTGTATATCCGTGATTTAAATACGCTGTCAGATCCTGCAGGATCTCTTTGCGTTTTCTGTGTGTTTCCCGCTCTCGCATAATGATCGGTAACAGTCTCTGAATGGAATATTCCACAAGAGTGTCGCGGGGAGCATCAAATTTTTTGGCGGTACTCTCGAGGCAGGATAATGTTTTTCGGCTCAGTACATACGTTTTTTGAACGCGGTCGGCAAATTTAAAATTGTCCTTTTGAATTTCCCGGGCGATCATGTCTAATGAAACGGAATCCTGCATTAAATGGTCGAAAAGTGATTTCTGTTTGATCCCCAGGTGTGTCGAAACAACGGTGAGCGCATCGATTGCCTTTGCAGTCAATTTAAATGTCGCTCTGACGGACTGCCTTCCCCTGAGATCTGCTGTTGAAGTTCCGGGTAATGAGATCTCAATTGTCCAGTCCTGATTTTTTGGCTTCACGCTTTCAGCCCTCCCGGATATTACTTAATTGGTAAAATTAGTAAAAATAATATGAAAAAATTTGCATATTCATATATTGACATAATCTAAAATCCTCTTATCATATTATTAAAAGAAGATAAAAGGTTTTAGAAAGAAAATATTTCATACTCAAATAAAAGGAGAAACAACCATGGAACTTGTTAGATGGAATCCATTTGGTGGGGGTTTACGGGTGAGGAATCCTATGGATAATTTTTTTAATGATCTGTTCCAGCCTGCAGTATGCATTAACGAAGATATGGCTGCAACTGCATGGAATCCAGCTGTGGATGTATATGAAAACAAGGACGAGATCATCATCAAAGCCGAACTTCCCGGTGTTGAAAAAAAGGATATTAAAGTTGATGTCAACGCCGGAATCCTGACGCTGAAGGGCGAACGCAATCATGAAAAAGAAGTTAAAGAAGAGGATTATTATCGAAAAGAAAGCATTTACGGTAAGTTTGAGAGATCTTTCAGATTGCCGGGCAGAACGGATTTCGATAAGATAAAAGCCGATTTTAAGGATGGTATTCTCAAGGTGAGTGTGCCAAAGACCGAGGAAACAAAGCCGAAGAAGATTACCATTCATTAGAGATTCTGCCTCCATGAATCCCCCTGCTCCGGAGCGGTCTGTGTCGGACCGCTCCGGACTTTTTTGCGGAAGTACAAAAAGAAGGCTTCAGCATCATTTTCTCCGCTTTTAACCTTCATCAGAATTTAACATTCTTTACACGAAAGCCTTTCCTCCTCATGATTCACCGTTTATATTTTTTATGATGCCGGGAGCATTTCATAAAGAATTGACCGAATGAA
>CAZOEW010000018.1:0-30339 GCA_964578935.1 uncultured Desulfobacterales bacterium | reverse complement strand
CACAAGCATGGTCCTGGTTAAAAGACCCGCCTCTTTTGCATTTCTGCCGATGGCTTCGCAAGCCTTTGCGGCTGCCATTCCTTCACCTACACCAGGTCCGATTGCACCGAGCCCCATGGCAATTCCCGCACCTAAAAATGCCGCTGCTTTTACAATATCTGCACCTTCGATAGCCATACCCTAATCCTCCTAACCTGTTTAATTGTATTTCCTTCGAAACCGTTTCAAAACGATCTTGTCTTATTGCCATACCGGATAATCCGGAAAAACGGTAACACTGCCATCTCCTTTCTTAGACAACAAAAATCAAAACCAGCGCGATAACCAGTGAATAGATACCGGTTGACTCCGAAACCGCCTGACCCACAAGCATTACACGTGTGAGTTCCGTTCTCGCTTCTGAATTTTTTGCAATCCCGCCTACCGCGCTGCGGGCGGTAAATCCCTCTCCAATACCGGGTCCGATGGCACCAATACCCATGCAAAGACCCGCCCCAAGGAGCGCCATGGCCGGTGCAAGGGCTTCTGTTGCAGCAGACTCTCTGAATATCAGAATGAAACTGACCAGCAGACCGTAAATGGCTGTTGTCTCGGTAACCGCCATTCCCAAAAACATGACACTTAATACCGCTTTTGCGGCCATGGGCTGACGCGCCGTGCCTTCACAGCATGCTCCGGCAACAAGACCGTCTCCAAGTCCGGAACCGATAGCTCCAAAACCCGAAGCAAATCCGGCTCCTAGAATCGCCGCCCATGTAGGCGAGATCGGACGGGCTGAAAAATCCGTAAAAATCAAAATAAGTGCGGTTACCAGAGAAAAAATTGCCGGTGTTTGAGCAATGCTGGAACCGATCAACATGTTTGCCTGAAGAGTACTTTTTGCTCCAGGCTGTCTTGCCAGTCCTTTACAGGCTAAAGCCGAAGCCAAACCGGATCCCACTCCCGATCCGATAGCCCCGAGACCCATGGAAAATCCTGCAGCGATTAAAACGCTTACTGTAAGCCAGGAGATATGGGGAAATTTGGTAAAAAGAAGCATCATCGCGATAACCAGACCAAAAATCGCTGCAGATTCCGCTATGGCCTGGCCCATTAACATCATCTTTAAAATTTCATCCGATAACTTCGGATTCCGTGAGATTGCTGTAGTTGCCTCTGCAGCTGTATACCCTTCACCGATTGCGGATCCGATGGCGCTGAAGCCCATGGCAATACCGGCACCCATAAAAGAGGCCATCGAAATCCAGTTTTGAATATTGAATTCTATCATTTATTTTACCTGCAGTGATATATAAACCGTAGTAAGCATCGTAAAAACAAACGCCTGAATCGTACCGACAAAAAGTCCAAAAAAAGCATTTAAAAAAGGCGGCAGAATCACACTGTACGTCAGATACGATACCACCAGAATAATAATGGAACCGCCCATGATATTTCCAAAAAGACGAAACGAAATGGAAACCACATTCGCCAGTTCCCCGATAATGTTAAGGGGAAGCATGAAAAAAAAAGGCTCCACGTATCCTTTTAGATAGTTTTTAATTCCCCGGGTTCGGATACCGGCATAGTGGGCAATAAAAAACCCCATAATGCCTAAGCTCAGCGGTGTGTTCAGGTCTTTTGTCGGTTCCTCAAGATGGGGAATGATTCCAAGCCAGTTGGACAGCACTAGAAACATGAACAGCGCGCATACCAGGGGTCCATATTTTTTGGCCATCTCCTTGCCCAGGGTCTCTTCGGCAAGATTGAAAAGATTTTCAACAAAAAGTTCACCGACAACCTGCATCGGACCTGGCGCCATGCTCTTTCTGCGGGTTGCAAAAATACCGAACAGAAGCAACAGGCCGATTACAATCCAGGTAAACAGAATGACTTCAAGGTTGAATGTTAATGTATGACCGAAAAATGGTACAATCAGTTGGTGTATTTTACCCAATTCCTGCATGATTTACATTTCCTATTTTTTTTTAAAACGGGAAAAGATAATAGCCGAAACATGATCCCCTAACAGCATTATCTGAACCATAAAAATTCCGACAATCACGGAAAAAAAGTCAAACTGTTCATTTTTGATTGCCATATAAATCGGTATGGCTAACAGTATATATCTGAAAAAAATAGACCCAAGGACAATAAAAAATGTTCTGCCCTTTGTTCGATCAATTCTCATGGGAAGGGTCTCTCCCATCAGAATAAAATTTAAAATACTGAAAAGAGTTCCGAGTACCAGCCCTTTGCAGACTGGAATCATTCCGATCAGGTAAAAAATAAAGCCCGCCATAACTGCAAAGCTTAACGCGCTGGAGCAATACCGCTTCTGCGTCTGCCTAATCGCTTCCATCTGCCGACCCGTTATCCTTGTCTTTCTTTTCCGTCACCGCAATAATCTGGCGGTAAACCACATTCCCGCCGCCCACCACGCCCAGCAGGGTAAAAATTGTAACAAAGATTCCCTTTGTGCCAAGCCAGTTGTCCAGAAACCGGCCAATGAAAAAACAAAAAACAATGCATCCGGCCATTGTCAAACCGATCTGCATGATGATGTGGGAACTCTCTGCCCAGACCTGGTTTTTTTTAAAATTGAAAAACATGGGACACGCCCGCAATCGTCAAAATAACCATTTGATAAAAAAGATAATTTTTATAAAACCCTGTCCGGCAATTCACACAAAGGCGTTTTATAACAAACATTTTCGTAAAACGTCAAGAAATAAAAAATCAGCCAGCGCTGTAAAACTTTTAAACAAAAAACATCAAATGGTTATACCGAAAAACGTGGAAAAAATTTTACAGGCTTTCATCACGATGGGATAGTACAATTCCATGCCGTACCCGTCAAACAAATTTTAAAAACACATTCCCGCGGAACAAGATTTTATAACTGTCATTAATTTATGCTGTTACACCTTTTGCAATCCATGATGTGCCTGCCGGTCTGATTCATTCAACAAAATAGTATTGAAAAACCAATCTGCTGCGTCGTATGATCCGCAACAATGGATGGTTATTGAAAACAGAAAACACCTCCCCGGAGAAATAGCAGCCATGCCGGACTCAACTGCTGAAAACGAATTTACCATAACCATACTGGGATCAGGGACCTGTGTTCCATCTCTGAAACGCGGTCCCTGCTCCGTCCTCATGGAAATTGGCCCGGATAAACTGCTTTTTGATTCAGGACCGGGAACCATGAGGCGCCTTCTTGAAACAGGCGTCACCATTTTTGATATTTCCTTTGTCTTTTACAGCCATCTGCATCCGGATCATACCAGTGAACTGGTTCCGTTGCTGTTTGCGACAAAATACCCGGATCAAAATCTGCGCAAAACCGTACTCATGTTCCTTGCCGGACGCGGATTTTCTAAATTTTTCAAAGGACTTGAGAATGTTTACGGAAAATGGATCCATCTTGAAAACGGCTTGATGAATATCGTCGAGCTGAACAATACAAACCGGGATCGGATGCGTTTCGATCATTTTACGGTTCATTCTATCCCGGTGGCACACAATGAAGAGAGCATTGCATTCCGGATAGAAGATAACAGGGGAAGAGCTGTTGTTTACTCCGGAGACACCGACTTCAGCGAAAACCTGATCGAACTTTCGACAAACGCGGATCTCTTGATCTGTGAATCATCCATGCCGGATCATATAAAAATACCCGGTCACCTCACGCCCTCTCTTGCAGGAGAGATTGCTGCTCGGTCCGGCGTAAAAAAACTCTTGCTTACACATTTCTATCCGGAATGCGACACAGTAGACATTGCAAATGAATGCCGCAGATCATATGATGGCGAGCTTGTTCTGGCAGAGGATCTGATGAAAATCAGAATCGGCACCTGATAATCCATAACCATCTGTGCGAAAATGAAATACTATCCTGTTAATCTGGACGTGCAAAACCGTAGATGCCTTGTTGTGGGCGGCGGATCCGTTGGAACACGAAAGGTTCAAACACTTCTCGAATGTGGCGCAGCCGTAACCGTTGTAAGTAAAAAAATGTCTGAGGAGCTGAAAACACTCTCGGCAAAAACGACGTTACGGTTAAAAAAGCGCCCCTACCAGTCATCCGATCTTGAAAGCATGTTTCTCGTCATCTGCGCCACTAGTGATAAGGAGCTTAACCTCAGAATCAATTCAGACGCAGAAAAACGGAACATGTTGTGCAATGTTGCGGATGTTCCGGAAGCCTGCAATTTTATTCTGCCTGCGATTGTAAAAAGGGGAGATTTAATCATCGCCATTTCCACATCCGGCACCAGTCCTGCCTTTGCGAAAAAGTTGCGCAAGGACCTTGAAAAGCAGTTTGGCCGGGAATATGCCGTATTTCTCAAACTCATGGGTGCTATTCGCAAACGGCTTCTCGCCGAGAACCATGACCCGGAGGCACACAAGCCTCTCTTTGAAACACTGATTCAACAAGGGGTTCTGGATATGATAAAAGAAAATAAAACGGCAACGATCAACAACCTGTTATCGAAGACACTTGGAAACGGTTATGCGTGTGAAGATCTTTTAAAGGATTAGAATGAAACGCAACATATTTAGGAAGAATAAACAATTTGACAGATTCTTTCATGATATTAAGCATAAGGAATAACCTGAGCCTGCCGGATTCGGCCTTGGAACCATTTTACCCTTTACAAAAACAGTTTAAGTTGTTATTTTTTATTTTTCTAATTATTTCAGCGAATACAATTACTCTCAAAAGGCTTGGGTTATGAAACAAAAGGATCTTGATTTTTTTAAAGAGCTCTTGGCGAAACGACTGGAAGATCTTCTGAATCAGGCTGATGATACGGTTTCCGGAATGACGACTCCAAAGGAAAATTTCCCGGATCCGACGGATAGAGCATCCCATGAATCAGATCGCAATTTTATGCTGCGCATACGGGATAGAGAGCATAAACTGATTAAAAAGATTAAAAAAGCACTTGAACGTATCGAAAACGGCACCTTCGGCATCTGCGAAACATGTGAAGAAGAAATTTCGATCAAGCGCCTGAAGGCCAGGCCTGTAACCACACAGTGCTTTGACTGCAAAAGTAAAGAGGAGGCGCTCGAGAAGGCACTTGGGTTGTGATGCACCACTGAGGATCGATCTTCATATCCATTCAACCGCTTCTGATGGCAGCCGCACACCATCTGAAATCCTTTCCCTTGCAGAAAAGCTGAATCTTGGAGCCATTGCGATTACAGACCATGATACGATTGCAGGTTCCGTGGAAGTGCTTGAAAAAGGCATACCTGCTTGTCTCCGGTTTTTGACCGGAGTTGAAATCAGTTCAAATCCACCAATTCCACTACCCTCTTCCGGAAGCCTTCATATCCTGGGCTACGGAATCGAAACGGACAATCCGGAATTAAATCTGGCTTTATCCGTTCTCCGGAATGCAAGAAAAAATCGAAATCCTGAAATTCTGAGACGACTTGAAAACCTTGGGATTAATATTTCTATGGATGAAATACAAAAAAAGGCCGGGACCGGTCAGATCGGAAGGCCTCATATCGCCCAGGCGATGCTTGCCAGGGGAGTTGTAAAAACCATGAACGAGGCCTTTGAAAGATACCTTGGGAAAAACGGTCCCGCCTACATTGACAAGTACCGTATTGAGTGTGAAAAAGCGATTGAACTGATTCGGAATGCCGGAGGCATTCCCGTCCTCGCCCATCCCGGTTTGATCCAGACAGGAGACCCGAAAGAACTGAAGTATCTGGTTTCCGTATTGAAAGAGATGGGGTTAATGGGCATTGAGGTCTTTTATACGGATCATTCGCAGAATCAATCCGTTGAATTTCAACAGATCGCTCTTCATCACGATCTTCTCATAACAGGCGGTACGGATTTTCACGGTGACATGCTCCCGGACATTCAAATGGGGAGCGGCAGGGGAGACATGATCATTCCCTATGAAATATATGAAAACCTGATGTCTCGGCTTTCCCGGCATCATGACCACACAAAATGATTTTGCCTTTTTTTGCCTGACTGTATATAATCGGTTTTGTCTCTGCTGGTAAACCATTCCAACGCATACCGGCAGCACAGAATCTGCTGCCGTGACAGAATATACACGATATGGATATTTCAAATCTGGAAAAACAACTCGGTCATACCTTCAAAGACAAAAAACTGATTCAACTGGCTCTTTGTCACCGCTCGTATATCAATGAACAATCCGACACGACGCTCGGTGATAACGAGCGGCTTGAATTTCTTGGAGACGCGGTTCTGAATCTGACAGCCGGCCATATCCTCATGGATTTTTTTCCGGACTTGAAAGAAGGGGATCTTTCCAGGATGAGGGCCGGTCTTGTGAATGAGTCAAAACTGGCATCCGTTGCAAAAACAATCGATCTTGGAGAATACCTTAAACTCGGCAAAGGAGAACTTCAGACAAATGGCCGGGAAAAAAAGTCCATTCTTGCCGATGCGTTTGAGGCGGTTATCGCCGCCGTATATCTGGATGGCGGCTTTGATGCCTCCTTCCGCATCATAAAACTTCATTTTTCACCTTTTTTAAACGCCATCTCCAAGCCGACCGCCAATCTCGATTATAAAAGCAGGCTGCAGGAACTGGTCCAAACCCGCGAGGGATCTGTTCCATCCTATACCATAATCGATGAAACCGGTCCGGATCACGATAAAACATTCAAGGCTCAACTGAAAATTCAGAACATTATCACCGAAGGAACCGGAAAAAGCAAAAAATTAGCGGAACAGGTAGCCGCAAAAAAAGCCCTTGAAATTTTTGAAACGAATCAGAACTGAATGAATTTCTCCAACGCTCCGTTTATCATTCCGATATTTATTCCCCATCAGGGGTGCTCCCATCAATGCGCATTCTGCAATCAGGTTACCATTACAGGAACTACCTCTTTTTTTTCATCAAAAGAAACGCTGATCCAAAAAATAAATACCTATCTCTCCTATAAAAAAGACAGGAAAAAACCGGTTCAGATTGCATTTTACGGTGGAAATTTCCTGGGGCTTCAACGCAAAACGATCCACGCGTTGCTTACCGAAGCGGAAAAGTTCATTGATTCCGGAAAGGTGGAAAGCATCAGATTCTCAACCCGCCCGGATACAATAGATGAACAACGACTTGATGCGATTCAACAATTTACAGTCTCCACAATCGAACTTGGTGCCCAGTCAATGGATGACCATGTGCTTCTCAAATCAAACCGGGGGCATACCGCAGGAGATACAGCAAAAGCAGCCAGCCTGGTCAAAGAACGAGGCTTCAAACTGGGCTTGCAGATGATGACGGGACTTCCCGATGACAGCGAAAAACGATCTCTTGCGACGGCACATCAACTCGCCGATCTTTTACCGGATTTCATTCGAATCTATCCCACCATCGTGCTTGCAGGCAGTCCGCTTGCAGAATCCTACAGAAGCGGCAGTTATTCACCCATGTCGCTGCATGAAAGCGTATCCCTTGTTAAAAAAATCTACAAACTTTTTAACCAGAGAGGTATCCCGGTCATCCGGATTGGTCTTCAGGCCTCTTCTGATTTAGATCATGGTGAAAATATTATAGCAGGTCCTTACCACCCGGCTTTTGGCCACATGGTATTTTCTGAAATTTTTCTGGAACAGGTTGAAAATATTTTAAAGAATCAAAAGGACATAAAAGGAAAAAACATCGTGATCCACGTTCATCCGCGGAGTATCTCCAAAATGAGGGGACTAAAAAATCAAAACATTAAAATTTTGAAAAATGATTTCGAGCTGAAAAACATAGCTGTTCGTTCAAATGAGAGATTCGGGGAAGATCAGCTGGAAGTAGAAATACCTGCTGAATAAGACTATTCCTTCTTGCCTTCGGGAAGCCTCACCATCATCACCGGAATATTGGATCTTTTAAGTACCTGCTCAACTGTCGCACCGATGCCTTTTTCCCTGTTGCTTTCCTGGCCATACCCGCCGATGACAATCAAACCGCATTGCTTTTCAGCCACCTGCGCAAGGATTTCGTCCGCGGGATTTCCGGATTTGATCAGAATCTCATCTTTTATAAATCCATTCTCTCCGAAACATGCAGATTCTCCATCACAAAAATGATTTAACACCCGCCGTATCGTCTCGCTCTGCTTTTTTTTACCGATCAGGGCCTCGCGTGCGTCAATCAAATTCTGATTTTTAACCTCTTCCCATTTTTTTTCACCTTCATCACCGGTAAGTTTCTCATCCAGCCAGGGTTCATCGGATTGTACATGCAGAATAATAAGCTGTGCTTCGTATAAATTGGCAAGACTCACTGCATATGCAAATGCATAGCGCGAATGATCGGAAAGATCTGTGGCGAAAAGGATTCTGTCTATTTCTACTTTACGTAGCGTCATGCTTTCTCTCCTGCTTATCATAAACGTAAATCACAATTGCCGGCAGACGTGGTCCTTTTTTCCCAGATATTCCCTCTGCCGGGTTGGCATTATATCAACCGTAAATCGCCACCAAATGTTTTGAAGTATCAACTTTGACGCTTCGCTTCAATAGGAATCTGCTAAAAAACGATAAATATCAACCACCCGTTTTAAAACATTCGCTTTTGACTGGAGTTGAATAAAATCTGAAAATCCATCTCTTTGGTAAGGCGTCCATCTCTCAGCAGGAAAGGAAACGACTTCAAACAGCGCTGTAACAAAATCAACGAAATTTCAATTTTCCGGTTGACAGACACGCTCTAACTATGTTTTTTTGCTAAAAATAAAGAAAACTTTATACGGACAAGGAGCGCCCTTCCATGAAACAAGAGATCACCTTTACCTGTGCCGGTGAAACACTGAAAGCATGGTTTTTTCTTCCGGAAGAGGAAGGAACTCCTGCTCCTTGCATCGTTATGGCACACGGATTTGGAGGAACCAAAACAGCCGGCCTTGAGCCCTATGCGGAACACTTTCAACAGGCCGGGTTTGCCGTTCTGGTGTTTGACTATCGTCATTTCGGAGACAGCCAGGGAGAGCCCCGTCAGCTCTTGTCGATTCACCGTCAATTGGAGGACTGGCGTGCAGCTGTTTCCTTTGTGCGCATGATTCCTGAAATCGACTCAAACCGGATTGCGCTATGGGGAACCTCTTTCAGCGGAGGTCATGTCGTTGTGATTGCCGCTCAGGACAAAGACATTGCCTGCATATCGGCCCAATGCCCCATGATGGATGGCCTGGCCGCTACCAGCAGCGCCCTTCGAACAGGCGGAGTATCCAACTCATTGCGAATGATCGGCCACGGGCTTCGAGATCAGATTGGAGCCTGGATCGGCCTGAAACCCCATATGATGAGCATTGTCGGTCCGCCCGGAAGCATTGCAGCCATGACAACGCCGGACGCCTATGAAGGGTACAAAGCCCTTGTTCCGGAAGACTTTCTAAACGAAGTCTGCGCCCGTATCGGCCTTCAGGTGGGGAGCTATCGGCCCATTAAACACGCCCGGAAGGTCCGGTGCCCCGCCCTGATCCAGATCTGCGAAAAAGACAGCGTGGCGCCAATCGAGGTCGCTGAAAAAACAGCTTCAGCCATCGGCCCTCTTGCGGAAGTAAAGCGTTACCCAATCGGCCATTTCGACATTTACCAAAATGATGATTTTAAACAAAGTGTTGCCGATCAGACCGATTTCTTCAAACGACACCTGTCCGACCTCCGTTTCAGATAACATCGCCGGTATCATCCCGCAGGTAAAGAATCCAGATTACGGGCAATGGTTCTAAATACCGTTTTTAAAGAACTGCTCCGCCTCTGTCACGGAACCGGGTTTTTTAGTATACTCCGTAGGAACGGTTCCCTCTTTAAAACACTCGAATATTGTTTTTTTCGACTCCGGAATAGGCAATTTTCCGGTTTCGGCATCTATCTTTGAAAAGACAACTCCCTCCGGGACCTGAAATACCCGAACAGGCTTATCTTTCAGGATTCTTTCCATGAATCCGAGCCAGATCGGGCTTGCCGCCCTTGAGCCGGTTTCTCCTTTTCCAAGAGATTGCTCTTCGTCAAACCCCACCCATGTTCCGGTAACATATCCGGGAGTATATCCAACAAACCAGGCATCGAAAAGATTGTTTGTCGTCCCGGTCTTGCCGGCCACCGGCCTTTTCAGTGCTCGTATCTTTTTTCCTGTACCATGTTTAACCACTCCTTCCAGAAGATTGGTCATGATATATGCGGTGCTCTTATCGATCACCTGCTCTCTTTTCGGCAGGTTTTCTTCCAGAACAACTCCGTCTCTGTCTACGATTTTTGTTATAAATATCGGCTCCACCCGGTTGCCAAGATTTGAAAAAACTGAATACGCACTGACAATTTCAAGAAGTGATACTCCCGAGGATCCGAGTGCAATGGAAAGGTCCCTGTTTAAGTTGGATTCGATTCCCAGCCTTCTGGCATAATCGATTACATAATCAACACCGATATCTTTCAAAATTTTGATGGTTACGATATTATGTGATTTTTCAAGAGCCTCCCGGAACAAGGTGGGGCCGAAAAATTTTTCTTCATAATTCTTCGGCTTCCAGGTAAAGTCACGCTCTATGTCTTTGAAAACAATCGGGGTATCCAGAATCTCTGTTGCAGCGGTATAATTTTTGTCAAGCGCTGCTGAATAGATAATCGGTTTAAATGCTGATCCCGGCTGTCGCCTTGACTGAATCGCCCGGTTGAACTGACTTTTCCTGAAACTCCTTCCGCCGATCATCGCTTTGACATGCCCGGTTTCCCCTTCAATACACAAGAGTGCAGACTGCGCAACAGGAAGCTGTTCCAAAGCGCATTCCCATATATCTTCTTCTTCCGACTTCCCCTTCAACAGGACATGAATCACATCTCCGACTTGAAGCGCCTCGCCTGGTTGTTTGATTGCTGCACTCCGATAATCCACATCCTGATTTGGTTTTCTGGCCCAGGACATATCCTCGATCTGAATTCTGCCAAGCCCGTTCCCAAACCGGATTGTTACCAGATTGTTCGTATTGTCCACCGCGATGACAATTGCCCTGGTTATATCCCCGGCTTCAAGAGCTGATTCTTCCGGGTCTGCCTGCAATTCTGCCGCGAAACCTTCAATTTTTTCAGGGGAAAGCTGCAGGAGAGGACCTCGATAGCCCATACGTTTATCCAGTTGTCTCAGCCCCTTGTCAATCTCTTCTTCCGCGATCTTCTGCATTTCGACATTAACCGCTGTATATATTTTCAGCCCATCCTTATATAGCGCTTCCGTTCCATATTTCTTTTCAATATAGCGCCGAACATGCTCGGTATACCAGGGCGCCTCCTCGATGTACCAATTTTTTTTAGGCTTGATATCGAGCTTTGTATTGATCGCTTCCGTAGCCTGAATATTGGTAATATATTCTTCCGCCAGCATCCTGTTTAAAACATATATCTGCCGCTTTCTGGCTCTTTCAGGAAATCTGAACGGTGAATACTTGCTTGGTGCCTGGGGCAGTCCCGCGAGCACAGCGCATTCAGCCAGATTCAAATCCTGAACCTGCTTCCCGAAATAATTCTGAGCCGCCGCTCCAATGCCGTATGCGCCATGCCCGAGATAGATCTGATTCAAATACAAGAAAAGAATCTCTTCCTTGGTAAACTTTTTATCGATTCTGTAGGAAAGAATCGCCTCCTTGATCTTACGCGTATAGCTTCTTTCAGGTGTAAGGAAAAAGGATTTGGTTACCTGCTGGGTGATCGTGCTGCCACCCTGTACAATTGTGCCGGCTTCAATGTTTTTAAACATCGCACGGACAACACTTAAAAAATCAATTCCTTCATGCTTGAAAAATCTTGCATCCTCTGCCGAGACAAATGCATCAATCAAAATCTGAGGTGTTTCCGAAAGGGGAACAATCTCTCGGCGTTCCTTATAAAATTCTGCAATCTTCCGTCCATCATCAGAATATACCATTGTAATGATCGGAGGGAGATAATCTTTCAGTGAGGTTATTTTAGGCAAATTCTCCTGAAGATAATAATAATACCCGGTAATCGTCAGACTCCCGATGCTTGCCAGAATAATGAACAGCAGGATCATAAACCAACCGATTTTGGATCCTACCCCGCGTTGTTCCCTTCGCGCCCTTTTTTCCAGTATCCGTGAATTACTTTTTCTTTTTATCATGTCCTGTAAACGCCTTCATATAAACAAATCCACTAAATTCATTAGGGCTTTTTGCTATCAGATATCATTCGATTAAGCAAGTCAGGATTCAAAATCGGCAACTGCTGAATTTTGAGTTCCGCATTGAAAACCGATTGACTTTGGTGTAAAAAGGGCCTAAACAGAAAAATTTTTTAAAAATAAGGGCCTCAACTTTCTGGACCGTAAAGGGAATTTTAATGGAGATAGCGCTTGATTTCAGCAAATTGAATGGACTGGTTCCTGCAATCGTACAGGATTTTGAAACAGGAGAAGTATTGATGCTCGCATTTATGAACAAAGAAGCCTGGGAGTCAACGCTTGCAACCGGAAGGGCTTCATATTTCAGCCGAAGTCGTCAAAAACTCTGGATCAAAGGAGAAACATCCGGCAACGTTCAGATCGTAAAAGAGATCCGGGTAGATTGTGATAATGACAGTGTTCTGCTGAAAATAAAACAGGTTGGAAGCGCCGCCTGCCATACCGGCCATAAATCCTGCTTCCATAAAAAAATTGAAAACGGATCTGTCACAATTACAGGAAAGCCCCTGTTCGACCCTGAGGAGGTATATAAAAAATGAAAAAAACCCTAAAGCTCGGAATCCCCAAGGGCAGCCTTCAGGAGGCTACGATTTCCCTGTTTCGCCGTTCCGGATGGAAAATCACGGTAAGCGGAAGGAGCTATTTTCCCGAAATTAATGACGATTCAATAGAGTGCGCCCTCTGCCGCGCTCAGGAGATGTCAATCAATATTGAAAACGGAGCACTGGATGCCGGACTTACCGGCAAAGACTGGATAGCCGAAAACAAATCCGATATCCATGTGGTCACCGATCTTGTATACTCAAAAGTGAGCACCCGGCCGGCGCGCTGGGTTCTGGCGGTTGCATATGATTCTCCCATAAAAACCCTCAAGGATCTTGAAGGCAAAAAAATATCAACCGAACTTGTGGGGTTTACAAAACGATTTTTCAGGTCACATGGAATCAACGTAAAAGTCGAATTTTCCTGGGGCGCTACAGAAGCAAAGGTTGTGTCCGGTCTTGCCGATGCCATTGTTGAAATCACGGAAACCGAAAGCACCATCAAAGCGCATGGGCTTCGGGTCATCCATGAACTCATGCAGACCAATACTCAGTTGATTGCCAACCATGAATCCTGGAAAGATCCATGCAAAAGAGAAAAAATCGAACAGATGGCGCTGCTTTTAAAAGGTGCGCTGCTGGGTGAAAAGCTTGTCGGCCTTAAAATGAATGTTCCGGAGACGTCAATCCAGAAGATTGTCGCTCTGCTTCCAAGCCTCCATGCTCCGACCGTGGCTCATCTTTATCAGTCTGACTGGTTTTCGGTGGAAACCGTAGTTGATTCGGAAGAAGTACGTAGGCTGATTCCAAAGCTGTTAAAGGGAGGCGCGGAAGGCATTATTGAATATCCCCTGAATAAAGTTGTATAGAAGCTGATTTTAAAACCTGTTATTCACGCTGTTCGCCACGTTGAATAATTTTTTCGTCCCGCTCGCAAAGACTTGATTCAAAGCTATCAGGATAATTTTTTAAACCGGGTTTGAAACCGCTTGTCATGTTCGGTATTCGCAAGGTAGATGTATGTGGAGACAGGAATGAAAACCGTAGCCAGGAGGGCAAGAGAAATGCCCCCCTTTATTGTCATGGATGTACTCGAACGCGCCAAAGCCATGGAGCGGCAAGGTATTCATGTTGTCCACCTGGAGGTGGGAGAACCTGATTTCGACACTCCCCGGTGCATCCGGGAAAGTGCGATCCAGGCTCTCGAACAAGGACATACGCATTACACCCACAGCTTGGGGAGCATGGATCTTCGGGAGGCGATTTGCAGGTATTATAAAAAAACCTATCATGTAGACATCGATCCGGAACAGATTATAATCACATCCGGGACATCCCCTGCCATGCTGCTTCTTTTCTCCGCCCTGCTTGAGAAGGGGGACGAGGTGATTATCTCAGATCCCCACTATGCCTGTTATCCCAATTTCATTCGATTCATGCAGGGCAGACCTGTATTGGTCCCAGTTTATGAAGAGGATGGCTTTCAGTACCGGCCTGAAGCGATCCGGGAAAAAATTTCCCGAAACACCAAGGCCATATTTATCAATTCCCCCTCCAATCCAACCGGGAACCTGCTCTCAGAGAACCGGATGAAAGCGATTTCCGAATTCGCCCCATTTATTGTGTCCGATGAAATATACCACGGCCTCGTATATGAAGACCAGGCACATTCCATCCTGGAATTTACGGATAACTGCTTTGTGCTAAACGGATTTTCAAAACTGTACGCCATGACCGGCCTCAGACTCGGGTATCTGATCGCTCCCAGGCCTTTCATAAGGCCCATTCAAAAACTGCAGCAGAACTTTTTTATATCTGCAAATTCCATTGTCCAGAAGGCTGGAATCACCGCCCTTGAAAAGGCGGATGATGACGTAAGGCATATGAAGAAAATTTACAACGAACGCCGGCTTTATATGATCGAGCGCCTCCGGGAAATGGGTTTCGGCATTACGGTTCCGCCTACCGGTGCTTTTTATATTTTTGCCAATGCAGGACAGTTCTCGGAAAATTCCTACAAACTGGCCTTTGATATTCTGGAGACCGCTCATGTCGGCGTCACCCCGGGGATTGATTTTGGAAAAAATGGAGAAGGCTATATCCGGTTTTCCTATGCAAACTCCATGGACAACATTGTTGAAGGAATGAATCGAATTGAACATTATCTCGCAAGGTAATACAAAAAAATGATCATCACATCCGCTGAATTTGTTACAAGTGCAGTCAGACAATCCCACTACCCGCCGGCCCAACTGCCTGAAATCGCTTTTGCAGGACGCTCCAATGTGGGAAAATCCTCGCTGATCAATACACTTGTCAACCGTAAAAAACTTGTCAAGACAAGCTCAACTCCGGGACGGACGCAGCTTATCAATTTTTTCAATATCAACCAGTCGTTAATGTTTGTGGACCTCCCTGGATTCGGCTATGCCCGTGTGCCGGAAAAAATACAAAAAGAATGGGGTCCCATGATTGAAACCTATCTGTCGACCCGAAGCACGTTAAAAGGGGTTGTTCTCATCATGGATCTTCGGCGCACCCCGGGCCGACAGGAGTCGGATCTCATCAACTGGTTATATCATTATGGCATTCCCTGCCTCCCGGTTATGACAAAAACGGATAAATTGAAAAAAAGCCAACAGGCATTACAGCAAAAGCAGGCTGCAGAAGCACTTCAAATCGACCCGGAAGACCTCCTCCTGTTTTCCGCAAAATCCAGACAGGGGAAAGAGCGGGTCTGGGATGAAATTTCAAGGCTGGTCCAGGACGAAACACCCGATCACTAAAAGTCGAACCATACGAGAACCATGCAGGAACAAACAATGACCGATCACAAACAGTCAGCAGGCAATTTCAGATCCGGCTTCATTACCATTGCCGGAGCGCCAAATGTGGGAAAGTCAACGCTTCTGAACCACCTTCTTGGCGAAAAAATTTCCATCACATCCCAAAAACCCCAGACCACGAGAAACCGGATTCTGGGGGTGGTTCACAGGCAATCGTCACAGCTTGTTTTTCTGGACACGCCCGGTTTACACAAACCAAGAGATCCTTTAAATATGAAAATGGTGGATGAGGCCATTACCGCAATCAGCGACGGCGATATCATTCTCGCCATTGCAGATGTCTCAAAACCGCTTCCGGATTCTGAGGCCTTTTTGGTACAACAGCTGAAAAAACAAAAAAAGCCTGTAATTCTGGCTTTGAATAAGATCGATCTGATTCAGAAAAACCGGTTGCTTGAATTCATAGACAACTGGTCAAAAGCATATCCCTTTAAAGCGGTTATTCCCATTTCGGCCAAACAGGGCACCCAGGTTGAAGCACTTCTGAATTCAATGGAAGCCCTGCTGCCGCAGGGACCTCCCTACTTTCCGGAAGAAACCCTTACCGACATATCGGAACGGTTTATAGCCGCCGAGATGATTCGTGAAAAGGTGTTTCGGCTGACAGGCCAGGAAATACCCTATTCCACCGCCGTAACCATTGATCGTTTTTCAGAGGAAAAGAATGGGGAGCTGATCCGAATTGACGCTACCATTCACCTGGAGCATGACTCCCAGAAGGGCATCATTATTGGAAAAAAAGGAAGCAAGCTTAAAAAAATCGGTGAAGATGCCCGGAAAGATATTGAGAGACTGGTTGGAACCCACGTTTTTTTAAAACTGTTTGTCCGGATCCAGAAAAACTGGAGCAAAGATACAAAAGCGTTGCGGAAATTTGGTTATTCATGATTCTTTCTTTTCATCCATGCTTTGAATCCGACAAAAACATCATCTGTGCGGGACGCAATCCAACTGCTTCAGACCTTTTGGCAATCCAGCAGGCCGATGCGGTGATCCTGCCTCAGGGTTGCAGAAAAGAGCTTTTTGAAATGGCTCGAAATCATTGCCCCCATGTTTTCCCCAATTACGATGCACGATTTCAATTCCCGGGGAAAATCGGCCAGATCGATCTTTTCAAACAAACAGGGGTCCTTTATCCAAAGACACTGTCATTTCTGAATCTGGATGACTATTCCCTTAAATCCAGAAGCCGGAAAGATCTTGCAGACCTTTCCTATCCCTGTGTTTTCAAATTTAGCTGGGGTGGAGAAGGCGACACTGTTTTTTTGATCCGCACGATTTCGGATATGGAAAAACAGCTCCAGCAAGCAGAAAAGTTTGAAAAAAACGGTTTAAAAGGGTTTCTGATCCAGGAAAACATTGCCTGTGGAAACCGGTCGCTCCGGGTGGCAGTAATCGGAAAGACAGTTCGATCTTACTGGCGAATCCGGAAAAATGAAAACCATTTTGCATCCAGTGTTTCAAAAGGCTCATTGATCGATTTTCAACAAGATCCTGAGTTACAGCAAAAAGCAATCCATTCTGCCCGGGAGTTCTGCGCAATCACCGGAATCAACCTGGCCGGCTTTGATTTTCTTTTTCCAGAAAATGAAAAAGAACCCCTTCCCTTTTTCCTGGAAATAAACTATTTTTTTGGGAGAAAAGGACTTGGAGGATCAGAAGCATATTATCAGATTCTCAATCATGAAATACAGCGCTGGATTACGTTGCTCGCGTTGAGTACTCCAAAGAGATGACGATGAAACTGGTTCTGTTACATCTAAATCCTTTCAGATCCCCCTGCCGCCTGTTGAACATTTTCAGCTCACCCGTATCCGGTTTGGCCTCGAGTTACTCAATTCGAGCAACCGTACTGTTCGGATTTTTTTCTCGATATTCCTGAAGCAGCCCCAGGGTCTCATCCAGCAGTTCTCTGGAATAGAGTTTTCCCGCAAGAGAATCTCTCGCTTTTTCTGCCGACTGCAGCACAAATCGCATCGCTTCATTTTCCATGTCCACATGGACAATCTCAATACCGGAATCCTTCAGAACCTTAATACTGTCTGCAATGGATTGCCTCCGGGACTGAATCATCTCAGATGCCAGCGTCTTTGTGAGAGCCTTTATCTTTTTCTGACTTTCAGGAGTTATCTGATCCCAGATCTCTTTTGTCACAATAACGCCGACATTGAAGTTTGCGAGTGGATATTCCTGCATATATTTGAACTTCGTATACCAGCGAAAAGCCACTGCACCAAAGGGTGTTGTCGGAGCGGCATCAATCATTTTTGTGGACAGGGAGGTCAAGACATCGGTAACAGAAAGCTGAACCGGCGAAATTTCCATAGCGTCAAAAACCGCCTGCTGCAGCGGATCACTTCCCCACATCCACCATTTCTGCTGCCGTGCAACTTCAATGGATGTTATGGGAACCTTGGAAAAGGTATAGGCAAAGCCTGTTTCGTACCAGCCCAGAGGTATATAGCCGTTACTCTCAAAAATTTTATTCATTTTATCTTCAAGGCGCTCGCGAACATATGAAATTTCTTCATAGTTTTTAAACATATAAGGCAATTCCGTAACTCTCACCGGGGGAACGATGGTTCCCAGCCCATACCCGGTGAACGAACCACCATGCAGTTGTTTCAAGCGAATCTTGCGCAGCACATCCAGCTCATCTCCCTGAACACCGCCGTAATAAATCTTAAACTCAACTTCATTATTGGTCTGGGACCTGACTTCCTCTTTAAACTTTTCATAGAGATCTGCGGAGCCTTTTGGAAGCAGTGTGGCAAACTTGATTGTAATTTTTGCCTTCTCCTTTGCGTGAGAAAAGGTTGCAAAACCGGATGGTAACAACAAAACAAGCACCAGAATGAAAACTCTTTTTTTCAGGTTCACTTTCATTTTTTACCAACGTCTCCTTTCAATCCGGCTTTCGAAAAAGCGGTTCATTGATATTCGGAAATGTCGCCGGCTCTCTCCTCTATTGAAATAGAAGGCCCGACAAAAGGAAAGACCGTGCTGCGCCAGGCAAGAAATATGAACAAAAGATATGGGTGTGTCAACAATAAAATTTTGATTTTTATTGCTTTTTTGTCTATAAAAACCTCGCTCATCCTTGAGATATCCATCAATTTTCCTCTTATGCTCAACTCATTCAAGCACTTCGCACGAGAATGTGTCCCCCAGCGGAAACCGGTGTGCGAAAAAACAGATAGATCTTACAGAAAAAAACCGGAATCAAGGGTAAAGTCGCAACCTATAGATTTCAAACGATATTCTTTCGATAACACTTAATTCGTATAGGTGTTTTGTACGAATATTTACAGCATTTACTCTTTTCATAGATTATGCTATATATCAGCTGCCATCAAAATTGCCCTCCACATAAAAAAACCGTTTATTTTTTTCATAAGCAGTCCGGGAGCAAACCATATCAACTCTGATGAACCGGCGAAGTTGCGCCGTGAAAAGCGATCTGTCTTGAGAAAAAATCCCGATAACGACCTGCATTTGTAGAATAAACAAAAAACGCCTAAAGATACCAGGAGGAAAATGATGACAGGAATGGAAGAAAGAAGGAGACATGAAAGGTATGTTATCCAGGACGGATTTTTAATTATACTTGAATCCACTTCCGCAAAAATCGGAAAAATTGTTGATATCGGTCTTGGAGGGCTCTCTTTTCTTTGTAAAAAAAACGAAGAAACCATCAGCGACCCATGTGAAGTTTCAATTGTTCTTGGCGGCACAAGGACAACAGAAGACGGACCATTTCGCTTCAGCGCAACCATTGTTACCGATACGGAGATCGCGGATAACCTCATAGATGATTCTGCAACCATGAAATGCTGCCGCTTGCAGTTCAACGAATTATCTTATCACCAGAGTTTCTGGTTGAAGAAGAGGATAAAAAACAGAGCTGCCGGCAGAACCTGATCTTCTATGGATTTACACAAAATAAACGCCGCTGTGCTTCCATTCGGTTTGCGAATCGTTTTTTTTGTCACACCTTGAGTTGACTTTTCATCATTCTTTTGAATTCATTTCGGATCTCGCCAATCTTTATTTTCCACACTGCATCATTTTCCAGATTGAGTACGATCGCGGTGCCGAAAAAAGGGAAAGGCTGTCCGGAAAAATACATCGACTGTGCGAGATGCTGCTTCAAGAAGGTGCAATCAAACCGGAAGCGCTCAGTATGGCTGTCCTGAAGCAGCGTCTGGATCGCCTGAAGAATTGTGATATTTTTTCAAACCTCCCTGTCCATGAATTAATAACCATCGGGGAGTGGGTGTCCGAAGTCAGCCTGGATCAGGGGGAGGTGTTCATCACCCAGGATCAGCGGGGAGATTCATACTAAATCATGATACAGGGCGGCGCTGAGGTTTTTAGAAGGGTGTAAACGTAGATCCTCTTTGTCGGGTTTTTCTCGATCGATGCAACTACTTCCTTGGATCCCCCCCGCCTTTGGATTGGGATGGGGTCTGGGTGCTGCCGGAAAGATGGGACAAACAATATATTCCGGTTATACGGTGACCAGACAGTCTAAAACTGGCTTACGTGCTCAACCGCTTTGAGACGGTTACTGACTTCCAGATAACATTCAAACGCCTTTCCAGGAGAGTCGAAAGGGTCCCGGAAATAGTCCCTTATTTTCGAAAGTGGGAATCGTCCTTTTTTAACGGCGTAGTAAAGCCTGTTCCCGAGCATGTAGCCGAGCTGCGTACTGAACATGATCGGCAGGGAGGTTCGGTTTCGATACAGCGCATCAAATTTTTTTTCAAACGTTTTTGCTTCACCGGTTCTTCTCTGAAGCGCATAATGCTGCAAAATATATCGTGCAACCTGGGAAACCATGGAATCGACTTTTCGGTATTCCTTATTCTTGATCTGGCCCAGCAATCTTCTTAACGAATTTTCCGACTGGGCCTTCCTTTTTTCATTAATAAACTTGCTGCCAAAAAATCCCAGGCATTCCGTCAGAACATTCCAGTAAAACCGATCAAATGGGCTGAGACGCACGTGAATCCGCCCCCTTGAAACCGCATTCACAAAATGGCTTGCTTCCTCCGCAGCCATGTTGATGTTCGAGTTCGGCAGATAGATCAGATACGCGTCATCTCCGGCCTGGCTGTATTCAAGCAGAAATCCTTCCTCATTCCGGATTTTATCTTTGACTAACCGTACTTTCCCTTTTAATTCAGAAATATTATAAATCAAATCCATAAAATCAAGATCGTTCGCATAATAAATCATCAACTTTTCAAGACAGTTAGGCGGCAACTCTATTTTCAAGATGCCGCTGATCTCAAAAACGATCTCCTCCACAGCCACTCCCTGCCCTCCGTAACCATCATTCTCCTCCCATTCCCGGTGGACCGGATAATACGCATCTTCGGAAAACTCCAGCCAGTTCAAATAGGATTGAACCTTATTCGCAGGCATTGTGTTCATTACACAAAAACTGTTTTCATTGATTCGGAGCACATCGGCTTCTTCCTTGCCCTCCTGGCACAATTTCCAGTAAAGATTTTCCGCATTCTGATAAATGGTTACCGTCCTGATCTGAACATCCAGCAGCTCCAGTAGTTGATCCACCATTTTCGGCAGATGATCCGGAGCGATATGAAAGTCACCATCCACCACGTAAATCAATTTGCCGGGATTTTGCAGAACTGTTTTGGCAATAATGCGTGCTGAATATCGATCCCGGTCCCGCAATCCCTTGATCCCTTCTCCTGCCTGAGAATTGATCCCCAGAATGGGTATCTTGCGATCCTGACAAAAGTAAATTATCGGACTCCAGTTTCTCCAGCTGAAAGGCCATTTTTTGCTGTAGTTTGTTTTATGGATGAAGGTTCCCTCGGACAATTCTCCGGACATAAAGCCGTTGATATATTTCTGGTCTGCCCCGTGGAACATTTCCAGGCAGAGAATGATCTCCCGTTTTCCCTGAATCTCTCTCAGGATGCGCAATACACAGCGCTGAGATTGCCGCAGCGTGTGATAATCTCCGTGAAACACCAGATCCGCTGAAGACACTTTTTTCAACAGCTCCGCTTTGTTAGAAATATATTGAAATTTCTTCAAATAACGAAAATATTCTTTTTCATAGGCTTCCACATCCGGGTTGTGTTCCAGGCTGTTTCGAACAAGCTGGACGTTTTCCTGGTAATTCTTTTTTTGGATTCGGATAAGTTCTTCCCGGAATTTTGACATGAACAGGCTTCATCCTTCAATTCAGGTTGTCATTGAGCCATGCCTTCCAATCGTGGCCAGAGTTCGTTTTTCCAGCCATAATCGTAAAGATAACAAGAAAAATCAATAGAGTAAAGATTTTTAAGTGGATTTGAACCTGCACCAGAAAAACACCGCGACACCCATTCTTTTCTCGAAAATATTTTGCAAACATGATACGATACAATCCAAACATGACCCGCCATTGAATCAAGCACCCTGATTGTATTGATTTTGCAATACCGAAACATCTTCGGACAAAAGGCGTGTCCTTCCGGGACACAAACTGAAAACTCTGTGCTCACATGGAAATGTTGCGAAACCTTAATAACCGTTTCCCTTAAAGAGAGGTTCCAGTATGAATTTAAAAACGATCAGTCCCTTTCTGGATGCCACATTGGAAATCATAAATGATCTGGCAGGTATCGGTTTTGAGAACGAACCGTTTTATATCAAAAAGGATCAATACGGATGTGGTGATATTACCGGCATTATCGGTTTGAGCGGTTCAGTTAAAGGAACCGTGGCTGTCACTTTTGACGAGAATACCATTTTATATATTGTTTCGAAAATATTACATGAGAATTTTACACGGATTGATAGTATGGTGATTGACACGGCAGGCGAATTGACCAATATGATTACCGGTCGCGCGATTGAAAAACTGGCAAAAAATGGATTCGATTTAATGCTTTCCGTTCCTACGGTTGTCCATGGAAAAAAACACCGGGTTTCTCACTATACAGACGGACCCAAAATTGCCATCCCTTTCTTCTCCACACAGGGGAGATTTACAGTTGAATTTTCTTTTGATCAGGATCCCATATTTTAACGGCTCTCATCCATTTTACCGGTTTCGTGAAGTCTACTGTTTTTCATCTGAACTTGGTTTTGCAATCTTCCGGTCCACGGAAGCCATGGTCACCACCGGCAGTTGTATGGTTCCTTTTCCGGAAACCATATCCAGAATTTTCTGTGGCGCTGATCGATATAACAGCTTCACCTGAACGGATAACTGTTTCCATTTGGAAGAGGGCAGCTGTATGGTTTCGGTTATGGATTCAAGAGGTGGTATCCTTTTATCTTTCAAAATTTCCTTAGCTTTTGCGATGTTTACTACCGGATTCCCCTTCCCATCCCCGAATACGGTATTAAAAATAATGGTGTTATCCGTTATATACGAATCCTGATCCAGCTTTCCGGATTCGTAAACGGTTACTCCGCTGTCCGTGTCCTGTATGGTTATTTCCAGCCACATCTGCCGGATATCGGTAAGCCCTGTCGGAAGGTAATGTCCAGCTCCTGTGTTGGTGATTCGTATTCCCAGCTTTCCCTTTTCTATCTCTCCGGTTTCAATCGCCAGTGTTGCGGAATTCATCAGCCGTGCTTCAGCCATCTTTCCTTTTTCCATGTCACCGAAAGTTTCCGGGATAAAACGATTGGCGCCAACAAAGTAGTGTGTAAAAACATGTTCCCTTACCGGGCCGTCATCTGCTGCCTGCCCCTTGTTTTTACTTCTTTTTACAGAGCCGGTTGCCGGTAAACCCGGCCGCTGAAACATGTGACAGCCCTGACAGGTGATCCTCTTTTCAGGGTCAGGCGAATTATACGGCCCCTTTTTCCATTCATCATAGGTTGTTTCAAGGTCTGTATTAAACACAACATGCTTTACATTATGGCAGGTACCGCAAATTTCAGACCGGGTGTGGAATTCCGAATATTTTGTTTCATGAAAATCAGACTCTGCATCCTTGCGGGGTCCATTTTTGATACCCGGATCATCCTCTCCATGACCTGGATTCAGCTTTATACCGTTATTGTACATTTTCTCAGCGCTAACTGCGGAATGACAGTAATCGCATTGGATTCCCTGGTTGGCAATATCCGGAATCTTGCTTTTATCATCCGATGTTTTCTTTGGATATCCGGTGACTACGCCAACAGGCACATGACACTTGACGCAGGATTCCGCTTCCGCGATTTCATCCAGGTCCACAAGTCCTTTGCGCATAAATTCTGAAACACTCAGATAAACCGGATCTTTTTGAGAGAGGCTGTGCATTGAATTGCTCCACTGACTGAAGATCTCACTGTGACAGTCTCCGCATGTTTCAGGCGAAATAAACCGGGAGAGTTCATACTCTTCTGCCGCGGCAGAAAATGTTCCCAAAAAGATCGGGCAGACAATAAAAATCGTCAGTAAAGTAAGTATCCTTGCATTAAAAAGTCTGTATCGTAACACGGACGCACCCTTTCCTTTCTCCAGCGGGAAACGGGAATGATGACCTCCCGTTTCCCGACCATTCATGATGAGGTTTGTTCCTTGAGTTTTTCTCTCAGCTCTCTTTTCAGCACTTTTCCTGCTCCGGAAACCGGAATCATATCAATAAAATATACTTCCCGGAGCTTTTTATATGCCGCCACCTGCGCATTGGTATGTGCAATCAGCTCTTCCGGAGTTGCCTTGGCACCCGCTTTCAATTGAACGTAGGCCACCGGTGATTCGCCAACCTGGGAATCCGGCTTCCCGATAACCGCACAATTCTCCACAGCAGGATGCATGTAAAGAACCTCTTCAATCTCTCTTGGATAGACATTGTATCCCTTGTAAAGTATCAAATCCTTTATCCGGTCCGTAATATAAAAATAGCCGTCGTCATCCTCTTTCCCGATATCTCCTGTAAAAAGCCACCCTTCTTTTAATACTTCATTCGTTGCTTCCGGCCTGTTCCAGTATCCAACCATTACCTGGGGACCCTTGATACATATTTCCCCTTCCTGTCCCGGTGGAAGATCTTCTCCGGTCTCGGGATTTACGACCTTGCACTCTGTATCAAAAATCGGAAGCCCTACCGATCCTGCCCTTGTCAATTCCCGAACCACCGGATTGGCGACAGCGCCCATGGTGCATTCCGTAAGGCCGTAAGCCTCCATTACAACACCGGACGAAAACGCCTTGCTCATCGTTTCCAGGATCGATACGGGAAGCGGCGCCGCTCCGGATCCGGCGAGTTTCACTCCGGATAGATCATACTTGCTGAAATTCGGAAGATTGACCAGCGGCACATAAAGCTGCGGAGCTCCGCCCAGGGTCGTGGCTGAAAACTTTCCGATGGCTGTAATATATTCCACCGGATCAAACCGCGGAAACACGACCAGGGTTGTCCCGGATGAAATCGGATTGTTCAGATAACCCACTGTTCCCATGGCATGAAACCAGGGGACAACCACAAGCGCGACCTCTTTATCCCTCACCACGAGCCTGTCTTTTTCCGGATCAACCCCTTCCGGAAAAACCGTCTCGATCTTTCCATCTCGAAACTCATAATTTGCTCCGCTGAACCACGCGCCGAACTGAAGCACATTTGTAACCACATTTTTATGGGTCAGCATCACACCCTTTGAAACACCGGTAGTGCCTCCGGTATATGCCAGGTGCGCGATATCCTTGTTGACATCAATGACTACTTTCGGCGGATTGGCTTCATGCTCTTTCAACAATGCAACCATGTCCAGCGTGTTGGGGACCGGAAGTTTCCCAAGAAGCTTAAGCGGCAAGATTACAGCATTATAACAATCGGCAATGCTCGTTGATATCACGCGTTTCACCGGCGTTTGCGGAATAATCGATTCAATTCCCGGATAGAGAAGATCGAGCGAAATGAGTGTTTCCGAACCGGAATCATTGAGCTGATGAATCACTTCGCGAGGAGAAAGAAGGGGGCTCAGCGGTGTGAAGGTCGCTCCGGTTTTAAGTGTTGCATAATAGGCAATTGCAAACTGGGGGCAGTTTGGGAGATGAATGGCCACTCGATCCCCTTTTGATATCCCGAGGGCGGCAAGTGCCGTTGCAAAACGGTCTGTCAGCTGCCTCAATTCAGCATAGGTAAGCGCCATTCCTCCGAAGTGGATCGCGATTCGATCCGGAACACGCTCCGATGTCTGATCCAGAAGTGCGTAAATTGGAAGATCGGGATAATTAAGGCTTTTTGGCCATTGTTCGGGCCAGCATTTAAAATTCTTTGCCACGTTTTCCTCCTTTCGTTTGCTCTGAGCAATCCAGGTTACCCGTTTAGAAACTGTATTTTACATTGAAATAAAGCCGATCATTTTTTTCAATCTTACTGAATTCAACAAGATCTCCTGACTTGTAATCGACAATTCCAACTGTTATTTCAATATTATCCGTCAAATCATATTCCGCGGTCAATCGAAAAAGCGCACCATCATCTCCGGTTGGCGCATATACCAGCGCAAGAAAAGTAAGATTCAGGGTTTCATTGAAAAAATCCCGAGAAATCCGCACCGCGGTTTCAAAGCTGTTTTCCTGTTCTCCGGAAAGTTCCGCTTCCCGGTTAAAATCGGTATAGTACCTGTTTACGGCTTCAAGGCTCAAGGTTGTATCCGTAAAACCGGAGTACTCCACTCCTGCCAGGAGATCAAGCCTGGAATAAGTTTTTGAGTTAACAGACGGCATCATTCCTGAGTAAAAATCCGAAAAACGAATTCCGTCCAAGAATGCGGCTTCTGTCTTTAAAAGCCAGTTTCCCTGCGCAATGTTAAACGCGCCGCCGAACATGGAAATTCGGGAATGATGCATTGCCGGGTATGGAAAGAATTCAACATGCGCCTCATCATTATAGAAGTTTGCATAGTAAAATGAAATGTCCCATCCAATGAAAATCCCGTTTGCTGAAAAAGCAAGCTCGGTATTCTCAATGCGGGATGATGGCTTCTCTTCGGGAAAGGGAGGAAAGGAAAAAGGATAGAAATCACTGCCGTACTCCGGCATTTTATCGTAACGATGCTCATGAACGGCAATTCCGCTGAAGCCCCACCTTCCGTGATAGAAATCCAGCCTTGTCATGGCTACCGGGAGCCTCAAGTCTTCAAGATCCGTCAGGCCAGGCTCCCGTAAATCGATCGGGTTCAGGATGTCGGTTACACGAATGTTGTCTGACTTTCCCCAGACAACGATCTGACGGCCAACTTTCAAATCCAGCTTTTTGGTAAGCTTTCCCCTCAAATAGGCTTTCCGAAGTTCCGCCTCTGTTTCATAGTTGTCAAGAACCTCCGAAGTATAGGTATCCCTTCCGCGGATGCTGTAAACAAAGTCATGAAAGCCATCCCCTGAAACAAACAACTGCCAGGAATCTGAAAGCTTGGCATCCAGTTCGAGCTGAAGCTCTGTTTTCAGGCTGGACAGGCCTCTCCAGTCCGTTTCCCCGGGGTCGGGTTTTTTTTGGGCATAATTAAAGGAGGTCCCTGCTTTCAAATGTCCACCAAATAAAAAAGCAGAAGCTTCTTCGGTTTCCCGGCTGTCTGACTTTTCGGCGGAAGCGGGTTCTCCCTCTGTTTCCTGAACGTCCTCATCAACATCATCCTCAAAATCATCCCCAAGGTCTTCTGAAAAATCCTCGGAGTGGTTGTTCTGCTTTTTCTGGCCTGCGACAGACGACGAGCTGAAAGCAAACACGAAAACAAGCATCAGGATCAAAACCGTGGAAGCAACATTACGCCTCTTTTCCATGTTATAACCCTTTTTCAAGCCTTCTTATGGTAAACAGGTCATCTTCCAATTTTTGATTGAACTTTATGTCACTCAACGTTAACAGCGTCTGATGAACAATCTTTTTCCCCTGCCGCTTGGTAACGTGAATTTCAGTCGAGACCCAGATCCCGTCGATCTGGTTCAAGCTTTTCACATCCATGACCTTGATGTATCCGCCGTCCTCGGTCCAGTTTTTCGACCTCACGACAACATAGTTGTCCTGACGCACCGCAAGGATCGATTTTTTATATCCGGTTTCTTCAATGACATCCTTTGAGCGGGGAACCGACTCAATGAGCCAGACTTTTTCCCCTCCCAGTTTTGTTTCCTTCAGAAGTTTGAAATTATAATCGGAAAGCTCCGGGTCCGTCATATCCGAATAGTTCAAATCAGACCCCATAAAGCTGCCGCTTTTGTCACTCGATGCGATCCTTTTTGTTTTGCCGAGCGCCGGCAGAAAAAGCCACTGATCGTCGTCCTTCTCAGCCGAATCATAGTCAAAGGTTAAAAATGCCGTGTTTCTAATATTTGCCGGCTTTTCGATAAACATGATTCGTTTTGTGTCTTTGCCATAGTCTTTGCTGAAATTCTTGAAATACTTTTTCCGCTTGCCGCCGTTTTTATCGACAAGAATCATCTCCATGCTGGATGTCATATTGTCTCCATCGTCCCGGTCATCGACCTTCTGCATGATGGCGCGGGCTTTGGGGTCATCCGCGAATACACTCCCGGGAAAAAACAGCATCGTAACCGTCATCAAAATCATCAAACCATAAAAAAGTGTTTTCATAGAAACCTCCTGTGTGTCTGCGATCTGTTGCGCTGTCCGTTCACAAGGATCATATCGATTTCGGATGGAAACAGGTTACCTTTCCGCATCCCGAAACGAAGCCAGTGTCTGCTTTGATGTATACCCTGGAGAAAACCCCAGAACGTTTTTAATCTTTTCAATGTTCATGGACAGGGGAAACCGGATATAGCTGAGTTGAGCGGTTCCAAAAGCCAGTATCCGCAAGGCATACAGTGTGTTCACAAGAGGATAAACCAGCCAGACAGGAAGCCTGAGATGTCTCTTGCCCATCTCCTTCACCATCTCCGAAAACCGCATCCCCTTATCTGCCGCAAGGTTGAATGCACCGGATTCATGGCTTGTCGCTGCAAGGTAAAAAGCTTCCGCGACATCATCCTCATGAACAAACTGCATGATGGGGTCATAACCGGTAAAAGAAACAATTACAGACTGCCTCAAGGTTTCAGACAGCGCATTTTTCATATTGGGCCCCATGACAATACAGGGCCGGATGATGGTTACCCGGCAGGAAGGGACGCGCCTTCCGAATTCTTCAACCATCTGTTCAATTTTAACCTTGTTTTCCGCATAGGGAAATCCGGGTGTGGCGCGAAGGGGAAACGCTTCTGTAAGGTAGTCGGGCGTCTCTTCAAAAAATCCATAGGCGCAGTCCGAACTTGCCACGACAAGTTTCTGAACCTTCATCTTTTCACATGCGAGAAGGATATTGTTCGTTCCGGTTATATCCACCTCATGTTCAAATCCGGGATCACGCGTAGGATGAGCAATAAATGCGAGGTGTACGACCGTATTGATGTTGGTTTCCTGAAAGATTTGAACCACCGTTTCTGTATCCCGAACATCACAGTGCCGGAATATAAAGTGATCCGGAAGCTTTTCCGCAGGTTCCATAATGTCAAGACACACAACCCGGTGGAACTCCTTTTTTGTCTTCAGATTCTCAATGAAACGCTTCCCGATGTAGCCAAAAGCACCGGTGATCCCAAGAATTTTTTCAGAGACTGACATTACGCCCCCTCCATCTTTGCAGGGTCAACTCAATTGCAGCATCCAGTCGCCTGCAGCTCCTGACAGGTGCCGCATTTGAAAAACACGATCAAACCCCATGTATAAGCGATTTTTGAAGTCTCACTTTAGGACAAGGTTTTCATGCCTGTCAATCTCTATCCTTTTCTCCGCGCTTCTGTCCATAATTTTCAGCAAAAAGCGTTTACTTCATATTTCAAGCAACTGATTTTGAGCATGGTAAAGGCTTCTGACTCAAAAACGATTTCAGAAACGATTTTCCCATCTTGTAACTTCTTCCGGTTTTGTGTAGGATCAGAAAAAACTGAAAAGGCCTGATGATGAAGACAATTGATTTAAGCCACACCATTTCACCCGGTATGGCTGTCTATCCCGGCACAGAGCCGCCTGAATTTTCGGATCCGTTTACCATAGACAGCGCTGGATTTTATGAAAAAAAGATTACACTGTTCTCCCATACCGGTACCCATATCGACGCGCCTTCACATATTCTGAAAAAAGCGAAATCCCTGGATCAGATTCCCATCAGCAGGTTTACCGGAAAAGCCTCTGTTCTGGATTTTTCCAATATACAAAAAACCGTCATCACCTATCAGGATATGGTCTGTCACCAATCCCTGCTGGAAAAAAATGATTTCATCATTCTGTATACAGGATGGTATCAAAAATGGGGAGAAGAAGCCTATTTTAAAAAATTTCCCGTTCTCTCCGTTGAAGCCGCGGAATGGATGGCGCAATTTTCGCTGAAAGGAATCGGCGTCGACATGATTTCAGTAGATCACACAGATACCCGGAGCTTTCCCATCCATCGAATTTTTTTGAAAAAAAACATCCTCATCATTGAAAACCTGACCGCGCTCGAAGGGCTGGTAAACAAAAGCTTTACCTTTTTCTGTTTTCCGCTGAAAATTGAAAATTCCGATGGCGCGCCGGCAAGAGCTGTTGCGCTGGTTTAGCGATCCGGTTTCTTCGGGCAGACGGCTCCGGTAACTCCGAGAGCCTGAGGCGCTGAGTTTTGCTTGCAAAACGGTCTCGCTTCGACTACATAGCGAAACAGGTGCAATGATAAAATTCCAATTCCGTATCGACTCAGATACGATCCGATGAAACGATTCCGCCGAACCGGCAGGAACGACTATTCTTCATGATTCAAAAAAACATCATC
>CAZOEW010000017.1:7409-31600 GCA_964578935.1 uncultured Desulfobacterales bacterium | reverse complement strand
AGCCTCTCTATCTAAAAGTCTGAATCTATATGATTTCAAGATGATTATCAAGCATAACCTGAATAAAATGGAAGAAGCGGCAACAGGGCTGTTAAACAAATATACCCGTATATGACAAAACTGCCTCTTGAAATACCAAAATTATGGTTTATAATACAGACACCCATAAAAGTGGAAGGCATCACCGTTTCAGCTATAACATATCGAAGATAAGGAGTTTTCACATGCCGGTTTATGAATTTGAGTGTCCGGAAGGAACCGTTTCTGAAAAATTGGTAAAAATGGACACAAAAGAGATAACATGCCCGAAATGTGGGAAAAAGGCAAAAAAAATCATGTCTCAATGTGCCTTTGAACTGAAAGGCGGAGGATGGTACGCTGACGGCTATTCATCAAAAAAATAGCCTGAATCTGTTTTTACAAGGAGTTTGTTGTGCCGATATATGAATTTTCCTGCCGTAAATGCCGCCATGAATTCGAAGCGCTTTTTCTCTCTTCTGACGATCCAGAGCCTGTCTGTCCCCAATGCAAAAGCACGTCTGTCGAAAAACTGATATCGGCCGGTGCTGTCCGGCCCAACGGAATACCCACAGGTTCCGGCGGTTTTGACCAGCCGGCCTGTGCGCCGTCCGGTGGCGGTTGAAAGGTATAACAACTGCCTCCAGGACTGGAAGGCGACTGACAACAGAGACTATTTACCGCGGCTTCAGCAAGATCGAAACAACTGAAGCCCTTTTTTGTGGGAATACGCTTTGAAGTGATTCACGTCACTGCATTAATCTGTATTTCAGCCGGGTATATCTTTCCCGGGTTTTATTGTTGTTCACGCCGATGGCAAGAGCCTTTCTGGTGCCGATCATCACCACGAGTTTTTTTCCCCTGGTGATGGCCGTGTAAATCAGGTTGCGCTGAAGTAGAATATAATGCTGGTTCATCACCGGAAGCACCACGACCGGGTATTCAGACCCCTGCGACTTGTGAACGGAAACCGCATACGCAAGAACAATTTCATCCAGTTCCGAATAATCGTAGGACAACTCCCTGCCGTCAAAATATATTATAACTTCCTGATTCTCATGTGAAATGGCTTTTATTCTTCCGATATCGCCATTAAATATCTCTTTGTCATAATTATTCCGGATCTGCATCACCTTATCGCCCTTCAAAAAGTTCCGGTTCCCCCGGAGAACACCTTCCGTTTCGGTATTCAGGGCCTTTTGCAGCTCCTGATTCAAATTCCCGGCTCCGACGATTCCACGATTCATGGGCGTCAGAACCTGTATATCCTCTACTGGATTGTAACCGAACCGCTCAGGGATACGTGATTTCACAATTTTTATAATCAGCTCCACCACCTTTTCCGGATCTTCCTGCTCGATAAAGTAAAAATCATCATCAGGATGAGATGCTTCAACGTTCGGAACAATACCGCTGTTGATCTTGTGAGCGTTCACGATAATACTGCTTTGCCGGGCCTGGCGGAAAATTTCGTTCAGTTCCACGACCGAAACGCTTCCGGAAGAAATAATATCGCTTAGAACGTTTCCGGCACCTACCGACGGCAGCTGATTGACATCCCCTACCAGAATGAGTGTGGCATCAATCGGCACCGCTTTCAAAAGGTGATGCATCAGCACGGTATCGATCATGGAAGCCTCATCGACAATGAGTAGATCACATATAAGCGGATTTTTATCCCCTCTCTGGAATCCGTTCTTTGCCATGCTGTACTCGAGAAGTCTGTGAATGGTTTTGGCTTCGTGCCCGGTTGCCTCGCTCATCCGTTTGGCCGCCCTTCCGGTAGGGGCGGCCAAAAGTATTTTTGCCTGAAGACGGCTGAAAATTTGCAGTACCGCATTGATGATTGTCGTTTTCCCGGTACCGGGCCCTCCGGTAATGACCATAACCTTGTTCTGCATCGCGCTCTTGACCGCCTCTATCTGCCGCTTAGCGAGCTTTATGGCAAGCTGCTGCTGAATCCAGGCAATGGCCTTGTCTTCCTGAATTTTCCGGACTGATTTTTCGGCAGAAACAAGATGTTGAAGCCTTCTTCCGATACTTGTTTCACAGAAATGAAATTTTTCAAGAAAAACAGCCTTGTTGTTCTCTCTACCCTTTTCAGGGGATTCGTTCAGATCCTCAACAACAATGATCTTTTCCGCTTCAATCCCGATGATGCCTTCGACAATATCACGAGGTTCCACATCCAGAATTTTTCCGCATTCTTTTATCAAGGATTCATACGGATAATATATGTGTCCATCATCTGAAAGCTGATGCAACACATAAACAACGCCTGCCTTTATCCTGACAGGTGAATTTTTTTCAAATCCGAGTTTTTCCGCAATGCTGTCGGCTGTTACAAATCCAATCCCGAAGATGTCCATGGCAAGACGGTACGGGTTTTCCCGGACAATCGAAATGGAATCGTTCCCATACTGTTTAAATATTTTGGTGGCATAGCCGGAGCCCACACCATGAGTCTGAAGAAAAATCATGACATCACGGATCTCCTTCTGCTCTTCCCATGCCTTTTTGATCATGGCAATACGTTTTCTGCCGATTCCGTCAATATCTCCAAGCTGTTCAATATTTCTCTCAATAACATCGAGGGTTTCTTTTCCGAATTTTTTCACGATCCGTTTCGCCATTACAGGGCCGATCCCTTTGATCAGGCCGGAACCGAGATATTTTTGTATTCCATAAACGGACGCCGGGACAGCTGTTATATAATGAACCACTTTGAACTGTTCGCCGAATTTCGGATGTTTTATCCATTCGCCGCTCATCTTCAAAATCTCTCCGGGTGTCGGAGCCATCAAATTCCCTACAATGGTGACCAGATCCGATTGGCCATAGACCCTCACCCGGGCAATCGTGTACCCGTTTTCTTCATTGGTATAGGTTATCCTTTCAATCTGTCCACTCAGCTCTGCCAGCATGTTTCCCCGACGATCCCGTATAATCTGCCTGAAAAAAGTTTTCTTAAAATATTGATTGAATATTTATAAGGGTTGTCATAGCCTAAATGATTTTAAATTGAAATATTTTGCTGAACCGTATAAAATTAAAACTTCAAAAAGACCTGTTTATTCGCGCCGGGCAAAACAATCATAATTAATCATGTTGGATCAACAATGAAACATCCAATGATCATTCAGGGGGGTATGGGAGCCGGGGTTTCCAACTGGAAACTCGCAAAAGCCGTGTCCCGGGCCGGTTATCTGGGTGTTGTATCCGGAACCGCGCTGGATCAGATCTTTGCGCGCAAATTGCAAACAGGTGATCCGGAAGGATCTCTACGAAAAGCGATGAATCATTTTCCGGATCAGGAGATGACACAAAAGATCATGGATGCCTTTTTCATTCCCAATGGGAAATCGAAAATAGCTCCCTTTAAGACAACCTCAGCAATCTCGATCCATCCGGACCGGCTGACACAGGAATTGCTCATTGTTGCAAATTTTTCCGAAGTCTTTCTGGCAAAGGAAGGACATGAAGGACTCATCGGCATCAACCTCCTCGAAAAAATCCCCTGTCCCAATCTGTATTCTCTTTACGGAGCCATGCTGGCAGGTGTCGATTATGTGATTATGGGAGCAGGAATACCAAGAGATATTCCCGGGGTGCTCGACAGATTGGCTTCTCACCAGAACGTTTCGCTTAAAATCCCGGTTGACGGCTCTTCCCCGGAAGAGGATTACCGCGCACAATTGGATCCCGGATCTTTTTTTCTGAAAAAGCCGCCTGTTTTAAAACGTCCTGAATTTTTGTGCATTGTGTCGTCTGCGGCACTTGCCAAAATGATGTTCCGGAAAGCATCCGGAAAGGTAAACGGCTTTATTGTTGAAGACCCTTCCGCAGGCGGACACAATGCCCCTCCGCGGGGCCATTTGAAGCTCAATGAAAAGGGAGAGCCGGTTTACGGCCAACGAGATATGGTCGATCTTGAAACAATCAAATCGACCGGTTTGCCGTTCTGGCTGGCCGGGTCTTGCGGCAGCCCATGGAAATTAAAGGCTGCTCTTGAGGAAGGTGCCCAGGGAATCCAGGTCGGAACGGCATTTGCTTTTTCAAAAGAGTCCGGTTTCTCTGAAAACTTAAAACAAAAGATCATCCAGAGAATTGTTCAGGGAGACCTGTCTGTTTTCACTGACCCTAAAGCCTCTCCTACAGGTTTTCCCTTTAAAGTACTTCTCCTTGAAGGCTCCCTTTCAGAGGCGGAAAGATATCACAAAAGAAAACGAGTCTGCGATTTAGGATACCTGCGGCAGGCGTATAAAAAACCGGATGGTTTGATAGGATACCGCTGTCCCTCCGAACCGGAAGAGGCCTATGTTAAAAAATATGGCAAGCTTGAGGATACAAGAGGCAAAAAATGCCTCTGCAATGCACTGCTGGCAAACATCGGTCTGGCACAAATCCGGAAAAGCGGCTATATTGAAGAAGCCCTGGTGACCGCAGGGGACGACCTTAACCCCATTTTACACATACTGAAAAATGTAAGCCAGCCATATTCCGCGCAGGATGTTTTGAACTATCTGTTGAAAGATGCATAACTTCTCCGCACACATAATGAGATCGGACCATTTGCTTCTTGCATTTTTTCATGTTTCCGAATCAATGCTCCAATGCCCTTTCTTTTAACGGGATCGCCTGATTAAAAAGGCAGCAGCTCCGATTACAACCGTTACAATGCCCGCGCCTGCGATGAAAAATTTTGGGCCGGCGCACCAGAAGGCAAGGCGTGGCCATACCCCATCCCCTGAACCAAGCAGCAGTTTTATTAACGCGAAATTTTCCATGCAGTCCAGAAGGGCTGCTGCGAACTGCGCCCAGGCAATAGCCGCTCCTGCTTTTACAAAAAGTTCTGCCGACATGCCCCGGACCGCCAGTATGCATCCCAGAGCGATCGTATTAGAATATAAAACAAGAAATAGATAATCAAGACCAAGACCCAGGCCGGCGTAAATCCGTTCTTGTTCTCCCCATGAACCGATAATCTTTTCAGCATTCAAAAGGTCCCCGGCAAATTCAAATGACAGGATTCCCTGAGGTGCGGCATCTGTAATCAAGGGCGCGCTGACAATTTGCATAAAACCAAGCACGACAACGGTAACGGCGAAAAGAATCCAGAAAGCGGTCTTGTGCGCTGATTCCGGAAGCCATTCAAAAGGATGATGCATATCCATTCGTTTCAACTCTCTGAAAAGTCATTTCAGCCACGACCGATGTTCTGTTATCAGCCGATGGTCAATTGATTCCGGCCTTTTTTCTTGCTCTCATACAAAAGCCTATCCGCCCTTTTTATCAGGCCGGCAATGCTGTCGTCCTCGGTTACAAGAGTAGCTCCAATCGAAATGGTGACAGTTAATTTTTTGTTACCATGAACGATATATGACTTTTCGACAAGCATTCTCAGCCTGTCCCCAAGATGTTGGAGGTCTCTGTCACTGACATTGCGAATGATTCCGAGGAACTCCTCCCCTCCCCAGCGGCCATAGAGATCAAATGGCCTTGCGTTTCTCACGAAAGTATTGGCAACAAATTTGAGTACTTGGTCTCCAACATCGTGACCATAGGTATCATTGATTTTTTTAAAAAAATCGATATCGATAAAAAGGATTCCGAACGGCACGTTGAAACGCTTTTTTTCCTCAAGCCTGTTTTTAATTTCATGTTCAATAAAATTTCTGTTCGCGAGTTGTGTAAGGTTATCCAGCAGCGCCATTTTTTCAAGTTCTTTTACCCGCAACTCATTGGCGCTATGACTGCTGATATCCGTAAACAGCTCAACCCCGCCGATCACCTTACCCTTCGTATCCAGTAAAACATTCGTACGAACGGAAACCGGTATTCTATGCCCACTTTTATGATGAAGATAAACTGTCGCCTCCCCGGGTTTATTCTCGGCAATGCTTTCCGCCAGTGGGCACATGCCCAAGCAGAGAACATTCCCGTCACTGTCCACATGAGTGAGTATGTTTTCCGCGCAGGATCTGCCGACAACCTCCTCTGCTGAAAACCCGGAGATTTTTTCGGCAGCCTTATTCCAGTAAGTAATAATCCGATCCCGATCCACAAGATACAGACCGTCATGAAGACTGTCTATAACATTTTTATAAGAAACCTCCTGTAACTTCATTTTTTCTTTCCTTGCATTTCCATGCCATTGAACGATAACGCCTCACGTACGCCACGGCTTATACCGGCGTCCCTGAGTGCCGTCGTTTCAGGCAGACATTGTCACACCATGATCTGTTTTGTCCGTTAAAATCTCAAACGCCGCGCGTGATGTGGTTTCGAGAACTTCCATTACCTTCCCGGCTCCTTCTTTCTTGAACCTGACTGTCATGGTGCAGGATGCGATTTTTGTATTCAGGCAATGCTTGATACCGCCGGGCGGATTAAAGTATTTCAGCCCGATAAAATCCTTTCTTTCCGCAGATATGGTTCCATCAATGGCGACGGTTTCATCTTCCGAAGAAAACCGCCACGTAAAGTATTCAAAAGATCCTTCTGCTTTAAGGCTTTGCCGGATGCTATTGAGGCAAAATTCGCGGCCCTTGTGACGCAGAACCATAAGCGTCATGAAAGGCGTCCACAAAGGGCCGATTCTGATTCGTGCCGTGGCCAGTTCAAAAAAACTATCCGCATGATTATCAAATCCCGCGATCTGGCCCCACGCGTAGTGATCCGTGTGCTGCGATCCCCAGTTGTGGTTCTGGCTTCCCACCCAGTCGTTTACAGCCATCTCCTGGTCGTTGACTGTGATTCTGCCGTTGAATATCGCAAGGGGAAGCCCCACAAGCGCTTTTGCCCTGGGAAGTCTTCGATCATATAAGTTCGTCGGAAACAGAAACAGCGGCGGATCACTTCCGGTGTACTTCAGATCCCAGTAAATGGCGTCTGAGCCCGAAGAAGCACTGCCATAAAACTGCTGAGAATCAAGATGCGCATCACCGATTTTCACGTGAAAGCGATTGGAGTCGAAACGGCTCTCCGAAATCGGCAACTCATCCTTGACCGCCGCATGTGTGCCTGTCTCTCCGTCAAAAACGATCGCCCAGAGTTCACTGATCGCCTTTTCCGGATGTTTATGCGGGCTGAATATGGTATACCGTATCCAGAACGCAATTGGCCTTGTCGGATGGTTTGCCCGAAGAAAATAGCTTTCGTAATGACCCTTCGCCTGCGTGGGGATGTACCGGGCGAAATTTGCTTCCTGATTCAACGTTGTCAGTTTACTGTCCATTGCTTGCGACCTCTGTGTTCAGATTTTTACCTATCAGCGCTGATGGTCCTAAAAAAAATTAACCCTTTGATGGCAAAGAAAAAAGTTCAAGTTCAAGGCGCGCGAATCCCGAGGAATGAAATGTAGTTAGCCTACTCCGCAGTGACGAGGGATGACGCACAGTGCGGTTTTTCAAGCCGATAGGCGCAACCGTCAGCGCTAACCGCAACACAGAAATTAGACTTTTTGCGAAGCCATCAACGCTGGTAGTCCCGAAACTTGGCATCAACAGCACTGATATTTTCGATTCGAATCAGGGCGTCAAAATACTCTTTTCCATCCAGTTTTTCCAGGTGAACCAGGTGGTTTCCGACAGCCTTCACCATACCGGAAAGGGTTTTCCCAGAGTCAAGGGTCACATACACCTTCTTGCCGGTGAGGGATTTCAAGTTGTCTGCCAGAGAAGAATCCACATGATAGCTCATTCCTTCAATGACTGCGACTTTCGAATCCGCGTCCACAGATGCCGGAAGCATACAACACAGGCCAAAAACCACGATGGCGATGGTTATCCCTGCTGAACCCGATAGGGTTGCTTTCATGCTCATCATTCTTCTCCTTTTGTTAGCCGGTTTTGTAGAAATAAAATTGTATTGGAACAATATCGTTGGGCTTTCTCTTCCATTTCTGAACAATATTTCAGAAATTGTTCACGAATATAACCTGCGGGACTTCACTATCCCGCTATCGTAACAATTAGAAGTGATTCATGGTACTTTTACACATGGCCGGGGACGTTTTATAACTGCCTCTTTTATATATTCAAAACCTTATCTCTTTGCAAGACGATATTCCGGATTCCCTGAAAATCACCGGGATTGGCAACTTGACTCCCGGACCATAATTTGGCAGGCTTCTGTTTCTATAATTATAATGAAATGGAGAACCTTTTAAAATTCAAACGAGATAATGAGAGGAGACAAACCATGTTACAGGACGGAGAAAAAGGCGTAATCCTTCAGCGAGACAAAGAAACATACGCGGTCGCCCCCCATGTTCCCTGCGGCGTGATCACGCCGGAGCTGCTTCGGAAACTGGCGGATGCGGCTGAAAAATATAATGTCGCTGCCGTGAAAATCACCAGTGCAGCCCGCATTGCCCTGGTGGGAATCAAAGAAGAGGACATCGACGCTGTATGGCAGGATCTCGGCATGAACCCCGGGCATGCGGTTGGGCTGTGCGTCCGAAGCGTAAAAGCCTGTCCCGGAAGCCGGTTCTGCCGACTGGCCAAACAGGACAGCCTCAGCATGGGCATGAAACTGGATGAAATTTACCACGGCCATGAGCTGCCCAGTAAAACCAAAATGGGTGTCAGCGGCTGCCCGAACCAGTGCGCGGAAACCTGGATCAAGGATATCGGACTGGTGGGAAAAAAGAATGGTTGGACACTCATGGCGGGCGGCTCCGCTGCCAGCAAGCCGAGACTGGCTCAGGTTCTCGCAGAGGACCTCAATTTCGAAGAAGCGTTGAAAACGATTGAAAAGATAATGGATTTCTATAAGGAAAACGGCAAAAAGCTTGAACGCATCGGCAAAATGATCGACCGGGTCGGATTTGAAACCTTTCAGGCTGCCATACTGGGCAGATAAGGGTCCTGCATGAAAGTATTGCTGATCTATCCATATTTTCTGGAAAAAAGGACCCATACCGAAGACACGAGTGTGATTCCCATGGGGCTCTATTCCATCGGCGCGCTTTTGAAGGAAAATGGATTTGATGTGGAAATCCTGAACTTTTATAACCTGAACAGCTCCTCTCCTGAAATTCGGAAAACCCTCCTTGAAAAAAAACCGGATATCATCGGGCTTTCCATTCTTCACGGGAATCGCTGGGGGGGAATCGATATCGCCGGAATCGCCAGAGAGGTTGATCCGTCCGTGACGATCGTATTTGGCGGTGCCGGCGCCTCATTCCTCTGGAAGCATCTGATGACCCACTTTAAAGCGATCGACTATGTGGTGGTCGGTGAGGGTGAACATCCCTTTCTTCAGCTCGCGGAATCGATCCAAAACGGCCACAACGATACAATCCGACACATAAAAGGGCTTGTGTTCAGAGAAAAGAGTGAAATCGTCTTTACAGGCAAGGCAGAGGCCATCCACAATCTTGACAGCCTGCCGATCCCTGCAAAACACTTCACCTACACCCATCTTTCCCTGACCCGGGGCTGCCCGGGAGAATGCACATTCTGCGGATCTCCCCGGATATGGGGCCGGAAAGTCCGGTTTCATTCCGCAGCTTATTTTGTGGATCACCTGGAGCTGCTCCATAAAAAGGGGATCGATTTTTTTTATGTTTCAGACGATACCTTTACCCTGAAAAAAAAGCTCGTGATTCAAATCTGTAAAATGATTCTGGAAAGAAATCTCAGAATCACATGGGTTGCAATCTCCCACGTCAATCATGTCAGCGAGGAGATGATTTACTGGATGCGCCTTGCCGGATGCTGCCAGATCAGCTATGGAGTGGAGAGCGGTTCGGAAATGATCCGAAACCGTTTGCGTAAAAATATCAAGCCCGGCGCCATTGAAAAGGCATTTGACATAACCGGGAAATACGGCATTCTGGCACGAGCCTATTTTATCTATGGCTGCCCGCAGGAGACATGGAAAACCATCGGGGAGAGTATCGACCTGATTCGCCGGATTAAACCCTTGAGCGTTATTTTTTATATACTCGACCTTTTCCCTGGAACAGATCTCTACGATGAGTTTAAAGAAAAATTCCATGTAAGCGATGATATCTGGCTCAACCGCATTGAAGATATCCTCTATTTTGAAAATGACCCTGAACTGTCACAGGAGCTGATTCTCGCTTTTGGTAAAAAACTGAGAGCCGGTTTTTATGAAAACCTGCTCAAATTCGCGAATGAAATATCCCTTGTGGATAAAAAGGAGCTGGTTGAAAAACATTCCGACTTTTGTTCCAGACTGGCCATGACCTTCAGCCATGGTGAATATGCGGGGATCGAACCCATTCAGAACAAAGAAAAAACAGCGGAAACGCTGTATCGGAAAGCACTTGACTATATGCCGAATCACCGCGCATTTCTCGGCCTTGGCATCATCCGGCAGAAAAACGGAGCATTTACAGAAGCGGCTGAAATACTGACAAAAGGCCTTGAATATTTCCCGGACAGTGAGCCGCTCACCACCTGTCTCGGAATCACGTACATGAATTTGAATGAGCACGAAAAAGCGCTGTCCCATTTTTTAAAATTTCCCGACTCCGGGCAGTCCGCCCGTTATATATCAGACTGTTACAGGGCTATGGCAAAGCAGCAACAAGAGACAAACGGTGCCTGACGATACCGAAAACTTCCAGATTCACTGTTGAATCGTATGCTGATCTGTTTCAAAAAAACAACGCCGTCCATACCAAGGCTTCTTGCCTCCGGTGCGCTATGGATGCTGTTCCTGATTTCAGGTTTTCCCGGTACGGCATTTTCTGAAGCGGAAACAACAGCAATTTACTTTCACAGCTCTGAAACCAGCATCAACAATTTCAAATCCCTGAAAATAAAATTTGACCGGTACCTGTCGCAGTTTGGTCCATATGAATTCCAGCCTGTTCGAGAAAGAACGGAATTTGAGAAGCAAATCAGATCCCGGAAAGACTGTGTGATGCTCCTTTCCAGCTGGCATTACCGCAAAATACATAAAACCGGTTTGTGCGAACCGGTTCTGGTCGGGTTTCGGAACGGGAAGAAAACCCAGAAAAGAGTTCTTGTGGCACCGGAGGGATATGACTTCCGGAAATCACACGGACTCAAGCTCGCGTCTGCCAGCAGCATACAGCATACAAAAAGTATGATTAAAAAGATGCCTGCGATTCAGCTTGATGCGGATTCATTGCGGATCCTTACCGTTCCCAAAGACATTGATGCCATGATGGCTGTCAGCTTCGGCATGTCCGAAGCAGCCCTGATAACGGAAAACAGTTACAACAGGATGAAATCGCTGAACCCGCTTCTTTATAAAAGGATCGATATTATCGCGAAAGGCCCTGAATCCCATCTCATGGTACTGGCGGCACATAAAACCTGCCTGCCGCAGATGGAAAAAATAATCCGGATCATACAAAAAATGTCGGAAAATGCTTCCGGACAAAAACAGATCCGCATGCTGGGTCTCGACGGTTTTCAAAATGTTACAGAAGAAGATCTATTGATGCTGAACGCTTCTGCTTCATCAATCAAACCGCAGGTGAACAAATGAGGCTCTTGAAGAGCATATTAATTTTCTGTTTCTTCCTGATCGCACCGGGAATTCTTCTCGCAGGTGATGAGCCCGATATTCTGCTTCTGAACTCTGACAGTTCTGTTGAAAAATACAGAACCGCTCAGGAAAGTTTCAAAGGATCTGTGTCTTACACCATGTCGGAAATCACAATCCAGGGATATAAAGGCGATATTTCGGATCTTTACCGGCAGATATCCAGAAAACCATACCGCCTGATTTACTGTATCGGAACCGAGGCGTATCTGGCCGCAGTGAAACATGCACCGGAAAAAAATATTGTATTCTCCTCCATTATCAACTGGCGGCGCATGCCTGAAGGCTTCCACGTGTACGGCGTGTCAAACGAACTCCATCCCCTGATGCAGCTTACACATTTCAGGCATATTTTTCCGGATCTGAAAAATATCGGTGTGCTCTATTCCAGGGAATTTAATGAGCAGTGGCTTGATCTTTCAAAAGATGCGGCAAAAAAAGCCGGTGTAGTTATTGTCAGCCGAGTCGTTCAGGACATCGACCAGAGCAGGGAGGCTCTGAAAAAGCTGCTTCCTGATATCGATGCCTTCTGGCTGATACCGGACCCCATGATTATTTCAGGGAAAAAGAATTTACTGGAGTTGATCCATATCTGCACCACAAGTAAGATTCCTGTTTTTTCCTATAATGATTTGTATGCGAAATACGGTGCGACGCTGATCGTTTCAGCGGATGATTCCACAATCGGCAGGCAGGCGGCAGTCATCGCCGAGGATTTGCTGTCCGGTCGCGAGATCTCAAGAAAAGTTCAACTCCCGGCAGGATCAAGCATTACCCTGAACCTTGAAAACGTAAAGGCATTCGACCTGAAAACCAATGATGCTGCACTTGATTCCGTCAATCGTATACTGGAATAAACAATAGAATTTGATGCGGAAACGGTTCGTAAAGTAACCCCGCATTGTTTTGTTATGTATTGATAATATCGTAAAATAAGCTTAAAGTGAACCTGACTTGTGACATCCTGCCGGGTTTTGCTCCTGAAACATAACATAAAACGATGCCGGAACAATCAGGTGCTTGAAACGCTGATGCGTTATTGAATACTGGAGAAGGGGATCTCAATTGTCCGCCTTGCTATCTGAAAAGAATTCCGCTGTCCGATGGGGCATCAAGCTCAAGGTAATGACATCTCTGACAGTGCTGATGATAAGCCTTGTCAGTCTGCTCACGTATACTCATTTGTCCTCCCATAAACAGATGCTCGAAAATGAACTTCTGAAACGAATCTCAATCATGAAAGAGAACCTTATCGGACGGGGAAAGAGTTTTATCACAAGCCTTGCCGAACAGGTTGAAAACGAGATCGCCGCTTACAACTTTTCAGGTGTTATGGAAATAACCGAAAAGGCGGTCAAGGTGAATCAGGATATAAAATATGCAATGCTGGCGGATGCCTCGGGGCTCATATTCATGCATACCCTGAAACCGGAGCTGATTCAAACCCATCTTTCCGATAAAAACAGCCTCAAATCGCTAAGGCAGATGAAACTGGTTGTAGCGGAATACAAGGAGAATGATGAGGCTGTGGTAAAAATATCCGCTCCTCTCCAGGTCAGCACAAACCCATGGGGTGAAATCCAGCTTGTCTATACGTTCAAGTATCTTGAAGCGGAAATACAGTTCTCCAGAGAGCAGAACCGAACCCAGATCCGAAAACTGATTGTAACAACCGCGATGACGGCATTGGGATTTCTGCTCCCGAGTATCCTTCTGGCATATTTTTTTACATCACGACTTCTCAGCCCTATAATTAAACTTACGCATTTTACCCGGAAGCTATCCGAAGGTGACTTTTCCTCCGCAGATGAAATAACAATCCGCTCAAGGGATGAAGTCGGAGTGCTGGCATCCGCATTTGCCGATATGAAAAAGGATCTTGGAATTTCCTATGAAAAACTGGCCGAAAACAATCGAACTCTGGAACAAAAAGTACGGGAAAGAACCGCCGCCCTTGACATGCAAAACCAGGAACTGAATAAAGCCAGCCTTACCAAAAGCCAGTTTATCGCGAACATCAGCCATGAAATCAAAACCCCGATGAATGCCATCATCGGCATGACCGATCTTGTTCTGAAAATGGAGCTTCAACCGAAAACAAGAGCTTATCTGAATACGGTAAAAACTTCGGCCAACACGCTGATGAACCTGTTCAGCGACATCCTTGATTTCTCAAAAATTGAAGCTGGAAAAGTAACCCTCGAGAAAGTAAAATTCAGCCTGACCGGTCTGTTAAACAGCCTCATCGACATCTTTGCCATTAAAATCGCGGACAAGGGAATTGAAATGATCGTTCACGTTGGAAAAGATGTTCCAGACACCCTTATTGGAGATCCGCTGAGGCTTGGGCAGATAATGACCAACCTGATCGGCAATGGAATAAAATTTACGGAAAAAGGCGAAATCCATATTCACGTCGATCCGGCTTTCAAAGAAAAAAACAGGATTCAACTCCTCTTTTCAATTCGGGATACCGGCATCGGCATTCTGCCTGAACAGATTCCGCTTCTATTTGATTCCTTTACTCAGGCGGACGGATCAACCACCAGAAAATATGGAGGCACAGGCCTCGGATTGACGATAAGCCGGCACCTGGTTGAGCTTATGTCCGGCGAGATTACTGTGGAAAGCACTCCGGGAAAAGGAAGCACCTTTACATTTACAGCGCGCTTCGAACTGCCTTCCGGGAATATGCAGGAAGAAAAAACCGAACTTACTGAAATGATTCCCGGTACGCATCTTCCTGTTGCTGAAAAAGAAAGCCAGACGCGGGCTCCGGATATAAAATTATCCACAGACCGTTTCCTGAAAGAAAGTTCTGATCATTATGCGCCCTTTCTTCAGAAGCTTTCAGCCCTTATTCTGGAAAACAACCTGCAGGCTAAAGAATACCTGGAATCCATCCGCTTTAATCTTGGAAAAATCGGATCGAGTGATGAATTCAGGCTGCTTGCAGATCAGGTTTCCCGATTTGAGTTTAAAACCGCCCGGGCAACCCTGAACAAGATTGCGGCAATCCATGGAATTGTTCTGAGAGGAGAAAACACATGAAAGGCACGGCAGTTCAGCCCAACATACTGATCGTTGACGATGAACCGTCAAACATCGAGATGCTTGGAGAGATTTTAAAACAGGAACACAAAATCCGGGTTGTGGTGAATGGCCCCGAGGCTATTGAAATCGCTTTATCCGACCATCCTCCGGACCTGATCCTGCTGGACATTATGATGCCGGAAATGGACGGATATGAAGTATGCCGACAATTGAAGGCAGATCAACACACCTGCAATATACCGGTGATTTTTATTACCGCGAAAAGTGAAGAGGAAGATGAAAAAAGAGGATTTGAAATGGGCGCTGTGGACTACATTACCAAACCCTTTCGCCTTTCTCTTGTAAAAGCCAGAGTCCGAACCCATATAGAGCTTAAAAAATACCGAGACCACCTGGAGGAACTTGTAAAAGAGCAGACAGCACATTTAAGCGTCACAAACCGGAAACTGGAAGAGGAAGCACGTGAAAGAAAAAAAACACAGGGGGCACTGGAGACAACCAATAAAAACCTTCAGGAATCCATGTCCCGCCTCCAAAAGATGCAGGATCATTTAATTCAGTCTGAAAAAATGGCCGCGCTCGGAGGCCTTGTTGCCGGTGTGACTCATGAAATAAACACGCCTGTCGGAATCGGGGTAACAGCCGCCTCTTTTCTTTCCATGGAAACAAAAAAAATGGCTGGACTTCCCCCTGAAAAATGGACCGATCCCGAAATAATTGAGAAATATGTTTCCATTGCTTCAGAAGCCACCGCAATTATCGAGGCCAATCTAAAACGGGCCGGTGATTTGATCAATGGTTTTAAACAGGTCGGCGTTGACCAGTCAAGCAGGGACCACAGGCAATTTAAATTCAGAGAATATCTTGATATGGTCATATTAAGCCTTCGGCCAAAGCTCAGACAGGGGCAGCACGAAATCGCAATAGACTGTCCGGAGAACCTTGAGATTCTAAGCTATCCAGGGGCCTTTTCCCAAATCATAACCAATTTTGTCATTAATTCACTGATACATGGCTTTGAAGGTTCCAAAAAAGGGAAAATTCATATTTCCATATCTCATGACAATGAAACGCTTCTGTTTCAATACCGCGACAATGGGAAAGGAATGCAAAAAAAGGACCTGAAAAAAATTTTTAAACCGTTTTTTACGACCAAACGCAATCAAGGGGGAACAGGGTTGGGGCTTCACATCGTTTACAATCTTGTAACTCAGGTGCTGAAAGGCACGATCCGATGCAGCAGCAGTCCGGGAGAAGGCACTGTTTTTACCGTTGAGGTTCCTCTTTAACCGGTCAATTCAAAATGCGATTTGACAGCAACACCAAACAAAAAGTACGAAAGCTGAACCATTCTCTATATCAGGCATACGGAAACCAGGGATGGTGGCCCACCACAAGCGAACCGGGAAAGCAGCCCGTATATTATCCCGGAAGAGAAGGCCGTATTGTTTCCGATCATGAAGCCTTCGAAATCATAACCGGTTCGATTTTAACCCAGAACACTTCATGGTCCAATGCAGAAAAAGCGATTATGAACCTTTCAAAACTGAATATGCTTGAAATCAAAAAAATCATAACCGGTGATGGCGGACTCCTTGCCTCAGCCATCATACCGGCCAGATACTATAACCAGAAATCAGCCAGACTGAAGCAAATTGCAAAGAATATCATGCAAGAAGGCGGTATCAAAAAGCTGCGTTCCTTTTCCACGGAAACGCTTCGAAAACTTCTTCTCTCCTGGACCGGAATCGGACAGGAAACTGCAGATTCAATCCTCTGCTATGCGTTTTCCAGAGATATTTTTGTGGTGGATGCATACACCAGGCGATTGTTCCATAAATTGAATCTCCCTTCGGGCACCTATGAAGAAATTCAAAGTCTGGTGCATCAATCCATAAAAGCATCCGCAGCAGAATACGGTGATTTTCATGCAAGAATTGTAAAACTTCATGCAACGGGAGATATAGAGACATTCCCGGCATAAGGACCTCAAACAGGGGCGACCGGAGATTTCGACAGAATGGTCTATATTCAGAAAACAATTCATCTTGTATGCGCTGCCGAAGTAGTCTATGAAAGAATTTTCAGAAATTCGAGGGGTGACCGCTCTGAAAGATGCGACGATCCTCCTGCTGCAATTCAGAACAAACTGGAGTTATTTAAAAAAGAACGCCGCCGCTTTTTGATGATAATCAAAAAATAGAGCTGGAATTAAAATCATATATTGAATTGGGAAAACCCGCAGAAGATCTCTGCGCATGCCTGTAAAATTGAATTTGATGAAATGGAAAAAATGAAAAATAAACATCTAACGTGGAAGGAAGCTTTTAATGCCAGCCCGGGACCAGCTTCTTCAAAAGAAGCCGCAATTCTCACCCTGAAAGGGTTGTGCATGGGATCGGCTGATATCATTCCGGGTGTCTCGGGTGGTACGATCGCCCTGATAACCGGAATATACAGTCAGCTTCTCCGGGCAATCAAATCTATTGGTCTGGGGATGGCAGGCAAGCTGCTGAAATTGGATATCCGGGGCGCATTAAGCGAGATCCATATCCGTTTTCTGCTTTCCCTTTTTGCCGGCATTATTCTGGCAATCCTGAGCCTTGCAAGACTCATGAACTTCCTGCTTCACCATTACCCGGTTCCGACCTGGAGCCTCTTTTTCGGACTGATTGCCGCGTCTATTTTCGTAGTTGGCCGAAAAGTACGAAGCTGGGCCGGCTGGGCCGGGATCTGGTTTGTCGCAGGTACGGCTGCGGCATATATTATTGTTGGGATGATCCCGATATCAACGCCGGAAGAACTGTGGTTTATTTTCCTTTCCGGTGTGATTGCAATCTGCGCCATGATACTGCCGGGTATCAGCGGTGCCTTCATACTTCTGATTTTAGGCAAATATGAATTTATAACCGGGACGCTGAAAAATCCGTTTATCCAGAACAACATGCTGATCATTATCGTTTTCTGTGCGGGCTGTGCGGTTGGTCTGCTGGGATTTTCCAGAATTCTGAATTACTTCCTTGAAAATTACTACAATCCCGCCCTTGCTTTTCTGACAGGTCTGATGACCGGCTCCATGCAAAAAATCTGGCCATGGAAGGAAGTTCTTGCGAGCAAGATTGTCGGGGGAAAAGAACATATTGTGGCCTACAGCAACGTTCTTCCCAAAGAGATTGATACGGAATTCTTCATTGCGGTTTCGCTGGCGGTTTTCGGTTTTATTCTCGTAATGGTTCTGGAGCGTCTTACAATGGATAAAACATAAAAATATCCGGATATGTTTGGCGTGGCGGCAACGAGGCTATTGAACTTCAGTTGAGGTTTTGAAACTGCTTTTACGCAGCTCTTTTTTGATAAAGCTGATAAAAGCGTGAGCAACCGGCGAAACGGTTCGCTGGATATGGCGCGTGAGATAAAAACTTCGTCTCAGATCAATGTCTTTAACCTCAAGCGCGACAAGGGAACCGGCCTTTAATTCTTCCTGAACCGCTATCGGTGATAAAATGGAAACCCCGACCCTGCTTTTAATACCCTGAATAACCGCCGCGGTATTTCCCATCTCGGCAACGATATTAAATGCTTCAAAACCAGTGTTCCTCCTGGAAAGGCTGATTTTTATGGATTCAAGCGTTCCGGACCCATGCTCGCGGATAATAAACGGTTCTTCTTTCAGCATTTCTATCGTAACCTTTTTCAATGATGCCCATTTATGATCTGAAGGAACAATCAGGTGCATTTCATCCTCAACCAGCTTCTCCTGAAGTATCCCTTTTCCCGATGCCCTGGCTCCGACAATACCCAGTTCAATGAGCCCGGAAAGCGTATCGTCAATAATTTTTTTTGTATCGCCGATGGATATGGATACGGATACTCCTTGATATTGTTGTATAAATTTTCCAATAACTGCGGGAAGAATATACCCGCCCGGGATTGTGCTCCCCCCGATGACCAGACGGCCCGCTACTTTTCCATTAAAGGACGCCATCACACTTCTGGTTTCATCGCTCAGCAAAAGAAGACGGCGAGCATACCCGTATAGAAGGTCTCCTGCCTTTGTTGGCAGCGCTTCCCTGCCCATACGGTCAATAAGCCGGCACTCAAAATAATCCTCCAACTCCTTGACATGGCTGCTGATGGTGGGCTGTGAAAGATTAATATTCTGCCCTGCCTTGGAAAAACTTTTAAGCTCAATCACTTTACAAAATACTTTAAGCTGCCAGAGATTCATGGTAATCCTTTATTTCAGAGAATCGTACTTCTCTTTCAGCTTTTTGTATACAACCGGAGGAACCATATCCTGGATATCACCGCCGAAACTGGCCGCTTCTTTAATAATCGAAGAACTGATGAAAATCCACCGGAGTCCGGTCATCAGAAAAATAGTTTGAACTTTACGGTTAAGACTTCTATTCATGAGTGCCATCTGAAATTCATATTCAAAATCGGACACCGCGCGCATGCCCCGCAGAATCACAGGCGCATCACGCTTAATCGCATAATCGACAAGCAATCCTTCAGACGAATCCACTTCAACATTTGAATGAGCCTTAAGTATCTCCTTCAGCATCGCAATTCGTTCTTCAAGACTGAACAGCGTTTTTTTTGACGGGTTGTGCAGTATGGCGACGATAATACCATCAAACAACTTCAGCCCGCGTTTTATGATATCGATATGGCCGTTTGTAGGGGGATCGAATGATCCGGGATAAATTGCAATTTTTTTTTTCATGAGTTCCAGTTACCCTTTATTTGTTGAAATCAAAAAATCAAAGAAAGAAAAAAGTGTTCCACCGTAACGCCTTTGATCTGAAATTTCAAATCCAAAAAGATCTTCGGGGACAGGTTCCTTTGGGGAGTGTTCAACGATGATGATGGATCCGTTTTGCAACGCGCTGCTTTGCTTTAAATTGACAAGCGACGGGTAAACGCAATCCTTTTCATAGGGCGGATCCATAAAAACAAGGTCAAATGGTTTGGTAACCGCTTTCAAGCATTTTAGATTGATAAGAATGTTGCATCTGAATATTTTCGAGCGGCCCTCATATCCGCAGGATTTTAAATTTTTTTCAATAACCGAAAGGGCTGCTCTGTCATTATCGATAAAACTCGCAGCAGAGGCCCCCCGGCTCAATGCCTCAATGCCAAATGCACCGGTGCCCGCAAAAAGATCAAGTACGTTTGAATCGACTATGCTGGATGAAAGAATGTTGAACAGGGACTCCCGCATCCTGTCTGCCGTCGGCCGGGTTTTCATCCCTTTGACGGAAAGCAGTTTTTTTCCTTTTTTCTCACCGCCGATAATGCGAAGGCCCATCATTTAATCCATTTTTTTCAGTTTCTTGTGCAGATGACTTCGCTCAACACCGATGCTTTCAGCTGTTTTAGTGATGTTGTTGTCATTTTCGGAAAGTTTTTTCCGAATAAACTCCTCTTCAAACGCTTTTTTTGCTTTTTTAAGATCTTCCATGGAAAAAAACTGGTTATGAATGGATGCTGTCCTGTTTCCGGCAATTGAATTATATGGAGGCGGGATATGGCCGACATCGATCTTATCCCCCTCAACCATAATGGCCAGCCTTTCCACAAGATTTTTCAGCTCCCTGACATTTCCCGGCCAGCTGTATTCCATCAGCAGATCAAGGGCTTCTTTTTTGATCGATTTTTTATGGCTCTGGTATTGATTGGCACATTTCTCAAAAAAGGTATCGACAAGTATGGGGATATCCTCCACTCTTTGACGAAGGGGAGGGATGTCGATGGGAATGACATTCAAACGAAAAAAAAGATCTTCCCTGAAATTACCACTTTCAATCTCTGCTTCAAGATCTTTGTTGCTTGCCGCAATTACGCGGACGTCTATTTCCAGAATCCGGCTTCCGCCAACCCGCTGGAATTTCTGCTCCTGAAGCACACGAAGAATCTTTGCCTGGGTTTTCAGGCTCATATCTCCGATTTCATCCAGAAAGATGGTCCCTTTGTTGGCCAGTTCAAATTTACCCCTTGATTTTGAAGCCTTCCCCGGCAACGAGCTTTTTTCATGCCCGAAAAGTTCACTTTCAATCAGTTCGTCGGGGATGGCCGCACAATTGACATCGATCAGCGGATGTTCCGACCTGTTGCTCATGTGGTGGACGGTTCGGGCAACAAGTTCCTTGCCTGTACCGTTTTCGCCTGTAATCATGATCGATGCGTCTGTCGGTGCTGCAACGGCAATCTGCTGTTTTAAGGTTATGATCGGCGAACTGTTTCCGTCTATGGAATGCTTTTCAAGTGTTTTTTTCCGGAGATATACATTTTCTTCCTCCAGCCTCCTGAAATTCAAAGCATTATTGATCGCCACAATCACCTTGTCTATGGAAAGCGGCTTTTCAATAAAATCAAACGCTCCAAACTTGGTTGCCCTGACCGCTGTTTCGATTGTCCCATGACCGGTGATCATGACAACTTGAATATGTGGATTGTTTTTCTTGATCTCCTTGAGGGTTTCAATGCCATCCATTCCGGGCATCCATATATCCAGCAGAACAAGATCCGGCGACTCGGCATCGATTATTTTAAGCGCCTCATAACCGTTGGAAGCGGTTATGACTTCAAAATCCTCATCAGAAAGCAAGCCGCCTAATGATTTAAGAATAGAAGGTTCATCATCGACGATCATAATTGTCGGAAACATTGTTAAACTCCTTTGCTTCATCTCCAAGTGGATCAAACATTTATATAAGCGGTTTCGAGCGCCTTTCCCGCCACCGGAATCTCAATCACAAATCTGGCCCCCTGCGGATAATTATCCTGAACCCCGATCAGGCCGTTATGGTCCGCTATGATTGTACTTACGATTGTCAACCCAAGCCCCATACCGGTTTTCTTGGTGGAAAAATACGGTTCAAAAAGCCTGGTTTTTTCCCTGTCGGAAATTCCTGCACCGGTATCCGCAACTTCCAGCCTGACAAGATTCAGTATGGGGTCATGCGTCAGTATGATCGTTATGTCGCCTTTCTGTCCAACGTGCATAATCGAAGCGATCGCATTATCCACCAGGTTGATCATGGCCTGTTTGATCTGCTGGCGATCCAGATTGAGTTTGGGAATATTTTCGGAAACCTTGATCTTGAAATTGATATTTTTATGCCCTTCCCGATACAGGGCGACGGTCTCATCGATGATTGGAGCCAGATCACAAGGTTTCGGGTTGGCTCCGGGAAACCGTGCAAACGTTGAAAATTCATTCACCAGGTTTCGGATCAAATCTACATGATCAATAATCGTACGGGTACATTCATCAAAAATCTGATCATTGATTTTTTTTGAATATTTTCTTTTCAGGCGCTGTGCCGATAGGGATATCGGAGTCAGAGGGTTTTTTACCTCATGCGCAATTCTGCGGGCTACTTCACGCCATGCAGCCATTCTTTGCGCTTTTTCAAGTTCTGTCAGATCATCAATAACCATAACGATGCCCATGTGGCGGCCAAGATCATCTTTCAGCGCGTTCAGATGGACCATAAAGCTTCGCGGCCTTCCATCAATCGTCTGTTTTATGGGAAGAGCGACCGCGTTTCTTCTGGACAGGGTAATTTTTTCCATGATTTCTTCGGCAAGAATCAGAAGATCTTTTTGCAATATGGTTTTATAGCTTTTATTCAAAATTTCTTTCGGCATTATACCCAGCATCTTTTCTGCGGATTTGTTTATCGTTGTGACAAATCCTCCCTTATTGAGAGAAATAACACCAGCGGAAACATTTTTAAGAATTATTTCAATGTATTGGCGTCGTTCCTCAATTTCATCCTTCTGCTCGTGCAGCATTCTGGCGGAAAGCTCCAGCTGTTCACGACTGATCCTTAAATCCCTTGTCATTTTATTAAACGAATTAACCAGACTTCCGATCTCATCGTCTGCGACCTGATCGATGTTAAAACTCAAATCCCCTTCGGCCACACGCCGGGTGCCTTCTGCCAGTTTCATGAGCGGTATTGTAATGGATCTTGCCAGATAAAAGCCGAACCATATCGCACAGAATACAACCAGAAGACCTACAATGGATAACGTTATATAGTAGGTAATCTGAATGGGCCTCTTGAGCATCTTGATCTGCTGATACTCTTCAAAACCCCTTGAAATCGAATCCATGTTTCGGGACAATTCGTGCGAGATCACCTTGCTGATGACCACATAGCCAACCGTATCATTTCTTGAGGCGCCATAGGGTACGGAGCTGATTGTTCTTATAATTTCTCCAAGTGATGTATCTTCGGAAACGGTCTTGACGTTGCCTGAGGGCATTTCCGTCAGGAGATTTTCCGGTGCTAAAACCGGCAGGCCTTTTTCCTCAAGCGTCTCAGACAAAGCATAGGTTAATCGTTTCGCATTGGCATCATAGACCTCTACTGCATGATGGTTGAACTCACGCTGAACAATCTGGATATATCTTGTCAAATCCTTGCTTTTGTCCCGGCTCAGATATTTTTTTGTTTTGATCTGATATGCAGCCCTTTCCAGAAAGAAAAGATTGTTCTCCTCCATATGACGGTAAAGTTTTCTTCCAACTGCCAACGAATTTTCAAGCGCCTGCTCTACCGGTACGTTAAACCAGAATGCAATACTGGTGGTAATGAAATTAATGGAGAAGAAAAAAAGAACGGTTGTCGGAAGAAGCGATATGGCAATAAATGCAACAACCAGTCGTGTTCTGAGCTTTGCACCGGTTATTTTGCGCCTGCGGTCATACAACAGCTTTACAAGGTTTCGAAAAACCAAAAAAATCAATAAGATGAGCAGCAGCAGATTGATATTGATCAGCGTAAACATCAATACGGTGTTGGAAATCGGAAAATCTGCTCCAAAATGTATAACGCGGGTTTCAATAAAAGTAAGGAGGGGGAAAAAAATAAGAATTCCGATAATAATCAGATATTCCCGTTTTCGCCTTTTAATCTCGTCTTGCGAGATCGGTGGCCCTTTTTTTCGGAATTTTTTACCGGTAAACATCTTCCATCGGAAAATTAAAGTTCGCTTTTAGTACTTAAAATCAACTGAATACCAGCCTGTTTCAAAATCCCAGAGTGACGTAAAAAAGAAAACATAATGCAGATAAAGGGGAAGTTCTATTTTGCTGAGTTCTGCTTTTGCCTTTATTTGATATTGAGCTCCTTTTATCAGCTTTGAGAGAGAAAGAATATGCATGCCTTTTATCTCACTCATTCGCTTTTTCGCCTCCTCAAACGACTTTGTCACCACTGGATTGCCCTCTTCCCACGAACGGTTAACTGTATATTCATTTTTAATATTGTTATATTTTATCGTATGCGTTACATCGATCTCGACTATTTTTTCATCCATCCAGAAATCCCGGTCCCGGTAAAGGATCACATAAAAGGAAAACGAGGCGGGCACACCGTTCATGATCGCTTTTTCCATATTTTCCCGAAAAGCGCCTTCCACTTCCAGGAAAAGCAGAAGATCATCACGTGTGTTGTTTACCACAATATTGGATAAGGCAGCGCCCTGTGCTGAGGCAGCCCCTTGAAAAACAAACAACAGCATCAAAAAAATACAGATCGTTTGTTTGA
>CAZOEW010000017.1:0-7309 GCA_964578935.1 uncultured Desulfobacterales bacterium | reverse complement strand
GCAGCCCCTTGAAAAACAAACAACAGCATCAAAAAAATACAGATCGTTTGTTTGAATAAAAAAATTGTACGCATCTCCTCAATATACTCATCATAATAAAGCGGCCATTATCCGGCAGCCGGTATAAAATATATCCTGTTTAAAAACGAAATTCCAACAGATCTAACACGTTTGATGCATAGCGGAACCATTTCTAAATGGCAAGAGATTTCAACGGAGGATTATCGAACCCCTTAAAATCATTGATGGGAAGGGCCTCCCAGGATTCTTTTTGCTCAAAGAAAGCCTTCAGAAATGCATGATTGAAAGCATGACCTGATTTGTGAGTGACGATATGTGCCAGAATCGGCATGCCGAGAAGCGAGAAATCCCCGATACAATCAAGAATTTTATGACGAACAAATTCATCCTTGAATCTCAACCCTTCTTTATTTAAAACCTTATCCTGATCAATTGCCACGCCGCTTTCCAGGGATGCGCCGCGGGCAAGCCCATACCGCTTCAGGTATTCAATTTCATGCAGAAATCCGAATGTTCTGGCTCTGCTTATTTCCTTTTCAAAGGTTTTATCCGTCAACTCCAATGACAAAGACTGCTTCTGTATCAGGGGATGGGGAAAGTCAATCGTACAGGTTATCTGAAGGGATGACGCCGGATAAGCGGTAACTGATTTGTCCTCTTCTTTAATCTCGATCGTTTTTTTTACAACAAAAAAATACCTGGGCTCATGAAGCTCCTTGATGCCGGCTTCTTTGATCATCTTGGTGAAAAGTCCTGCGCTTCCATCCAGAATCGGCATCTCATAATTATCCAGCTCAATCAACGCATTTTCAATTGACAGGCCGGCAAGGCACGCCATGAGGTGTTCAATTGTCGAAACAATGACCCCTTCATGACCGATAACGGTTGCAAGGCTTGTATCGACAACATTTTTAAACAGCGCGGGTATCTCAGGAGAAGCCGGAAGGTCGGTTCTTAAAAATTTAATTCCATGGTTTGCGGGCGCCGGTTTAATGGTAAGGTTTACGTTTTTACCGGAATGCACTCCAACACCGGAACAGCTAACCTGTTTCGCCAGGGTCCTCTGATTTTGATTCATATGTTTGGCAAACTCCCCCGCATGAAGAATGAGATCCGGATTATACAGATTGTAACCTCAAGCGGATTGCTTATTATCGATTATTTATATAAAATCTGAAAAATAGACTATCAAGCTCTGACTATCACAATTTTACACATTCTAAAAGAAAAAGCCTCCATTTGGTATAAATATCCGTATAAAATATTGACTTGACCTGGCGCCGATCCCGTTGTATTGATTTTTTCATAAAAAATCGCAAATCGCATGCACGGAAATTTTTCACAATAACACTTTATATAATTAATAGGTTATGATTATATGGCCGATAATATATGCGATAAATATTGCGAATGGCCATGTTGAGCCATCTGATCCATACTGATTTTATTGTTTTTATTATCTTTTTCTATTAATTATTTCGTAAAAAATTCAAAATTGGTCAACGAAATATAACGCGGTAAATGGAAACAGGGACCCCGCCGGTTCAATCGCAGAAATTCTTTGTGCGTATGGATGGGTATCGCACACAGCAATGGCAAAACAGATCGTACAGCCCGGGCTTGAAGGAAATCGTCAAAGTTGACACCGGAATTTTTTCTGAAGCCGTCTTCAGGGTACGGAGGTACAATGCTTGCAAAAGTATTGAGCGGCACCGTCATCGGCATCGATGCATGTATCGTGGAGGTCGAAATTGATATCTCTCATGGACTTCCATCCTATACAACCGTGGGGCTCGCCGAAACTGCCGTCAAGGAAAGCAGAGAACGTGTAAAATCCGCAATCCAGAATTCAGGGTACACCTTCCCCCACGACCGGATTACCGTGAATCTCGCGCCCGCAGACTTAAAAAAGGAAGGTACCGGATTCGACCTTCCCATCGCACTGGGAATTCTGTCGGCCACAGGGATGGTCTCACAGAATATCCTCAGCCGGTATCTTATCCTTGGCGAGCTGTCTCTGGACGGCAGAATAAAACCGGTGAAAGGCTCCCTGGCCATGGCGGTTTCCGCAAAAAAAGAGAAATATGAAGGCATTATCGTCCCCTGGGAAAACAGAATGGAAGCGGCGGTGGTTCAGGGCATGCCGGTATATGCGGTCCGAACGCTTTACCAGGCCGTTGACTTTTTCCAGGGCACAGGGGAGCTGTTACCAATCAAAATCGAACTGTCAACCATATACAAAAACCATAACCGATCCGAGGTAGATTTTTATGAAGTCATGGGTCAGGAGCATGTCAAGCGGGCCATGGAGGTTGCCGCTGCCGGCAGCCACAACCTTCTGATGACAGGGCCTCCTGGTTCAGGGAAAACAATGCTTGCAAGGCGCCTCCCAACGATATTACCGGATTTGAACTTTGGCGAAGCCATTGAAACCACTAAAATATTCTCGGCTACCGGAATGCTGAAAAAGGATCAGGCCCTTATTACCGAAAGACCTTTTCGGATGCCCCATCACACCATCTCGGAAGCCGGCCTCATCGGCGGCGGTCAGGTGCCCAGACCCGGAGAGGTGAGCCTGGCGCATAACGGAGTTCTTTTTCTGGATGAACTTCCTGAATTTAAGAGACATGTGCTTGAAGTGCTGAGACAGCCGCTTGAAGATCAGCTCGTTACCATCTCGCGGGCAGCCTCAAAAATTACCTATCCGTCAAACTTTATGCTTGTTGGGGCGATGAACCCCTGCCCGTGCGGATATTTTTCCGATCCCAAACATGAATGCCGCTGCACACACCAGCAAATTCAGCGGTACCGCTCCAGAATATCCGGTCCTCTTCTGGACCGAATCGATATCCACATTGAGGTTCCGGCAGTTCCCCGCAAGGATCTGATGCAGGGAGGCAGCGCCGAACCATCCGAAAACATACGAGAACGGGTAACCAAAGCCCGTAACATTCAGTCCGAAAGGTTTGGAAAATCAAAAACATACAGCAACAGTCAGATGAGCAGCTGTGCGATACGGCGTTTTTGCAGGATAGACAGCGATTCTCAAAAGCTCCTGGAAACCGCCATAGACCGCCTGGGGCTTTCTGCCCGGGCATACAACCGCATATTGAAAATCGCACGAACCATTGCCGACCTTGACGCGAAACCGGATATCCTGACCGATCATATCTCGGAAGCCATTCAGTACCGGAGTCTGGATCGGGGGATTTGACCCGGGAAGGATTCTCCACTGCTTCTGACCGTTGATCGTTTATCTCCCTTTCATGCCAGTTCAGTCGCTGTTCCAAAACAGTCATGCATGTTCAGGATCAACCTAAATAGTTGTATGCATACAAATAAAATGTATTCTTATAACAATTTGTTTTAATAATAATTATTTTATTTGTACCCCAAAATAATAAAAATTTATTTGCATATATACAAATACTATGATATGCGACTGCCTGAGAAGCATAACCGATAAAAGGACGCTGAATACGATGTTAGACATATCACGGAAAGAGGTTGATCAGCTTCTGTTCAACACCATGACCGCAATCTATAAATTTGAGCGCCGGAAAGTTCAGCTTTTCGGCATCAATTATGAGGCATTTTATCTCCTTTATTTTCTCAGACGAAGATCCTCGGCAAGGATGAGAGAAATCGCAGAGGAACTGGGCATTCATATCAGCACGGCAAGCCGTGCTGTGGGCCGGCTTGAAAAACGAAACCTGGTATCCCGGAAAAAAGACCCGGAAGACAGAAGGAGCATCCTGGTATCTCTTGAACCTGAAGGTGAAAGAATCGTCAGGGCGTCGGAAGACCACTCCTATACTACGATCAAAAAAAACATCGAAGGGTTAAATGATAACACCGTCAAGGCGATTGTAACGACTGCATCCTGTTTCGATCAAATACTGAGCACACCATCCACAATAGCCGGTTCGGATGAATCTGCTCAGGACCAATAATTTTTATGGATACCGGTAACCCGGTGCTGAACTTTTCAAGGAAAGGAAAACAATACAATGAATCTGTTAGCCACATTACTAATCATTGCGGGATCCGGAGTTTTGGCCATGATAGCGCTCAATCTCATCAACATTCTCCAGGCGGGCAGCAAAAAGCCCGATGGAAGGACAATGGCCCAGATACTGGGAGTTGACCCTGAGGATGCCACATACAACGATGTTGAAAAGCTTTCCCGCAGTGAAAAGATGCAGCTGTTTTATGCTGCACCTGCTCCTGATTTCACTTCCCTGAACGGAGAGTATTCCGCCAGGCTATTGAGCGGCGGTATTCTCGGAGGGTCTTCTGCGTATTTTACCCATCATATATTCCCTACCGGGAGACTGACGTTAAGAACCCGATGGATTGGAAAAGGATTCAAAAGCGAAGGGGAAAGCACGGGAACCGGGTATAATATTTTCACGGACAACACGGGCGGTTCATCCAAAATCCTTCGAATCCGGAAAATCAAAACCTATCTGGCTCCGACCCGAATCGGTAAAACCGGAAAGCCCTCTTTCCATATAGATTACAGTGAGCTTAACTCCGGGGCAGTCCATTCCATGCGGGACGAAGTCAGGCAGATCAATCAAAATCTTTTTATTGGCGCGGGCTATATGGGACTTGGCGGGGGGCCTTCAAACCCGGCTCCTTTTGCACTGATTGGTCCGCCAAAACCATGGGAAGGGGCTGATCAATAAATTCGAAAAGGGAAAGTTCATGGAAAAGACCTTGGAAAAGCATAAAGTCATTATCAAAAACTGCGACACGTATGATAGCCGGAAAATCATGTCCATTGTTCAATCCGGCATGAAGGAGGCGGGGTTCCGGCCTGCTGGAAAAATCTTTGTCAAACCGAATGTTGTCTTTTCGACAAAAAATGGAAAATACGGTTCAACCGCCTATACACATCCCTCACTGGTAGGCGCTTCATTACTTGCCCTTGCAGGAACAAGCGGTGTAAAGCGTGTGGACATGGGAGAAAATACAGCCATTGGATATCCGACCAGGCTTTCTTACAAAAATGCCGGGTACTATGAATTGATCAAAAAAATAAAGAATCAATCCAAGGTTCCTGTTGGAATGTTCTGTATCGATGAAATGCCGAGGGATCGTGTGTTTGTGGGAGGAGATGTCCACGACACGCTCAGGGTTGCGAAAAAAATGGCTCGCGCCGATTACCGGGTATACCTTCCAAAGTTAAAATGCCACTGCGTCAGCACAATGACCGGCGCGGTAAAACTGAATATCGGAATCTGTTCGGATGATGAGCGTGCAATAAGGCACGATTTTATGCTGAACGATAAAATTGTTGACCTCCTTTCCGTCGGGAATCCGGATTTTATCGTAATGGATGCGGTTGATGTAGGAGTAGGGAATGAAGCCGTTCCCACACCCAGAAAATTGGGTTTGATCATAATGGGAACGAATCCGATCGCTGTCGATATCGTTGGCGCAAAGCTTTTGGGATATAATCCCGATCAAGTTCCATACCTGAAAAGAGCTTTTGAAAGAGGATATAAACCAGCATCCCTTGCCGAAATTGAAATTTCCGGAGATTTGGATTCAGTAGAAGATCTGGACCAGGCAGCAACAAGAATCCTCCCTTATGACGATGAGTTTCACCGGTGGCAGAATATTGAAAACGAGCTTGCGAGACTTCGATCACCGATTCGTTTTTTCTGGGGGTATACCAAAAAGGAAGATAAGAGCAAATGCCCAACAGGCTGCATCATGGGGGCAAAAATGTTCTTTGGTTTTCTGGAGCGTTATGCAGGAGAAGAAGCGTTCAAAAGAGCCCATCCAGTTGTTATGGTGATCGGAAAAATAGAGGAGGAAATTGATGCCATGGGTCAGGAGGTGTTCATGATCGGGAGCTGTTCCAATGCAAAAATCATGAATGCAAAAAAAATTACCAGAATAGACAACTGCTTTACAACAGCGGTTGACCTGGCTCAGACAATCCGGGGCAGACTCGGAATGCCATCTCCTGTTCTTGACCCGAAAGAAATTCTGCCCCTGATTCGAAACATTCTCACGGCATCCCTTGTGAAATGTTTCAGCCTCAGATATTTTCAGGATATCGGCAGCTTTTTGAAAAGGGGGCTGCAAAAAAGAATTTAGTGTTGCCCTTTCCTCCGAAAGGATACAAACAATATTTTTGTTCGAAAAAACATTCAGTCGTTGAAGCGATCCCGGCTTTTTTTCATTCCGGTTTTGATGCGGGCCGCCCGGTGAGCCCAAACACAGACCGCAAAAAACGTTACGTGCGCTACGTTTGGAGCGGATGGAATGAGAAACGATCTCAGCAGAGGAGTCGACATCCCAACTACAGAGAGTAAAACCGTGACCAGCGCCGGGTTGGCCAGCCCTGCAAAGAAGGGTACGAAACCTCGCCCATGAATGGCAAACCAGAAGAAGACACCCGAAGCCGTAAGGACCAGAACCGCAGCCGACGCCCAGAGAACAACAATCGCCGGCCCCCAGCTGAGGACGGATAAGAGCGGGTCCTGCACTGCTGCCCCTGCTGTAAGATCTGCATGAATCTTGAGGGCCGTGATACCGTGAATCACCGCTCCAAGAACCGCCACAGGTATCCCTATAAAAAACACTGCACGGGCCGCATTCTGTGAGACGGTTCCAAGGATGCGGGCGGCGGCGTGGTAGCCTGCCGAGTAAAACGGAATACCGATGACCCCCAGTGCGCCTCCCACCCACAGGAAAACCTCCGGCAAATCGGGCAGCAGGAGTTCCGGGCGGCGGCTGTTCATTACATAAAGCATCAGGAGGTCACCGAGTGTCGCCGCAAGTGCAGCAAAAGCAGCCGTGAGGGCGGTATGCGTTGCAGGGATCTCGTTGCATCTATCACCGAAAGAAGTAAGCCCTGCGATCTTCTTTTGCATAGAATCCTCTCTTGTGCCCAACATTTGTGATTTATTGTCTTGCGTCTTTTATGCCTTCAATTCCAAATTCCGCCTGTCATATATGAACTACCCGCTTTTTAACTTTTTTACAAACAATCTCATCCTTTTTAAATGATTCAGGTCACATATACTTTCAATTTCATCTGGTGGAATCTATAAAGATGACCGGATGTTTTCCGGATTGTTGCCATAAAAAAACTCCTGTTTTCGTCAAATTTGTACAAGCGATTTGTACAAGTTAAAAACAGGAGTTATGTATTAATTACGGCAAGCTAAGCCCAGCAAGCCTTTATGTATGGTTTGGTGGCGATGCAGGGAATTGAACCCCGGACACTGCGGATATGAGCCGCATGCTCTGACCAACTGAGCTACAT
>CAZOEW010000016.1:0-31929 GCA_964578935.1 uncultured Desulfobacterales bacterium | reverse complement strand
TGCCATACGCAACTGCTCAAAGGGCTGATCTACACCCGCATCAAAATACCCCTTACAAAAAATTTAAACCATACGCCATGCAAAACGCCCTCCGGCAGCAACGGGAACATCGTCATCATCAAAGAGCCGTTCAGCGGCTACGGTATTTATACTGAAATCTACTCAAACGCCATTGGGGATATCGCAAAAAAGAACGGGCTGAAGAAGGTCTATTTCGCGGACCAGGAAATCTACAGCATCCTCGGCATATGGACTTCATCAACGATTTATATCTACGGAGAATGAAACGGCATGGGCTTTACAAGCTGCCGGATGCGACCGCTTTCGACCGCATCCAGGAAAGCATCCCCGATCTGTCTGCTCTCCCGGACAACCGAAAGCCAGCAGGAGAATCGCTCCTGGTCTCTGCCCCTGAAAAGGGCAAAATCGTTTCGATCCGGAATTTTTCCCAGCGGAAGCCTTTCAACAAACGCTGTTGAAGGAGATATCATGAGAACCCTTTCCATGTTTTTAGCGGCAGGCCCGCGGGATCGAAGATTTTTATCAAACCACCCCGGTATGATCCGATCCGAATAGTGGGGATACAGTACCAGCCCCTCGGTATCATTCAAAAAATCGATATCCAGATGATAGTCCACGATCCCGCCGTCACGGTAGGTTCCGGGAGGAGCGCCGGGTATCTCTTTTACGCCTGACATGACCAGCGGGATGGAACCGGACGCGAGCAGGGCTGCTTTAAAATTTTCTCTGCTCAAGGCGGTTTTTTGTATTGGAAACCCCGACATGTTAAAAAAAGGAGGCTTTTCCGCTGGATGATAAAAAAGCGACCGGTCAAAGAAAAACTTCAGGAGGCCGCGTCCCAGTGCGTTGAAAAGGTAGGCGGCCGCAAGGCCCGGGAGTAAAAGCGCCCTGTTGTCGCTGGACAGAAGATGCCGGCATCGCACGGTCATGAAATTGAGCCGATAAACCGGGTGGGAAAGAATTTCGTGTATGGCGGCATCATCGATGAAATGATCCATGATTTTGCGGCTTTCTTCTGAAACCTGTTCAGGAGTGGGCTTTGATTGGTAGCGCTGGTGGATGTAGGCTTCCTGAAATTTTTCAATCGCTTCCAGAGGCTTCTTCTGGGAAGCGGCCGCAAATCGCCAGGAACCGATTGAAGATCCGAGAAAATAGAGAGGCGCTTTTCTGCCCGTGAGCCAGGATGAAAAAATCACCCGGTCCAGACCGTTCAAGACAAGCCACTTGGGACCTCCGGCAGCACCGGCGAAAACCCTGACATCCTCTTGAACAAGCCCTTTCTCACGGATGATCGACAGGGCTTTTGAGCCCGCGTAAAACGAGATTGGGAACATCGATATCAACCTTATCCGGTATTAAAATCATGTAAAACCGATAAAAAAATATAGCGAGCGCTCGATTTTTTACTTGAAAAAAAACCGTCACCGGTATACCACAATCAGGAGACAGACGTAAAGGAATTCTGAAAACCATGCACCCGGATGAATTACCGGATGAATGATCAGATGAACCATGCCGTTTTATGATTTTAATTCACAAGGAGTCAACATTCGTGCCAGCATCCCCCTTAGAAACAATTCTTGCCCCTCGCTCCATCGCGACCGTCGGAGCCGGAAACAACCTGTCAAAAATGGGAACCATGCATGCCCTCAGCATCCTGAAAGACGGCTATAAAGGGCGTGTTTACCCGATTCACCGGAAAGACACAACCGTTCTTGGAGAAAAGGCATACCAATCCGTCCAGGATCTTCCGGAAACACCGGATCTTGCGATTCTGATCGTTCCGGTTGGAAACGTGACGACGCTTCTGGATGAATTCGGCAAGCGCGGAACAAGACATGCCATTATCATTACCGCAGGATTCAAGGAAACCGGCGATCATGGAAAAACGCTCGAGCAATCCCTGATCCAGGTCGCTGAAAACCATCACATCCGATTCCTGGGCCCCAACTGCATCGGAATCATCAACACAGAGATTTCGCTGAATACAACCGTAAATCCAATGCTGATGCGCCCGGGCAAACTCGGTTTTATCTCCCAGAGTGGTACATACATCACCCAGACGCTCTCCTATCTGCGGAAAAAAGGAATCCGTTTCAGCAAGGCGATCAGCGTCGGGAATGAAGCCAACATCGATGTCGTTGACGCGCTTCGATATCTGGGGCAGGATGAGCAGACCAAAGCCATTTCCATGTATCTGGAGGGGATTCGCGACATACCCGCATTTCTTGAGGTTGCACGCGAAATCACCCCCCGCAAGCCCGTCATCGCGCAATATGTGGGCGGATCAAAAGCCGGAGCCCGGTCGGGCCTGAGCCACACGGGCGCTCTCGCGGGTCCCAATCATCTGTACGACGGCCTGTTCAAACAGGCAGGCGTTATCCGGGTTGATTCCGTTGAAGAACTCTATGGATTTGGATGGAGCCTTGCAACCCAGCCCCGGCTCGCCGGCAAACGGATCGGGATCGTAACCAATTCCGGAGGTCCGGGGTCTGCCATTGCGAACACCTGTGAAATGGAAGGCCTTGAAGTTCCCGCATTTGATGAAGCACTGCAGGACAGGATCAAGCCGTATCTGCCGGCCCACGCCCCTTCCGGAAATCCGGTCGATCTGACATTCAGCACCGATTTCGAGGCGCTGAGTGAAAAGATACCCCGAATCATCGCTGAACAAAAAGCAGTGGACGGCATCATCATACACGGAGCCATGATGACCGGCCTGATCAAGGCTAAATTCAGCCATATCAAGGAAATCATGGGCGACATAACGATAGACCAGGTTCTGTCTTCCATGCGGTTTGACACGGCTTCAGCCGCCAAGCTTCCTTATCAGGTTCACATGCCGTTTATCATTTCTTCCTTTTACGATCAGGAAGACAATTATACGGAAGCCTATCAGCGCAGCGACATCCCGGTGTTTGATTCTCCTGAAAAGGCAGCGCGTGCCATGGGAATCCTCCTTCGATATCAGGAAGTGACCCGCCGCGGGCCATTCTCTCTGCCTGACCTGCCGCCTGTTTCTTCCAGGGCATCCGAGATATTGTCAACAGCGAGAAGAACCGGTATACTGACCCTGGATGAATATTCAGCCAAAGAGCTTCTCCGGGAATACGGGATACCGGTCACCCATGAAAAAAAGACTGCAACGGAAGCTGAATTTACGGAAGCCCTCCGATCCATCGGATTTCCGGTAGCCGTAAAAGCCTGCGACCCGCAAACCCCGCACAAAACCGAAAAAGGTCTTGTGCGGCTGAACCTTTCAAATCCCGAGGAAGCACTGCGGGCTTTCAGGGAGATCCGGCAGGCTGCCGGACAAAACGTCCCAATCCTGGTTTCCGAAATGATAACCGGGAAACGGGAGTTTCTGGCCGGGATCACGCGGGATAAAAATTTCGGGCCGGGTGTCGCTTTCGGGCTTGGAGGAATCTTGACCGAAGCCCTTCATGATACGAGTTTTCGCCTGGCGCCGCTCTCCCTTCGGGATGCGGAAGAGATGATCCGGGAAATCAAATCCAGCCGCCTTCTGGAGGATTTCCGGGGAATGCCGAAAGTGGACATGAAAGCCATGGCGGATCTGCTTCAAGCCCTGGGATTTATATCGATCCTGCATCCTGAAATCCGGGAGATCGATCTGAACCCGGTGATGATACAGGGCACACAGCCGGTCGTTGCCGACGCGCTTATCGTATTTGAATAGCAGAAAAGGGTGATCATGAAGATCCTTGTATGTGTAAAACAGGTCGCAAACCCCGAGACATCTCTTGAAGCCGACCCTGACGGCAGGTGGATACTGGAATCCGATGACGTTGAGTTTCGACTGAACCGCTTTGATGAATACGCGCTGGAAGAGGCGATGCGGATCAAGGAGGCCTTTCCGGAGGTTACGATCGATGCCATATCCGTGGGCCCCTTGCGGGCAGGCGAAGCGGTGAAGCAGGCGCTGTCCAAAGGCGCGGACAACGGGATCCACATCCTCCGCGATGAAAAGGGATACTGCCGTGCAGACACAACGGCGCAACTGATTTCCAGGTATGCGGGCTCAACATCATACGACCTCATCCTTGCCGGCGTCATGGCGGAAGACGACATGCTGTGCCAGGTCGGACCCATGGTGGCATCCCTGCTCTCCCTGCCCTGCGCGGTATCCGTGATTTCGGAAAAGCTGGATGTTAAAAACCATGTTGTCGCGGTTGACTGCGAAATGGAAGGCGGGATGGTTGAAAAGGCGGTTCTGACGCTGCCGGCAGTGCTCACGATTCAGTCCGGTATCAATCGTCCCCGATATCCGTCTCTTTCCAATATTCTGAGAGCAAACGCCCAGGAACTGATTGTTGTCGAAGCGGACTGTCCTGAAAACGATCCGTTGAAAGAAGCACTCCTTTCTTTCAAAAGACCCGAAAAGTCAACGCGAACCATACTGCTTGAAGGCACTGCCGAAGAAAAAGCGGAACAACTGATAAAACTTTTTCATCAAAAATCTCTTCTCAAATAGGACGATTCGATATGCAGGCAAAGCTCATTCTGATTGCGGAAACAATTGAAAACAGGCTTGTACCCTCCTGGAAAGAACTCCTGGGGGTCGCGGATTCCCTTTTTCCCGGAGAAGCGGACCGAATCCATCTGGTGATTCCCGGACAGGATGTACAGCAGCTTGCCGAACAGATTGCACAAGAAACCGGTATCCAGGTGACCGCGGTGGAGCATGATGATCTCCTGTTCCCGAACCCGCCGTTTCTGGCAAGAAGTCTTGCAGCCATTCTTACGCAAAGCAGCGCGGAATTTCTATGCCTGATCCACTCGATGCGCGGCTGCCAGATCGCCGCTTCCCTTTCGATCGACCTGGATGCGGCTTGCCTTACCGGGATCGATTCTGTTAACCGGATCGATGACCGCCTCGTTTTCAGGAGATCTCTTTTCAATGGAAAATTCGAAGCGGAAATGACAGCCGGCGAAAACCGGACAATCCTGACCCTCATGCCGGGCGCATTTGCAGAACCTTCTGAAAAAACCGGCATCAAAGTACCAGGCGATTGCAAGGTGAACCAGCTTGAGACCTCCTATCCCGCGTTTTCACCTGAAGCGATCACGGAGACTATGGAGAGCGATCAGTCGCTCGAGGAAGCGGATGTGATCGTTTCCGCTGGAATGGGCATCCGGGAAGAAAAAAATCTCGATCTGTTCAGAGACGCTGCCTCCATTTTTTCAAATGCCGCCATAGCCGGCTCACGAATTGTTTGCGATCAGGGCTGGCTGCCGTATTCAAGCCAGGTAGGCGAAACCGGAAAACATGTTTCTCCAAAACTTTACATGGCATGCGGAATCTCCGGAGCGTATCAGCATATTGCCGGCATGAAAAAATCCAGATGGATCGTGGCGGTGAACACCGACCCAATGGCGCCGATCTTCTCGATTGCCGACTACGGCATTGTTGAAGACCTGACAACCTTTCTCCCCCTTCTTGTCCGCAAGTACCATGATCTTTACGGAGAAAAAAAATAACCTGTCCCGAGGCCTTTCTTCAGAATCATGCCATTTAAACCGCATTGCCTCTTGTCTTCCCGTAAATCTTGTGATGTATTCCAATTATTCGCAGCCGGCTGGACCCGAAACAACTCAATCCACAGCACAGCAAACCATCATTTGAGGTGAGAATGCGCACAATACTCGTAAAATCCGGTACGATCGTGGACGGAAGCGGTGAAAAAGCCTTCAGCGGCCATCTCCTGATACGGGATGACACCATTGAATCCATCTTTCAGAAGCAGGATGCGCTTCCGGATGCAGACATGGTCATTGACGCGGATGGAGATGTTGTTTCACCGGGGTTTATTGACATGCATTCCCATTCCGACTGGAATCTGCCGCTGCGCCATCATCCTGAAACCCTGAAATGCCTGCCGGAACAGGGCGTGACAACGATTGTCGGAGGGAACTGCGGCGTTTCTCCCGCGCCGGTAAAACAGGAGAAGACGCGGCTTCTGGATAATTTTACTTCCATGATGCTTGATGAGCCCCTGGAATACAGATGGGAATCCATGGCGGATTTTCTGGCAGCCATGGATACCGCAAAGCCGATCGTAAACATGGCCCAGCTTGCCGGGCACGCTTCCATCCGCTATGCAGCCGCGAAAAAGGAACGGGGACCCCTTGCAAAGCACGAACTTCAAGCCTGTCTCGATCTAACCGAACGTTCCCTGCAGGAAGGCGCCTGTGGATTGAGCTTCGGTCTCGGCTATGATCCGGGAATGTATTCACCGGCTGACGAACTCGATGCGTTCTGCAAGGTGGCGGCAAGAGCGGACAAGACGGTTACCGTTCATTTAAAAGCCTTATCCAGAATATCTCCCTGCTATCCTGTTACCTGCCTGAAGCCTCATAATCTTCGCGCCCTCAAAGAGATGATCGACATTGCAAAAGCGACCGGCATCACGCTTCAGCTTTCCCATTTTATTTTTGTCGGCCGGAACAGCTGGTCCACATACCGTGAAGCGCTGGATATGGTTGATGCCGCTCGAAAAGAAGGGGTTGATGTCATGATCGATGCCTTTCCGTACACATGCGGCAACACAACGATCCTGGTACCATTTCCCTACTGGTTTCTCAAAACGCTGCCCGGAGGATATGACAGCCGGTTTGCAATCGCGAGGCTTCGTCTCGAACTTGAATTGGGGTTCCGCCTGGTGGGGTTCCTTTACAAGGATTTCCAGGTTATGGATGCGGGTGTTGCCGGATATGAGAATCTGAACGGCCTGACCATCGAGGAGATCGCCCGGAAATGGAACACCTCGTCATTTCAAGCAATGCTGAAACTGAGCCGGGAAAGCAATGGCGCAGCCCTGATGCTTTTTCACACCTACAGCGGGGAACCCGGTTTTGAAAAGCCCCTGGATGCCGTTCTGACACATGACCTCTGCCTGTATGAAACCGATGCGATCATCAAGAATACCGGCCATCCAAATCCTGCGGGAATGGGAACCTTTCCTAAAATCCTTGGAAGCTATGTCAGAGATAAAAAAATGCTGCCTGTTGAAACCGCCGTAAACCGGATGACCCATGCAAGCGCCCTGCGTTTCGGGCTGAAAAAACAGGGCCTCTTAAAGCCGGGGATGGCTGCGGATATCGTCATTTTCGATCCTGAAACCATATCCGACTCACCGCCGGTCGGTGCGAATCCGGCAGGAAAGCCAAAGGGGATCAAGCATGTTTTCATCAACGGCGTTCAAACGGTAAAAAACGGTGATTATGTTCCGGAAGCCCGGGCGGGAAAACCGATCCGGGTGGCGTAGCCGGCATCCTTTTGGAACACGTTTTGTTTTGAGCGCGAAAAGCCCTGTCTCAGGAAGATTGAACGCAAGGAACCCTAAAAAAATCTTGACTTTTGATAGCCGTTAAATTAATCATTTTTTATCCATCATTTGATGGGAACAATTTATGGAAGAAATGCATGGACAAGCATCATGGGGTCTGAAGATCCTCCTTGCGATCATTCAGGCACGAACGAAAAAACAAAACACGAGGGAGTAAAAAATGCCGCTTAAAATCAATAATGATCTGATTGGAATGGAATTTGATCCGGTTGAGGTTGAATGGACATCGAAAGATACGATGCTTTATGCTCTGGGTGTCGGTGCAAAGCCCGATGATGAACTCGACTATGTATATGAGCCAAAAGGCCCGAAAGTGATCCCGACCTATGCTGTATGTCCCGGCCTGAACCTGATGCTGGGCGTTGTTGAAAAGGTTGAAATCAACCTCATGATGCTTTTGCACGGAGAACAGACCACAACCCTGCATCGCCCGATTCCCCCCAATGCAAAAGGCCGTGGCGTTGCCCGGATCGTTGAAATATGGGATAAAGGGAAAGCCGCTGTAATCGGCCTTGAAGGAACGGTTTCCGATGATAACGGACCGATTTTTACCAACAAATCCACTCTTTTTATCCGGGGCGCAGGTAATTTTGGCGGCGACCGCGGGCCATCCACAAAAGAGGTGAACATACCGCCTGACAGAGCTCCGGACCATGTTGTCGAAGATATTACACTGCCCCAGCAGGCAGCTCTTTACCGTCTTTCCGGAGACCCCAACCCGATCCATATCGACCCGGAGTTTGCCAAACTTGCCGGGTTTGAAAAACCGTTCTTGCATGGCCTCTGCTCGTTCGGTTTTGGATGCCGGGCAGCCTTGAAAGCGCTCTGCAAAAATGATCCTGGAAATTTTAAATCGATCCAGGGCCGGTTTTCCGACCAGGTTTACATGGGAGACACCTTGATCACAAAAATGTGGAAAGCCGCGAAAGGGGAAGCTCTTCTTCAGATGGAAACGCAAAAAGGAAATGTCGTACTGAGCCAGGCAAAGGTAACCTATAAACCCTGATAACTTCGTACGAAGCTTTTATTTCGATGGCAAAGAAAAAAGTTCAAGTTCAAGGCGCGCGAATCCCGAGTAATACTGCGCCAGCGGTAGCCGTAGGCGTGAGTAGTTAGCCTACTTCGCAGTGACGAGGGAGATGACACGCAGTGCAGTTTTTAAAGCCGATAGGCGCAACCGTCAGCGCTAACCGTAACGATGAAATTGGACTTTTTGTGAAGCCATCGATCCTGAAATGATAAGGGAAGCCGCAAATCGCGCTTCCCTTATCCTCAAACAGCAGACACCGTGATCCCCTCGACCGCCTTTTTACCGCAACTGTCTGTTCTCCATTTCATTTTCAAGTCTGGCAAGCAGAAAGTGATACCGGTTGTCCTCCGGCCTGAACTGAAGCGCGCTCTTAATATCCAGACGCGCCTGAATCAGGTTTCCTTTTCTGCTCCATGCGTCTCCCCGGTTGCAATAGACCAGCGCGACATGAGCCATCAGCTTTTTGGATGATACCAGATCTTCAGAACTCCGTGATATATCGCCTGTCATCTTCCAGATTTTTTCACGATTGGAATATACATCCGCATAAAGCTGATACAGTTTAAGGGCGCTGTTGTAGTCTGCGATCGCCTGATACAGCTTCCCCTTCTTTTTCAAAATGTTTGCCTGGTGATGGTAGGCATCGGCAAGCCGAGGATTGATTGTCAGGGCTTTGTTGAAATCGGAAATCGCCCTGTCAGGCTTGCCCTGCATTCTCCAGGCTTCGCCCCGGTTGCAATACGCTTCCGGCAATCGGGGATTTATTTTGATTGCGTTTGTATAATCGGAAATCGCCGAACGATAGAGCCCCATTTTGCTCCGGACATTGCCGCGATACAGATAGGCCTTGTAATCTTTTGTGTTCAATTTGAGCACGCTGCTGTAATCGTTAACCGATTTCCGGAGTTCTCCTTTTTTTTCCAGCACATCGCCCCGCGCCAGATAGGCCTTTGACAGTTCAGGGTCGATTTCAATTGCTTTTGAAAAATCGGCTGACGCATAATCCAGATATCCTATTTTTTGAAAAACCGTGCCCCGGAGATAATAAAAATTTGCATTGTCTGAATTGATTTCAATGGCCCGGGTATACCCTTCGATCGCCCTGTCGAGATTTCCGATCATGGCGTTGTAATTCCCCATCCAGATCCATTGAGATGCACTCTGATCTTCGTCAGCACCCTGCTGCTGATCCAGAACCGTGGCAATAGAGCAGCCACTTAAAAAAACAGCGCTCGAAATCATAAAAAATACCAGAAGAATCAATCTATTATAATCCATGGAATCTGCAAGACCCAAACTTCTGAAGCGCGGAGGTGGTGAACCGGTTGAAGGAAAACGGTCGGTTTTGAATCTCCTCATGGTAACCTCTTGTGGAAAAAGACAAAAACAATCAGCCAGGAATGCGCTTACAAAAAATGGCCAACGAACAGATCTCGATAGAACAAGTTCCATGCCAAAACGATAAAATAAATTTAAGGAGTTTAATCAGCATGTTATAAGATAGGCACCCAGGAGGATTCAGCGGAAGTGACGAAAATCGTTAAAAAAAATGACAAAAATTGTCGAGAAGCCGTATTAACCTCATTATTTCATTACTGATTTCAGAATGGTTCGGCATCAAGCCGGAGGGTTTGGGGTCAACCTGCGGGATTGACGATCTCGGCAAAGCAGACCTGGGACATGCTCAACGCGACAGACAAAACGATGTAACGCTTTTGAAAACATTCGGACTTCAAACCGGCAGCCTTTTTTCAATAGCCGATTTCAAGGCTTCGACCTCTTCCGGCGCATCGATCTTTTCGCCGTGGATGTTTCGTACGTAAAAAATATCAACGACCTGATCAACCTTTGTCGTGATGATTGCAACGTGAACATTCAGATCTCTGCCGTAAATTGCGTCGGTTATGCTGAATAAAAGTCCCGGGAAATCATCCGTGAACACCTCGACAATCGTAAAAAAGCTGGAGCTTTTATTGTCGATATTGATCCGGTGCGGCTTTTTCATCCCCTTGAATGGGATCTTTCTGCAGGTTACCATTTTTTTCTTTACTTCAGCGATCAGATCCAGATCGCCTGAAAGAGCCTGTTCCAGATAGGATGCAGCCCTCTCCCATTTTTCCGTTTCAAAAATCTGGTCTGCAGGCGGTTTTACCCGGAATATGTCAAGCGCGATATGGTTTCGCCATGTGTAGGCCTGAGCATCCAGAATGTCGAGGCCCTTCATGGTGAAAACCCCTGCAATTTTCGAAAACAAACCCGGCCTGTCCTTTGCGCACACGGTCACTTTTCGGGTACCTGATTCCAGATCCTGAAAGATATCCCATACAAATTCCCTTTCTCCAAGTTTCTCGTAAAGCATCCTGTTCGCGTGAATCTCTTCTGCGCTTGCAGACAGCATATAGCGCGGTGACAGAACGTCAAAATGAGCTGCAAGTACCTGTTTTTCATGTTCGGTTTCAGCAAAACCGATTACGTCCGCTTTTTTCTTCGCTAAAGTGTCGACGGCTTCAGAACTTGCGAACTCTCCTTTTTCCAATATCTTGAGAACCTTGAAAAACAAATCCCGCAGAAGTGTCGAAATCCAGTCATTCCATGCAGTTGGCCCGGTGGACATGGAATCGCCTACGGTCAGGAGATAAAGCATTTTCAGAAGTATCGGGTCACCGATTCTTCTCGCACAGGCGATAGCGGTTTCCTCATCATTGATATCTCTTCTTGTCGCGGTCTTAATCAGAAAAAGATGCTCCCTGACCAGGAAGGAAACCGTTTCAATCTGCCAGGGTGCGTAGCCCCCCCGTGCCATGATTATTCTCGCGATTTCAGCACCCTTTCCGGAATGGCTTTCACTGTCCCAGCCTTTTCCGATATCATGCAGAAGGGCTGCCCAGAGAAGAAGAATTTTTCTGGTTCCGAGTTCACTATACAGGTCGGCGTAAATCCGGTCACCATACTCGTGAACGTCAGACGAAAAGTTTTTTATGGTCCTGACGGTAAACAGTGTATGCCGGTCAACCGGATACAGGTGATAGGTGTCATATTGGATACGATTGACGATGCGCTTGATCTCAGGAATGAAGCTCGATAGAAAACCGGTATTCAGCATCTCATTCAATACATTGAATGGTACCGCAGGTGTGAGCAGTATCCTTTCAAACACCTTGATATTCATAGGAGAACTTCTAAAATCCTTATCAACCAGGTACGAGAACTCCCTGATCAGCCGTTTGGCTTCGGCGCTCAATGGCATTTTAAGCCTGACACTTTCCTCAAAAATTTTCAAAAGCAGTTCCGGCGACTTGATAAGCTCCTGAATAGAAGAAAAATAAAGCATGCTTCCGGAAACATGTAACCCGTTCACGTTGCTGCTTTTTAAAGCCGGCTTTCTTGCCGGCTTTAAATCATATGAATAGCCCAGCATCGAAAGAATCATCAGGTTGTATTGCTTGATCAGCTCCATCTGGCCGTGCAGTTCTCCAAGGAATTTTTCAACAGCCATTTGTCCGCCTGATTTTTTGAATCGCATGATTTGAGCAAGCTCTTCCTGGCTGCTGAAGGAAAGTTGATCGGTTTTCCGGCCGGAAAGTTGATGCAGATGGTTGCGGACCAGCCATATGAAATTTAAAGCCTGCTTTAAAGCGCCATACTCTTCATGTGACAGATAACCGTAATACTCCAGGTCCCTTGGATTTTTCAATTTTGAGGTTATTCTGGCCGCCCAAAGCATGGTGTGATAATCTCTTAACCCGCCCTGGCCTTCCTTGATATTGGGTTCCAGGAGATAGGTTGAATCTCCATAGCGGATATGGCGTTCCCGGTTTCTTTCAACCAGATTGGAGATCAACTTTTTGGAATGGCCGGATATCACCCGTGAAACAAGCTTTTCCTGAAGCTCGGTATATAACGATGAAATGCCGCATATAAAACGCGCATCAAGCATGGATGTAAAAACATCCAGATCGTCACGGGCCAGGGCCAGACTATCCTTCAATGACCGGGTCGCATGCCCCACTTCATATCCCAGATCCCAGAGGGGATACACAATCTCCTGAATCAGTTTTTCCGCCGCGGCAGGGACCTTTCGTTTAAAGAGAAACAGCAAATCAATATCCGAACAGACACACTGCTCTCTTCTGCCGTAACCGCCGAGGGCAATAATGGCATACGGTTTTTTATAGATATTCATCTGCGGCCCTACCACGCTTCTTCCAAAACTTTCGACAAAGTATTCGTCTATGATGTCCGCGTGTAAACCGAGGAACGATTCTGCCGGTTCTTTAAAATGCCGCTGAATCAGCCGCTCCCTTTTCTGCCGCAGGTGTGTTGATGTGTGTTCAACCATCTGTTCACTTCGGGTTATCCGGTAAAAAGATTTTTCATAAGCTGCATTACCTCAACGCAAACCATATGCCAAAAAAGGGATTAATAAAAGTATTTATTAATTTCAACCTATTATTGAAAAAACAGCTCGGACGGCTTCAACATTTATGTAACAAAAAGGAATTTATTTTTACAAAAATGTAAACAAATAGCCGGATCGGAAGGATTCGCGGGGTTTGGTCTGACATGCTCCCGGTTTCTTCACCCAGGAGAATGGGGCGGAACGATAACAGCCGGAGTTTTTCCCTGACGCGCCGACACAGATGCATCTAAAAAATCTTCTGGAAATTGTGTCCGGCAAAAACATTCTAACGGCTATCGGATCTCCAGAAGCTCACTCCAGAAAATCCGCACGCAGTTTATCCAGTATCTCCGGACGGACATCAGCCTGTGTGACAAGATAATTTTCAGCAGAACCATATCGGTTTCGGATATGATCGAGGAGCGCGACAATCGCATCATGAGGGGCGGTAAGGTAGGGACGGATTTTTTCCCTTTCGACTCCAAACTCTCTTAAATAGGCATAGATCGTTTCCAGAAAATCGGCAAGATAGAAATTGGAAAGGCCGTGATCCAGGATAACCGTCTCTTCGGGCACGCCGAGGATCAGGAGAATCAGTGCCGCGCATGCTCCGGTTCTGTCTTTTCCGGCAGTGCAGTGAAAAACAAGGGGAACCTTTTCGAAATCCGACAGACATTTCATGACGGTTCCCCATGCGCCGGCATACTGGTCAATATTATTGATATACCCATCCCGCATGAAAGATTCCGTCAGCCATCCGGTGTCGCCTTTTTTTAATCGCTCCATGGCGGCTATCGTGTCGAAATCGGTGCCGGAGACCGGAAGGTGAAGGTAGTCAACGGAATTTCCTTCAGGAAGATTGTCCGGCGACTTCTTCACTTCGCTATCCCTTCGGAAATCAACAACAAGCTTCAATCCCATTTTTTGCAGAACCACATGATCCTTCCGAGTAAGCCGGGAAAGGCCATCGGACCTGAATATCTTTCCCCATTTGACTGTCCTGCCGTCTGATGATTGATAGCCGCCAAGGTCCCTGAAATTTACAGCTCCCTCAAGAGCGACAAGCTGTTCCGCGACCATAACGCCCTTTCCATTTTCCGGAACCACTGAATAATAGATGCGGGAATTCGATTCCGGGCCTGGAAGTTCGACCTCGTTTTCGCCTTTCACGACTGCCAGGGGATTCCGGTAATCCATCTCATCCGGAGAGACGCCTGAAAAAACAGAAACCGGCTTCCCGCTCCCGTCCGCATCCCATGATATTTTCAATCGTGTCCCTTGAACCCGTTCAATTTTAATATGTTCCAGTCTCATTGGATCTGCCGCTCTCTCTGATGCCCCTTTTTTCGAGTGCTTTCAGATAAAGCCTCATTGTTCAAGAGGCGTTATTGTAAGAATCCCGAACATGTTTCCGCTGCAGCACAAACTCTAAAATTTTGTCGGCCAGTTTGCCAGCTTGTGTTCGCCTATCCCTTTTCGAATATTGTTTGAAGCAATCTCAAGGGCTCTTGCAATATAATCCCTGGTTTCTCCGGGGTCAATAATGTCATGGATGTGATGCATTCCGGCCGCGCCATAGGGGGAAGCGTCATCCACCATTTTGTGGAAAAAGCTCTGCCACTCTTCAGAATTCCGATCACTTGCCGACGCTCTGCCGCCGTAAACAACATTGGCGGCAATGGCCGGGTCCACAAAACTCATTTCAGCCGACGGCCATGCCACAAGGAAATCAGCGCCGCATCCTGATCCGCACATATTCCAGAATGCCATTCCATAGGTTTTTCTGACGATAACGGAAATCCTCGGAACCGTGATCAGGCCCAGGGCATTCATATAATTCATCACTCTCGCCGCAACCCTTTTCTGCTCCGCTTCTTTTCCGACAAGGAATCCGGGAATGTCATGGAAAAACAGAAGGGGGATGTTAAAGGAATCGCAGAGGCAGAGAAAGCTTATGACCTTGTCGATGCCGTCCGTATCCATTGCGCCCGCATTGAACATGGGCTGATTGGCAATGATCCCGACGACCTTGCCTTTGACCCGTGCAAGTGCGGTTATGACCGATTCCCCGAACAGGGGTTTGATGGGAAACAGACTGTTCCTGTCCACAATGCAGTTCAAGATCAAATGCATATCATAGGCCCGGTTCCGTTTTTCCGGAAGGTAGTCCAGGATATTTCGCATATTTTCTCCCGAACCTTCCGGAACCGGAGCTTCAGGAGGCAATTCACCATTGTGGGACGGCATATAGGAAAGGTATTCTCGAATAATCCGGAAGCACTCCTCTTCATCTTCAGCCACCCGGTCGATGTTCCCGGTAATCCTTGCATGAACCTGCCATCCACCCAGTTCTTCATCAGACACCTTTTCTCCAAGCGCCATCTCAAGAACCCGGGGCCCGGAAACGCCCATAGCGCTTCCTTTGACCTGAACCACAAAATCAGACAGGCAGGCCATCCAGGTCGGCATGCCATAGCATTCGCCCATAATGGCGGTCATCATGGGTGTTTTCCGGACACGGCTCATGACCTGAAGGTAGGACTCGAAATACCCGCCGCCAAAAGAAGCAAGACCTTTTGCTCCCATGATGTCCGGCATCCTGGCCCCGCCGGCCTCGCCGAGATAAATCACCGGATGCCCGCGTCTTGCAGCAAGCAGCTTCAGCTCGCCTTCCTTCCGGCCGGCGATGCGGCTCGAAGTTGCGGCGAGCACCGTAAAATCATTGGCCAGGATCACCACCTGACGGCCATCCACTTTTCCATAGCCGCCCACCTTGCTGTCGGCAGGTGTTTTTTCTTCCATCCCTTCCACATCGGAATGGTTGAACATCCCGACCTCAAAAAATGATCCGGTATCCAGAAGCCGGTCAATCCGCTCTCTTGCCGTAAGCTTTCCCCTGGCATGCTGCTTTTCGACCTTTTGCGGCCCCCCCATCTCCAGGATTTTTTTTCGTTTCCGATACAGCTCTTCCATCTTTTCTTCAAAAGGCACCTTCAGTTCCTCCTGTTTAAAATGTCAACAGTACCGCGCAAAATCCTCAAATGCGGATCGGGTATCGTATTGGTACGTGAAACCGGTTTCCCGCGGGAAGCGATCCGGAGAGGCGACCCATGAATATCGAACCAGATTCAGCATGGGGCTCGGAAACTCCGTTAAAAAGGAAAGCCTGAGCATCCATCCAATATGGTTCAGAATATACGCCAGTTTGAAAGGCAGGAGAACGGGTATATTCCCCAGCATCCTGGCTGCTTCCGTAAACTCAATGGTTCCTTTTCCTGCAATATTGAAAATACCGGAAACCTTTTTCTCAAGGCAGAGAAGGACCGCACCGAGAAAGTCATCTTCATGCACGAACTGAAACGGTTTATGATTGGCGGGAAGAATAACAAACTTTTTCTTCAGGTGATGCGCAAGGACATTATCAAGGCCGGGTCCCACAACAAAACAGGGACGAAGGATGGTAACGGCGATGTTCGAATTTTCCCTGATAAACTCCTGCATCAGAGATTCAATTTCCTTCTTGTTTTTTGCATAGGTAAAATCGTCGTTTCCACGGAGAGGGCTCTCCTCTTCCAGGGGAACAGGGTTGTCCGGATAAAAACCATAGGCAGTGGTGGAACTGGTATAGACCAGATGGGATACTCCGGCTGTTTTTGACGCGGCAAGTACATTTTTCGTTCCGGAAATGTTGATATCCTCCATGAGTGATTTGTCATGGATCGGCGCGAGTACATATGCCGCATGAACAACCGTATCGATTTCATGATCCTGAAATATTCCGGTCAACGGTTTTCTCACATCATGATTGATGAAAGTGAGCTTTTCCGGGCATGTTGCAGGTTCCCGGATATCGATTCCGATCAACCGGGATACACGGTCATTTTCAGCAAGGGCAGCCGCGATCTTTCCGCCAAGATATCCGGAAACACCGGTTATGAGAACATTTTTCAATTCCTTCTCCCCTGTTCTTCGTTTTTAAATAATAAAAAAATGGCGGCCTAATGGAACGATTAAAAATTTCAATATCGCAAAACACCTATTTCCCGGAAAATGTCAGACGTTTTATCATAAACCGGTTGATAGACGTACTTCCCATTTTGTTCAGCAGCATCAATAATTTCAGCAGGCCGCTGACAACCCAGTGGATCTTCCGGCCATTCGCGGCTTTCCAAACGACCTCCGCTACCTGACGCGGGGAAAGGTTTACGCCGAGAAGGCTGACGCTCGATGCTTTCTGCGGCGCGCTGAGAATCATGGGAGTGTTTACATAAGGCGCCATGACATCGCAAACCCATATATCATGATCTTCGAACTCAATGTTGAGTGCTTCGGTAAGTCCTCTTACAGCGAACTTTGTAGCCGAATAGACCGCCAGTTCCGGAGTTCCATATACCGCTGATCCGGAGGACATGTTGATGATCCGGCTTCCGGCAGTTTGTTTCAGGACATCAAAGCAGGTATCGATGCAGTTCAGTATCCCCAGGAAATTGATATCGACGATTTTTTTCTGATCGCTCAGGGGAATCGTATCATGATAACCCATTCGGAGGATACCCGCGCAGTTGAAAAGCACATCCATTTTACCGCCCGTGTTTTCAACAAAGAAATCGACCGCCTCCTCGATCTCTTCCGGATCCGTCACATCCACCTTTTTCATGCATCCGTTTTGACTGCCGATCTTTGAATAAAGCTTCGAGAGATCTTCTTCATTGACATCAAACAGTCCCACATACCATCCCTTTTCGGAAAACAGCTCCGCGGTTGCCTTTCCGATTCCTGAAGCGGCACCGGTAATAAAAATACTCTTTTTCATGGTTACATCCTGACGCGCGTTTTCCGCATGCAATTAACGTAAACCCCCACCCGCATAGCAGGTGGGGGTTGATTTCAAACGATCAGGCTTTTTCGAGTATGTGAATGCACATGGCCGCTTCTTCAACACCGATATTGCCGCCTCCGTTTTCCGCAAGGCCGAGTTTTGCCCCCTCAACCTGACGTTTCCCGGCCTCCCCTCTCAACTGCAGGCCCAGCTCATAAATTTGCGCAAGGCCGGATGCCCCGATCGGATGACCGCGGCATTCCAGTCCACCGCTGGTGTTCACCGGCTGTTTTCCTCCAAGCTTTGTTGCGCCGGTTTCAGCATAGGGCCCGCCTTCTCCCAGGGGACAGAATCCCATTGCCTCTGTCTGATGAAGCTCTCCGTAAGAAGTGGCATCATGAAGCTCCGCGAGGCTGATATCCTTCGGTCCCACTCCGGAAGCTTCATATGCCTGTTTTACCAGACGCTCGCCGATATCTTCGCCGTCCAGCGGCCTGTCCGTACCGGAACCCAGAACCGATGCCCGTATCCTGATCGGCCGGACTCCGGTAAGTTTTTTCAGATAAGATTCCGAACATACAATCGCGGCCGCTGCTCCGTCACCTACCGGGGCGCACATGGATCGTGTAAGCGGATAGGCGATCGGTTTATCCGCCAGGACCTCTTCCGTCGTCATATCCATCTGGTACTGGGCCATGGGGTTCAAGGAACCGTGCCAATGATTCTTGGCGCAGATCATTGCGAGCTGTTTCTGCGTGGACCCGAATTTGCTCATGTGCCATCTCGCGCCCATGGCATAGGCATCCATGAAGATACTTCTTCCCTCGCCCGGAGGGGTCTGGCCTTCCGGGATATCCACTTTCAGGGTCCTGTTCACCTCTTCCATGGTTTTGAGCTGGGCTTCAAAATTCCCCACATCCATGCAGGTGGCATATGCGGAAAGGGATAATGCCTTGTTGGGATGGGTAATTTTTTCCGAACCGATCGCGATGGCCACATCATACATCTGAGCGCGTATGCCCGTATATGCCAGATGCAGGGCAGTAGAAGCGCCGGCGCAGGCGTTTTCCACATTGGTGACCGGAATGGCTTCTATCCCCATGGACCGCAGTGCGACTTCGCCCCTGATGGAATGCTGATTGTCAAACATGCCCCAGAATGTATTGGAAAAAAAAGCTGCCTGAAGATCTTTTTTATCAAGGCCGGCATCTTCCAGCGCCAGACGGGTGACTTCGTGCGCCATGTCTCTTACGCCGCGATCCGGATACTTGTTGAAGCGGATCATGCCCAGCCCGATTATGTATACGTTTTCCATTTTTTTCCTTCCTTGCCGATTCATTTCAGGTTTTCATTTGGGTCACCGGTCCACATTCTAAAAATGACTACAGATGATGTGCCCCGGTGATCATCAGACTATCGTTGGCACCATCCTCGATGAGGCTGGCACGGGCATCCCGGAAATACTTTTCAATGGGATACTCCCGGCTCAGGCCGTTGCCGCCGAAAATCTGAATCGCCTCGCTGGTTACTTCCAGCGAAACATTGGTACAATATACCTTGGACGCAATGGAGTACTCGAGCATCGGCGGTGTGTTATTGTAGTTGTAAATCATGGCTGCCCGCGAAAGGGCCCTGGCCGCTTCAATTTTCATAAACATGTTGAACAGTTTATGCTTGATCATCTGGTGTTCAAAGAGAGGCTTTCCTCCCTGAATCCGCTGTTTGGAGTAAGCCAGTGCTTCCTCATAGGCAGCTCTTGCAACTCCCACAAACATGGCTCCCATGCCCGCATTTGCGGTGGAAAGGGTAATATCGAGCATCGCGTCGTAACTCTCCGCATCCACCAGCATATATTCCCTGGGCACACGGACATTGTCAAAATAAATCTCACCCTGATTTAAAGCCCGCTGCCCCATCTTATCAAGCGGTTTTCCCTTTCGCACACCCGGAAGATCAAGGGGTATAATACAGATTCCTCCGCCCGACATGCCTTTTGATGTATCAATGGTCAGATAGGCAAGTGTATGGGTGGCAATGGTACCGTTGGATACCCATGCGGATTTCTGGCCTTCAATGATCCATTCATCACCATCAAGCCGAGCGGTCACCTGTCCGAAAATATTCGGATTTGTAAACTGCGGCGTAAAAGGGCACAGCGTATCCGTACCGTGTTCCGGTTCAGTGATCCCCCAGCAGCCTATAATCGAAGCATCCTTGCAGTTACAAAACGGTTCAATGATCTCCTCGATCAATCGCTCCGAAGGAACCATGGAGGCAAAAAAAGCAGGAAAGCAGGAAACCCCCAGGCCGATGGCAAAATCGACACTTCCCCATGCCAGTTCTTCCAATACGATATGGGTCTCCAGCGGATCGGTTGCAAGCCCGCCATACGTATCCGGGATGAAAATGGTGTGGTATCCCAGCTCATATCCTTTTTTCATGGCACTCCAGAACAGATCGCTTTTTATTACTTCCTCAGGGTCCATTTTGTCAAGCGCGATACTGGCTGGACGCAGTACTTCCCTTGCAAAACGATGGGTCTCCTCTTTAATGAGGTTCTGCTCATCTGAAAGCTCAATATTTAATTCTTTATAGCCAATCATGATTAACTCCTTTCATCCGAATCAAAGCATTTCATTCGCGCTTTTGGATGATCTAAATGAAATCCGTTATCGATAATCCTCCAGCCGGTATACGCCATCCCCGTCAGGAGAGAACTGTTCCCGCAATACCCTGTCAAGCGCCTTTTCCGATATCGTCTTGGGGATCTCTTCCACCAGCTGAAGATAGGAAGGGATACAGTTCGGTTCCAGATCATTTCTGCATTTATCGTAAATGCTCTTCGGATCAATCGATTTTCCTTCAACCAGCGAAATGCCGGCTACAAGATCGCTCTCACCGGGAGCGCCGGATGCCGAAGGTATGCCATAAACGCATACTTCGCTCACATCAGGGTGCTCTCCGATCACCTTTTCAATATGATCCGGCTGAATAAAATCTCCTGCCCGCCTTAGCTCGCTCCCCTTTCGGCATATAAAATAATACCAGCCCTCTGAATCCTTTTTCACAAGGTCGCCCGTGCGCAGCCAGCCTCCGCGTGTTTTTTCTTCCGAAGCATCCGGAAGATCATGATAATCCACCTTTGTTTCCCCGCGGGTCATCTTGATAATCAGTTCACCTGTTTCCCCGGCTGGAACCGGGTTGTCATTTTCATCCACCACCCTGAATTCCATCATTCCGGGAAGGGGTTTGCCAAAACTGCCGACAGGACCCTTGCCAGGGGGGTTGTACGCAAAGCCGCCTTCGACGGCGGCATACCATTCCAGTATTTTGACATCAAACCGCTTTTCAAACTCTTCCCAGATTGAAACGGGAGTCCCTGCGCTCATTACGGTCCTGACCGGATTATCCCTGTCGTTTTCTTTTCTCGGTTGATTGTATATGCCGGACATCATGCCCCCCAGAAGCGAAAAAGAGGTACACCCATATTTCCGGCAGATATCCCAGATTCTGCTTTTGGTAAATCTCGCGCTTAAAACCGCCTTTGTACCGGTGCTCAAACTTGGGAACAGGGTCACGGCCTGCGCATTCCCATGGGTGAGCGACAGTCCCGTATACAAGACATCATCCGGTTTATATTTCCAGACCAGACGGGTAGCGATATTGTAAAGGCCGAAACGATTATTCCGAATCATCACTCCCTTTGGATCACCTGTCGTACCGGATGTATAGATGATCTGCATGGGCTGGCGGACATCCATAATCTGCTGCGGAACCACCTCCCAGGAGTCCTTGCCCAGGATTTCGTTCAAGGAAGGATAGTCACTGGAAACCGGAACATCCTGTTCCGGTCGATAAGCCACACAGACCAGCTTGACATTCGGCACGTTCCCAAGCACAGGAGCGAGCTGCTCCAGCATCTCTCCGGAAACCAGCACTGCTTTTGCGTTGGAATTCTGCAAAAGAAAGCGCAGCCGGTCGCCCCTGCTCCTTGGATCAATCGGTACCATGATCGCTCCGATCACCGGCCCTGCGAGCATGGCGTAGACGAATTCGGGATGATTGCGCATAAACACGGCATAGGTATCCCCCTTTCCAAGACCTTTCTCAAGAAACAGACGCGCGATCCGGTTCGAATTTTCGTAAAGATTTTTATAGGTGAGAATATTCTCGCCATGCTCACCATTCTCAAATATAAGAACCTCCTTATCCGGCTTTTCTTCAGCCTTCATCTCGATAAGATGAGAGGCGATAGCCTGATTCAAATGGGCTTTTGAACTCATAATGCACCTTCCCTTGTTTTATCCATAAACCCCGGCCGGAATTTCATTACGAAAACCCATACGGCATTCCGCGGGAATTCATCTATGCGCCATGTTCCCGCAGCCCGGGAACCGATACGCTCTGATGACAGTGGTTAAATTTGTCAGTCCTCAACCGCTCCGATAAAACCTCTATTATAGGTGGGGAACTCTTTGGCAAAAATCTCATCCCAGTGTTCCTTGGTCCAGAATTCATGCCGATCGAAATAGGGGTTCTTTTTTGCCACGCTCACCGAGACGCTGATTACAATATCCACATCCGTAATCACCTCGAGTGCCAGGGCACTGAAAGCCAGCGTGCTGAATACCCTGCAGTGCAGGCCAAGGCGGTGAGCCATCGATGCCGCCGAATTCGCGGCAATGCCCAGGTTCAAATTCTTGAACATGCAGCTGGGGCCATTTGCCGTGAGGGATTCCACCTTCTCGGCCTTGTTGAGTTCCGCGCATGTTTTATATCCGCAGGCCCCGCAGTTGTAATTGAATTCGGATTTACGCGTATCACCGATAATCATTAAAGAACAGGGCTCCTTCATCAATTGAGCCAGATGCCTTCCATCCCGTGCGGCAAGAGGTGCCATGTCCCCCAACGAAAAGCAGTATTCAGCGATCTGCTCAAGATCTTCACCTTCAACCGTTACGATTTTGATACTGTTTCTATCCTTAAAACGGAAACTGTTGTGGGCCGCCACCGCCATCAGCTCCACTGCGCGGTCCAACCCATTCCCGATAAGCTGAGACATTTCTTTGATTGCCATCTTCTCCTCCTGAAAGGTTTAAAAAACCTGTCTGACGATCGTAAAATTTAGCTGTAAATTGAACGAAACTGCGGCCACAGACGTTGAATCATTCTGTCGTTCATACTCCTCTGATTAATTTCAGCATACCGTTTCGGAATATCCCTGAACGGACTTTTTTCGGTTATCGAAATACCCATTGCAAGGGAAAAGCCCGTATTCTTCGGTAAAAGCCTCATACGCATGGCAGCGGCTCCCGCGGACCAGAACACACCGTAGTCGATCCCCAAATTTCTGGCCTGGGACATCATGCCGTCAAGAGCGTAGGCAATGTTGGCTGCCCGGAAAATGCACAGCGGCCCCCTGAAAGCCACATCCGGATCGTCCGGAAGTTTTTTTTCTTCCTTCAGATACTCGCAAACGAGTTTCCCGCACAGATTGCAGTTAATATCAGCAGGATCCGAAACGCATCGGAGGGATGTCGCAACCAGGACAACATCCGCGTCCCGGAGCATGGCCGCATCTCTCTTGAAAAAAGACCAGCTCGTTTTGATTTCCGCCATTTCTTCCATTTCCTGGCATATATCCTCGATGTCGCACTCATCATCGAAAATATGGATACTGCACTCCCCGACACCGCCAACACGCGGGGAGGTTGTTCCTGAAGCAAGAATCAGACGCGCGGCGACTCTTGCCGCCTCGACCCTGTCCATCTCATATTGTTTGATGCTTCTTTCCATAATCTCCTCCTGCTATTCTTTTTCAATAGAAAGGCCGTGACTTTTTGCATGTTCCGGATACATATCATAAGCCGGTTTTAAAAGCGGCAGCAGCTTAAGCACTTTAGGCATCGGGCCTTTCGCCTTAATCAACCCTTTTGCCAGAGCGATAGGCATCGATATGTGTTTCAGCCAGAACTTGTGGCAGGTGTCACTGCTCAGGGTCATTTCAACCGTGGCTTTCAAATCGGTGTCACCCCACATCACCTCCCCCTTCTTGCCGTCGCCGGGAGTTATCCACAGCTGGTCATTGGGATTTGTTATGCTAAATTTGATTGTAATCCCGGTTGCAGCAAACTTGGGTCCGAATTCCGGATGGGCGACAAGGTGCTCGAAAAGCCCTCCTAAAACCGCGTGCATCTTTTCCCTGCTTTCAAATACAGCCATGTTGTCCTCCTTTTCTGTTTTGTTCTCTGTGGTTTTGGTTCCACAGAAAACCTTTCTTCGGTTAAAACAACCTATCGTTCCTTGTCATATGACCTTAGAAGCCCTTCAACGCCTCTTCTGAGAGTATCCAGCGCCCACTCGGTTGAATGGGATTCGGGTGACATGTACCAGCGTGTCGCAATACCCTGGTAGATGGCGGAAATGGAACGGGCAACGGAATCCGGATTAAATTTTCCAAAAATTCCCTGCTCCTGACCTTCGATAAGCGCCTGTGAGAGCAACTCAATCCAATTATTAATCCAGTTCCGGAATATCTGACGATACTCGGCGTCATGAACCGCTATGGACATAAAATCGAACAAAATCGGATAACCGATAACCGCATCCGGGTCATCCGCGTCATAAAGCAAATCCAGTGAAAGTAATTTATCAAGGGGCTCATCAAACTCGTCCATCTTATCCCGGCACCTTTCAAATACCCTGTTGAAAAACTCCTCGAATACCGCCTTGAAAAGATCACGTTTTGATTTGTAGTAATGCGCGAGCCCCCCTTTTGAGAGACCGGCCGTGCGGCAGATATCCGCCATGGTGACATTGGCGCTTCCGAATTCAGAGATGGCCATGATCGCGGCCTCGAGGATCTGATTTTTTCGTATGGCTTCCAGTTCAAGAATCGGCGGCATATGTATCTCCTGTAGTAACCATGAAACGTTCCGGCATAAGATCCGATCTATCGGCCGGCCAAGCACTGTTTATCCTGCCATGCAGATGGACACCGGACAAAACCGTGTTTCGTAATCCGACCAGACGAATTATAATCCGACCAATTGGTCGGTACATAAAATAATTATACGCGGGTGTCAAGTTTTTTTTAATCCGGGTTTTAAATCAGGAATACTGTTTTACCCATCAGAAAACAAACAACAGGCATACCAGGCGCAGACCGGCAAACATAAACATGTCGAGTTGAAAAAATAACAGGAAGTGAAATACTATTCTTGGTTTTACGGGGATGACGAACCGCAATTGGGTCCGTCATCCCCGCAACAAGGCTGCTTCAACGGAAAACGCTAAAAAAAGCCGGCAACGCTTGAGATAAAACAACCCCCGCCACTGTCGCCGCCGCCATCATCGCCAGGAGGAGGACCCGGGACGGTATCGGTAATCTCAACCGTTATTGAATCCACGCCCTGAAGTCCGCCTTCATCTTCAACAGTCAATTCAAAAACGAGTTCAGCGCCGCTCTCTCCCACAGCAGGCGCCACAAAGGTCGGCAGAACCGCTAACGGGTCGGACAAGGTAACGGGTATTCCTGATTTCTGTGTCCATCGATAGGTAATGGCATCCCCTGCATTCGGATCGGAAGAACCGGAACCGTCCAGCGTAACCGTGGCGCCTTCTGCGGCTGTCATCGATTCAGGTCCGGCATCCGCGACCGGCGGATAGTTTAACCCGCTTGTCACATTCACAATGCATGTATCTACCGAGACAAGGCCCCCATTATCCGTGACGGTTAGCTCGAAGTATAAAACATCATCCTTGACCAATAAGGGTGCGGTAAAGGTTGGCGAAACCGCCACGGTATTCGACAGGATCACAATGGTACCGGATATCTGTCGCCAACGGTACTTCAGTACATCTCCAATATCCGGATCAGAAGAACCGGAGCCATCCAGTGTAACAAACCCTCCTGCAGCGACTGTCTGGTCTTCGCCTGCATCGGCTATTGGAGAACGATTTTTTCCGTTGACGCTGACAATGCAGGTATCACTCGACTGCAGACCGCCCTCATCGGTAACGACAAGCCTGAATTTCAGTGAATCCCCGCTGGTCCCCACATACGGAGCGACAAAGGTCGGCTGAATCGCGGAAGAACTTGAAAGGGTAACCGCGACACCGGATATCTGTGTCCACGCGTAGGATTGGATGACACCCGAATCCGGGTCATAGGAGTTTGAACCGTCTAACCGGACATTGTCGCCTTCAACGATATTCTCCTGGTCCGGACCGGCATTGGCAACCGGAGGTATATTTCCCGGAATGTTCGTAACATTAACGATGCAGAGCGATTCAGAATAAAGTCCCCCATCATCCGTTACGGTCAGCTTGAACGTGAACGATGCTCCGGCTACATTCACTTGCGGTGCGGTAAAAGTCGGCTGATCATCCGTATTGTCGGACAACGTGACAACAGGTCCCGAGACTCGTTCCCACAAATAGGTGACCGGATCATCATCCGGATCATAGGAACCGGTTGCATCCAGTGTCACAGTGTCTCCTTCCGGCACGGTCTGATCCGGGCCGGTCACGGCAACCGGCGTATGAGAATCGATCAGGATCTCATTGCTGATCGCGGCAACCGCATCGATATCGGCTCCTGCATAAGGGCTTTCGGATTTCCCTTCGTTGAGATCCGTCAATTTGACAAAATAGTATTGTTCCCACAGCTCCACGCCGTTTCCCAGATAGGCATCGATGTCAACGCCGTAGGTGGCGCCCCCGATGCTGTCAATGTATATCCAGTTGATGCCGTCCTTGCTGATGGAAACCTCTGTTCCCTCAACAATCGCTCCGACCTCGAAAACCCAGAGATCTGCCGTATCATCACCGGATGTCGTAAATGAATTGTCGATAAATTCCAGAACCAGCTCGCCGCCGTTCCCCAGACTCACCGCTTCATAAGGATCCAATGGCACGGATCCGCTGTAATCCGGAATGTCAAGTGAATACTGAGGGTCACTATACGGAAGCTCCGTATTGGCTCCGGCAGTAAAGCTTTCTACACGGTCTGCAAAACTGGTTGTGTCGATCTCAACCTCCTCGCCGTCCATTGTAAAAAGATATGTCTCGGCAAAGGCAGTATTCACGGTCCCGGTTACCAACAGCAAACAGAAAAACAAGAGCTTAATTTTATGCAACATGACCATTTCCTTTTTTAAAAGTCAGTAAAAATTTAAAATCACCTGTCTCTCATCAAGGCATGCAAGCATCACGCCAGCAGCCAAATAAAAAAATATTAATAAATTTCAATATGTTAAATTTTTACTTTTAAAAAATTTTTATTCACAACGCCAATTGTGAAAAAAATTACACAAATTTATGAAAACCTGAAACTCAAAAGCACAAGATATGGGATTAACCTTTTATTAATCGCACAATCAGAACCAATCGTCAATCATTATTAGACATTGATCCTTTTTAATTCGGATAAGTTATATGGTTTTATGAACGATTGATTTTCACTTTTACCCGGTTCCACAGCCTTGAACCAGCGAGGACAGCCAGATAAGTAATACCGGCAATGACAATGATTGCGGGACCGGTGGAAAGGTTATAGTGATAGCTTAAAACAAGTCCGACCCCGTTAAAGGTCATGCACAGAATAACGGCAAGCAGCATTACCTGCCAAAGCCGCCTTGCGAACTGCCCTGCCACCGCAGCGGGAATGGTTAACAGCGCGATGACCATAATGATTCCGACCACACGAACCAGCAGGACAACAGTCAGGGCGGTCAGACATAAGAGAAGGATGTAAAACAGGTTCGTGTGAATCCCGCGAAGACGGGCAAACTCATCATCATAACAAACAGCAAGCAGTTTGTTGTAAAAATAGATTGAAAAAGAGGCGATCATGACGTTCAGACCCGCTACCATCCATAAATCGCTTTTTGAGATGATCAGTATATCCCCAAAAAGATAACTCGTCAAATCAAAATACCCGGGCGTGACATCCAGAAAAAGTAATCCTGCTGCCATACCGACCGCCCAGAGTACTCCGATTACCGTGTCTTCTCTCTGTTTCGAATACAGGCTGACAATACCGATTAACAATGCCGCAAGTATGGCGGACAAAACAGCGCCGTACATGGGGTCAAACCATGCGATTCCCACTTTTTTCTGCAGATAGATTGCCGCACCGATTCCACCGAACACACAGTGGGAGATCGCCCCAGCCAGATAACTGATACGACGGGTAACGACAAATGTACCAATGATCCCGAACGACACACTTGCCAGCACTGAAACATAAATCGCAAGGCGAAGGAACTCGTTGTCAGGATCAAAAACAGCCGACCAGAATTCAATCATGCCTGTGCCCCGTTTCACTGCAGCGATGATCATGTCGAATCATACGCAGATCCCGTCCATAAATATCCATAATCAGTTTACCGTTAATTTCACTTGTCGGATGAATTACAACGCGACGATTGACGCATATGACGCTTTTAACGATCCGGGATACAAAACCCATATCATGGGATACCAACAGAATGGTCATGCGCGTGTTCAATTCCTTTAAAATACAAGACAGAGCCTCTTCGACTTCAGGATCGATATTGGAGGTCGGTTCATCAAGGAGAAGCAGTTCCGGTTGGCAGCATAAAGCCCTCGCGATGAGAACCCTCTGCCGCTGCCCGCCTGAAAGCTCACTGAAACGATGGCTGACAAAGTCAGACATTTCCACCTCCTCAAGAGCGGATTCCGCTGCAAGACGATCCGCTTTTGAATACCAGCCCCCTGTTGAATGCCCCAGGCGTCCCATGAGAACAATATCCAGGACGTTCACCGGAAACTGCATATCCAGATTTGAATACTGCGGCATGTAGCCTACTCGAAGCCTTGATTTTTCAGGCGATTTCCCAAAAACCTTTATATTGCCAGCACTCGGCTTCAAAAGCCCGAGCAAAAGTTTCAGCAGGGTTGTTTTGCCACCCCCGTTCGGCCCGACAATGCTTGCAAAATCCAAACGCGCTACGGTCAGATCAACATTTTCCAGAACCTTCTCTCTTGCATACGCAAAAGAAACATTTTTCATGACGACATCCACTTCGCCTGCCACGGGTATCTCCTTAAAATGAAGTGCGTTGAACCAGTATTTCTGTGGTCTGAAGCGCTTAAAAACCGACCGCCTTATCTTTCAAGCGCGCTGGAAATCCGGTTTGACATCTCCTCGAGGTTGTTCAGGTAGTCTCCTGCAAGCGGATCGATCGATATGACCGTTCCGTTTATGGCTTGAGCGATTTTACCTGCCGCGCTCTGATCAAACTGGGGTTGGACAAAAACAATACGCGCCTTTTCCCTTTTCGCTCTTTTAATGAACTGTGCCAGATCTTTTCCCTTGGGAGACTTGCCCTCTATCTCAACGGCGACCTGCCTGAGACCGTATTCATCCGCAAAATAGCCGAAAGAAGGATGAAAAACATAAATTGACTGCCCTCGGAAGGGAGCAAGCGTTGCCGCGATTTTGCTTTCCAGAATCTCAATATCTCTGATAAAACTTTTAAAATTCGCAGTATATTCTTCTTCTCCTTCAGGATCAACTCTTACCAGCGTGCTTCGTATCGTTTCGGCCTGCTTTTTAACCAGCCTGGGGCTCAGCCAGATATGCGGATCATTACCTTCCAATCCATGGGTGTTCGAGTGTTCCCCTTTGTCCTGATCAGCAAGTCCGCTATCCATTTCCGAACGTTCATCCTGATGATCGTGCCTGACCTCCAGTCTTCGCAGTTTTATTCCTTCCCGAGTGTCAACAATCTGAAGATTTTTTGCAATGGTTTTTATCTTTGGGAGAAGCGCCTCTTCAAATGGAACCCCGATTCGAAAAAAAATATCTGACTTAACAATACTGCGCATCTGATTGGGCGAAGGCTTATACGTCGCTGGATTTTCTCCAGGAAGGACAAGAACCTCAACGGAAACGCGCCTTCCCCCGATACGCTCGACAAAATACGCCTGAGGTATGATGCTTACAATCACCGGCAACGGTTTAAAAGCTTTTTCAGGGGTGTCCAATGACTCGGATTGCGCGGTACCTGAAAAACAGATCAACACCGGAATCAAAATCAAAAAACGGATAACGCTCATATATTTCTCCTTATGAATGGATACGGGCAGTTAACCTTCCGTAACAATTTCATGTTCCACCTCCAATTCCGGATCCGTCTCCGTTTGCCATAACACGCTGATCTGCAACCGGATAGAATTGAATTGCTTTTTTTGAAACAATATACGGATTTGATATTACTTTTCCAACCATAGATCAACCTGAAAACAGGTTCATACCGCTCTGATTTATGCTTGACATTGGATCAAGATTATTCTATTTTCTCCATCAATTGATGCAAACATACTTTGGGATAGATTTGATGGGATTGGGGAACCCCTGATGGTAACACCACTGGAAAAAGCCAGACGAGATCCAAACTCGATGAAAGCCAGAATACTTGATTCCGCGCGCAAGCTTTTTGGTGAGAATGGTTATTCAGGGACAACGACCAGAATGATTGCAAAAGCGGTTGGCATTGACATTTCAACGCTTTATTACCACTGGGGCGAGAAAGCGGATCTCTATGATGCCGTATTAATGGCAACCCAGGAGGGTCTTAAACAGCAGCTTAAAAAAATCGAAAAAGTCATACACGGAAAACCGCTTCCCGAACGTCTCGAGATCGCAATCAACATGTCCTGCGACTATCTGTTTCAAAATCCGGAAATAACGAACCTGATCCTTCTGAACTATTTTACAAATACACACAATGGAGATGCTCCGGATTTTAATTTTATCGATATTATTGCAGGCATTGCGATATCTATGGGACTTGCCATGGATAAATCAAAAATAACCAAGCAGGCAAAAGCCAGGGTGATGGCGGTCATGCTGTCACTGTTCAATTTTATTGCAGGTGAAAGATTTCTGAGTCCGATAATAGGCGCCGAGGCAGAAGAATATTTAAGCGTGGTAAAAGAAACCTTAAATTTTATCCTGATACCGGCGTTTATTCAGGGAAAAAATGAAACGCTTTAAATTTGTAAACATCACGCTGCTGCGCGGTATTGCATCAGCATGATCTACTACTCAAAGATAAACGTCAACGAAACCTCTTCTCGGGTGGAGAGCTTATCGGTCAGGGGTGTTAAAAATGTTTGAATTGGACAAATCACAAAAACAGATCCAAAAAGCGGTAAAAGCATTTGCCAAGGGAGAATTTGACAAAGAGCTGATACAGGAGCTTGAAAAAAAACGGGAATATCCAAAAGCAATCTGGGAGAAGGCAGCCGATCTTGGTTTTATTGGAATTCACTTTCCAGAAGAGTTCTCAGGCGCCAGTCTTGGAATCTTTGAAAATGTCATCGTCGCGGAAGAGATGTGCCGCAAGGATTCCAGCATGGGCATTACGCTGACGATGGCCGGGTATGCGTCTGAATGTCTTCTGCGTTTCGGCAAAGACGAATTAACAAAAAAATTCCTTCCGAAAATTGCCGAAGGTGCAATGCTTTCAGGCGGCGCTTTCATGGAACCGGATAATGGAGCAGACATTACGATCCTGTCTACGACAGCGATTAAGAACGGCAGCGAGTGGGTAATCAATGGGAGAAAATCCTTTGTGATTAACGGCGGGTCAGCTTCCTTTTATATTGTCCTCTGCCGGACAGATCAGAACGCGCAGCCTTCGACACAGGGAATCAGCATGATCCTTGTAGAAGCTGATACTGAAGGTCTTGAAGCAAAAGATGTCGGCAAAAAATTAGGAATCAATATGATGCCCATGGCTGAGCTGATATTTGACAACGTCCGGGTTCCCCTTTCAAATCTGATTGGAGAAGAGGGAAAGGGCTATGACTATATTCAAAAATTCTTTACGGAAAGCAGAATTCTTTTGGCAGCCCAGGCTGTTGGAACAGCCGAGGGGGCTTTTGATCGCGCCCTTGATTACATAAAGGGCAGAGAGCAGTTCAATGATGCTTTTGAATACCATACTGAAATGATTAAAGCTAATGTCAATATGGCCGAATATTGTTCGTATCTCAATGATATTAGCCGTAATTTGAAATTTATTAGCGACCTGGCTTCCAATATTGCTCATGAAATAATTTTTATCGTTGATGCAAAGATTGTGCGACATGGTTATCAGTTGGAAAGAAATGATATTTACGAAGAAGGTGCTGATATGTCGGCAGATGAAACAAAATAATCAAATACAATGAAATCGGTACTTACAAAATTATTCGGTATTTATTTTATATCATCAGCAATTCTGATATTTGTAATCTTTTATTTTTCGTTCGATAA